>JAMPXO010000096.1 GCA_023701125.1 Vicinamibacteria bacterium | reverse complement strand
GGGGCGATCGCGTTCATCTCGCGCGCGAGCAGCGCCCGGGCCTGCGCGAAGTCGAGCTTGCCGAGCACCGCGGCGGCGTGGGCCAGCGCGTCCGCGTGCGTTCCCACCCGCGCGGTGAGGTCGCGCAGGATGCGGATCACCTCCTGGCGCTCCTCCTCCTGCAGGGCCACGATGTCGTTGTTCAGGTTGACCGCGGGCAGCGGCTCGACGAACACCGAGGAGCCGGAGGACGAGCCGCCGTGGATCACGCCCGGCAGTGCAGCCCGCTGCTCGCTCTTGACCACCAGAACGTAGCGGTCGTTGCGGACGGTGACCACCTTGTCCTGCAGCAGGCGCACGGAGTCGGGGCCCTGCAGGTACGAGTCCATCAGCGAGTGGAGCTGGGCCCGCGCCCGCAGCAGCCCGCGGCGCAGTTCGCCCAGTCGCGGCGAGGCCTCGTCGGCGACCTCGCCCGAGGGCAGGATCGCGCGGCGAATGGCGGTGGCGAGGGACGGCGAGTGGTCGAGCGTCGCGGCTTCGGCGGAGAGGCGCGGGGCAGCCTCGACGCGGGCGACGCGGACTGCGATCTCGTGGGCGCCCTCGGCGAACGACGCGACCGCGGACAACTCCAGCGGCTCGAGGTACAGGCCGGCGACGCGAGCCCGGGGCAGGATCTCGCGCACGTCCGGAAGATCGTTGTACGGCTGGCGGCTGACCCGGGCGAGCACGGTCACGGCTTCCGAGGTGAGGTCGAGTTCGGCCCGGACCCGGGTCGGGTCGGTCAGCGGACGCAGCTCCGCGACCCGATCGCGCCCCATCGCCGAGCCGGTGTGGCCCGCGAGAAGTGCGCGAATCGCCTCGTACTCGAGAGTTCGGAAAGTATTACCGTTCACGCCTTCAGACACCTTGGGCCCGCGTCAGGAGCCCTCACACCAGTTCAGTGCCTTTTCGGCTGCAGAGTCGACACTCCGCACGAACCCCATTTTTTTCAAGGGGTTAGAGGTAGGACCACTGATGGGGAGGTGAGTCGCCGGTCCCACCCGGGACGGGAACCAGCACTCTATTAGGCAAGTTGCGGACGGATCAGGGGTTTGTCAAGGATAGGGGGGCTTTAGAATCAATCCGTGCGACGCGTGGTGGTGGTCCTGGCGCTGTTCGCCGGCCTGCTGATCGGCCTCGGCCTCAGCCTGGTCTGGCCGACCCGCCTGCACGCACCCGCCGCGTCCCCGCGCATCGTGGTGCCGCGTGGCGACCTCGCCGCGGACGAGAAGGCGACGATCGACCTGTTCCGCGAGGCGAGCCCCTCGGTCGTCTACATCACCAGCCTGGCTCGCGCGGTCGACTGGGCGCGGCTGTCCGTGATGGAGATGCCGCAGGGCACCGGCTCGGGCTTCGTGTGGGACGAGCGCGGCTATGTGGTCACCAATTTCCACGTCATCCAACAGGCGGAGTCGGCAGAGGTGCGCCTCGCCGACCACTCGGCGTGGCCCGCCCGGTTGGTCGGCTACGAGGCCGACAAGGACCTGGCGGTGCTCAAGATCGATGCCCCGCGCGAGCGGCTCAAGCCGCTGCTGGTCGGCTCGTCGAAGGACCTGCAGGTGGGCCAGAAGGTGTTCGCGATCGGCAACCCGTTCGGCCTCGACCAGACGCTGACGACGGGCGTGATCAGCGCGCTCGGCCGCCAGATCGCCGCGGTCACCGGCCGCCAGATCCGCGGCGTGATCCAGACCGATGCGGCGATCAACCCCGGCAACTCCGGCGGCCCGCTGCTCGACAGCGCGGGCCGGCTGATCGGCGTCAACACCGCGATCTACAACGCGGGCAGCGGCGCCTCGGTCGGCATCGGCTTCGCGGTGCCGGTCGACACCGTCAACGAGATCGTGCCGCAGTTGATCACCCACGGCCGGGTCGTGCGGCCCCAGCTCGGCATCGAGATGGCCGACGAGGTGCTGGCCCGGCGCCTGGGGCTGCAGGGCGTGCTGGTGCTGGACGTGGTCGAAGGCGGTGGCGCCGCGGCCGCGGGGCTGCGCGGCACCGGCCGCGACCGCTTCGGCCGGCTGCGGCTGGGCGACCTGATCGTCGCGGTCGACGGCCAGCCGGTGCGCGACGCCAACGAGCTGAAGGACCGGCTCGAGGGCAAGCGCGAAGGCGAGACCGTGACGCTGCGGCTCTTCCGCGGCGACCAGCAGGCCGACGTCAAGGTCCGCCTCTCGGTGCTGGGCTAGCCAGCCCGGGCCCTGCCATGGACCCCGGCTTCCCGTGGCTGGCGGCGGCGATCTTCGCCCTCACCTACGTCGCGGTGGCGCTGGGCGGGCTGCCGGGGCTGCGGCTCGACCGCACCGGCGCCGCGATCGTCGGCGCGGCCGCGATGGTCGCGGCCCACGTCGTCAGCCGCCAGGAGGCGTTCGCCGCGATCGACCTGGCGACGCTCGTGCTGCTGTTCGGGATGATGCTGGTCGTCGGCCAGTTGCGGCTGTCCGGCTTCTTCCGCCTGGCCGGCGCGGCGGTCGCGCGCCGCGCCCGCACGCCGCACCAGTTCCTCGCTGGTCTGATCGCCGTCTCGGGCGGGCTGTCCGCGCTGTTCGTCAACGACACCATCTGCCTGGCGCTGACGCCGCTGGTGCTGGAGGTCACCCGCGCGCTCGGCGTGCGGGCGACGCCGTACCTGATCGCACTCGCCACCGCCAGCAACATCGGCAGCGTGGCGACGCCCACCGGCAACCCGCAGAACATGCTGATCGCGGCCCGTTCGGGCATCGCCTACGCCGACTTCTTCGCCGCCCTGCTGCCGGCGGCGCTGGTCGGGCTGGTGCTCGACTTCGGCGTGATCGCCTTCGTCTACCGTCGCGAGCTGGCGGTGCCGTTCACCCGCGCGGCCCATCCGCGGGTGCGCGTGCACGGCTTCCTGATGGCCAAGGCGCTGGCGGCCTCGGTGGTCATGCTGGGCTTCTTCTTCGCGGGCGCCAACGTGTCGGTGGTGGCGATCACCGCCGGCGCGGCGCTGCTGCTGACGCGGCGGGTGAAGAGCGAGAAGGTGCTGACCGAGGTCAACTGGAACCTGCTGGCGCTGTTCGCCGGCCTGTTCGTGGTCACCGAGGCCGCGCTGCGCTCCGGCCTGTCCGAGCGGCTGTTCGCACTGCTCCACGCCCGCGACGCGGTCGACCCACTGGCGCTCGGCGCCGTGGCGGCGGCGCTCTCCAACCTGGTGTCCAACGTGCCGGCGGTGATGTTGTTCGTGCCGCTGGTGCCGCAGTGGCCCGACCCGCAGCAAGCCTGGCTGACGCTGGCGCTCGCCTCGACGCTGGCCGGCAACCTGACCCTGCTCGGCTCGATCGCCAACCTGATCGTCGCCGAGGGCTCGCGCCGCGAGTGCCCGCTGACGTTCGGCGAGTACTTGAAGGTCGGCGTGCCGGTCACCGTGCTGAGCCTCGGCGTCGGGTTGCTGCTGCTGCGCTGAGGCTGCGCCGTATACTGGATGTTCTGGAGGAAGACGGATGCCGATGTTGCCGGAGGACGTGGCGGGACAGCTCAAGGAAGAGTTCGTGAACCTCGTGAACCCGGTGCGCCTCGCGGTGTTCTCGCAGGCCCTCTCCGACCCCGGGTCGGAGCAGGTCAAGCGCCTGGTCGAGGAGGTCGCGGCGCTGTCCGACAAGCTCAGCATCGAGTCGTACAACTTCGTGCTCGACGCCGAGAAGGTCGCCACGCTCGGCATCGCGCGCATCCCGGCGATCGCCGTGCTGGGCGCCGAGTCCGATCCCGGCATCCGCTTCTACGGCCCGCCTTCGGGTTACGAGTTCGGCTCGCTGATCGACGCCATCGTCGAAGTGTCGCGCGGCCAGAGCGAGCTGGCGCCCGAGACCGTGGCCGAGCTGGCGGCGCTGCAGAATCCCGTCCACCTCCAGGTGTTCTCGACCCCCACTTGACCGTACTGCCCCCGGGCGGTCCGCCTGGGCATCCAGTTCGCGCTCGCGTCCGACAAGGTCACGGTCGACGCCGTCGAGGTCAGCGGCTTCCCCGACCTGGCGTACAAGTACAACATCTCGGGCGTGCCCAAGACCGTGGTCGGCGAGACCCACGACTTCGTCGGTGCCCGGCCCGAGGCGTTCCTGCTCGAGCAGGTGAAGCAGGCGGCGTCTGCGCCGCCGGTGTCGAAGTCGGGCCTGATCCTCTAGACCGGGCGCGGGCGCGGCCCGCGAGGCGGAAGCCATGAACCCCTCCCGGCCTCGTGACGCGGCACTCGATGCGTTCCGCGGGCTGATGGCGCTGGTGATGGTGCAGGGCCACGCATTCGAGGCCCTGCTCACGCCCGCCCACCGCAGCGACCCCGGCTACCAGCTCCAGTTGATCCTCCACGGCTCGACCGCGCCGGGCTTCCTGTTCGCGTCCGGGTTCGTGGCCGCGCTGCCGCGGTCGCCGCTGGCGGCCCACGCGGCCTGGCGCCGCGCGCGCCGGCTCGGCTTCGTGTTCGTGACCGGCTACGCGCTGCAGTTGCCGTTCTTCTCGCTGTGGAAGACGCTGAACGAAGCCACGCCGGCGCAGTGGCGGGGGCTGTTCGCCGTCGACGCGCTGCAGCTCGTGGCCGTCGCCCAACTGCTGCTGCTCGGCCTGCAACTCACGTTTCCGCGCCGCTTCCCGGCGGCAGCACTGGCGGCGGCCGCGGCGCTGGCGATCGCCGGCCCGGTGGTCTGGCACGGCCGGCTGGCCGAGTCGTGGCCGGCCTTCGTGGCTCCCTATCTCGACATGTCCACGGGTTCGCACTTCCCGCTCTTCCCCTATGCCCCCTTCGTGCTCGCGGGCGGTGCCGCCGGGGCCTGGCTCGGCCGGAGCGATGCCCGCCAGCGCCGCGCGCCGCTGGTCCGCGCGGGCGCGCTGGCACTGGGCGTCGGGGCCGCGCTGGCGCCGCTCGCCTTCCGCCGCGTCGACTTCTGGGCGGAATGGGACTTCTGGGCGATCTCGCCCGCCTACACGCTGATCCGGCTGGGTGGCCTGCTGCTGCTGCTCGCCGCCCTCGACGCGGTCGTGCTGCGCGGCTGGCGCGGCTCGCGGCTGCTGGCGGCGGTCGGCCGCGAGACGCTGCTCGTCTACGTGCTGCACCTGCTGCTGCTGTTCGGCGGCGTGCTGGGCGCGGCGCCGCTCGCCCGCCACGCGGGCCAGCTCGGCTTCGGCGGCGCCGCCCTCGTCTTCACGGCGCTGTTGCCGCCGCTGGCGCTGGCGGCGTGGGGGTGGCACCGGGTCAAGACCGCGCACCCGCGCGAGGCGGCTCTGGTGGTGGCGTTCGGCGCCTGCTGGTTCGCCGCGACGTTCGCCCTCAACCCCTGGTAGCGGGGCCGGCATAGAATCGGCAGCCGCACGTTCTGCCGGGGCCAGAGCCAACAGGAGGCACGAGGATGCCGCGTTCGATCATCGTCGGCAGCGGGAAGGCGATCCCGCCGATCTGCGTCACCAACGACATGCTGGCCCGCGTCATGGACACGACCGACGCCTGGATCCAGGAGCGCAGCGGCGTCAAGACCCGCTACTACGTGGAGAAGGGCACCAGCAGCGCCGACCTCGGCGCGCTGGCCGCGGCCGAGGCGCTGGCGAACGGCTCGGTCGACAAGGACGAAGTCGACCTGCTGATCTCGGCCACCATGACCCCCGACCACTTCTTCCCGGGCAACGGCGGCCTGCTCCAGAAGCGGCTGGGCATGAAGCCGCTGACGACGTTCGACATCCGCCAGCAGTGCGCGGGCTTCCTGTACGCGATGCAGCTGGCCGACGTCCACGTGCGCTCGGGCCTGGCGAAGACCGTGCTGATCGTCGGCCACGAGGTCCACACCGGCTTCATGCCGTACTCGGACAACTCGTGGGCCTGCATGTACGGCCAGTCGGAGAAGGTGACGCCGGAAGAGTTCGAGTGGAACAGCCGCTTCCGCCACCTGATCCCGCTGTTCGGCGACGGCGCCGCGGCGGTCGTGGTCCGCGCCACCGACGACGAGGGTCGCGGCGTGGTCGACCAGTTGCTGCGCACCGACGGCACCGACTACGACAAGCTGTACGTGCCCGGCACCGGCTTCAGCCACCGCCCCTACACCGATCCCGAGCAGTTCAAGCGCGGCGACCACGTGCCGGTGATGGAAGGCCGCCACGTGTTCAAGCTGGCGACGACGCGGATGATCGAGGCCTCGCAGCAGGTGCTCACCCGCAACGGCGTCAAGCCCGAGGACGTCAAGCTGGTGCTGATGCACCAGGCCAACATGCGCATCAACGAGTACTGCGCCAAGCAGCTCGGCCTGCGCGAGGACCAGGTCCCCCACAACATCGAGCGCTACGGCAACACCACCGCCGCGACCATCCCGCTGCTGTGGGACGAAGCCGCCCGCGCGGGCCGGATCGAGAAGGGCGACCAGATCCTGATGGTCGCCTTCGGCGCCGGCATGAACTGGGGCGCAACCCTGCTGCGGGCATGAGCGAGGCCGCGCCGGAGATCGTCGTCCTCGACGCCGATCCGCTGCCGCCGCACCGGCTCGCCGCGCTGGTCGCGGCGTGGTTCGAGGACATGGTCAAGTACGTGGTCGACGTCGACCGCGGGGTGGCCGCCGTCGGTGGCGAGATGCACGCGGACGCCGAGGCGTTGCTGCTGGACGGCGGCTCGCGTCAGACCGACCTGTGGGGGGCCAACTACTACCCGGGGCGCGGCGAGGCGGAGTGCATCGAGTACACGTCGCTGATCAACATCCGCCCGGCCCAGGGCAACCGCTCGATGGAGCTGCAGGACGAAGAGTTGAGGGCCCGGCTGCGCGAGATCACGTTCCGGCTGATCGGGCGCGGCGAGCCGCTGCCGTGACCCAACACGCCGGTCTCTCGAAGGAGCGCTGGGCAGCCCTCGGGCACGATCGCCGCATCCTCTCGATCGCCAACGAGATGAATCGCGCCGGCAAGCTGACCCGGGCTGACGACACCGAGCGACGCCGGAACGCTTACGCCCGCGTCCTGCAACTGGCCGACCTGACGGCCGAGGTCAGCGATCGACGAGCCGTGCGTCGCGAGTTGCTGCGCTGGCGAGAGTGCGTCGCCCTGCTGTATCTCGCCGAGGGGCCGGAGCCGGAGGCGCACCGGGCCAGCTTCGGCGTCCTGCTCCTGATGAGCCGCGAGGCGGCCCGTCAGCGACCCTACGTCCTGCACCCGAGCTGAGCCCGGGCTACCTGCTGCAGGAGTAGACGACCGCGGGCGGCAGGTTGCGCCACACCACGGGGCTGATCTCGACCTGGCCGAAGCGGCCGCGCAGCCGCTCGTAGAAGCGGCGGCCGAGTGGCAGGTGGCGGGCGTGGATGTAGGTGAAGGTCGTGAACCGCCCGCCGGGGCGCAGCCCGTCGTGGGCCGCCTGCAACAGCGCCTCCTGCAGCGCTTCCGGAAAGGCCGCGAAGGGCAGTCCGCTGACCACGCAGTCGGCGTGCGGCTTGCCCAGCGCCTGCAGGTGCTGCCGCAGGTGCTCCGCCGAGTCGTGGAACACGTGGAAGCGCGGGAACGCCTCGCGCAGCCGGGCCGCGAAGCCCTCGTGGATCTCGAGCAGGGCGACCGTGGCGTCAGGACGGGCGTGACGCTCGATCGCGCGGGTGATCGAGCCGGTACCGGGCCCGAACTCGACGACCACGTCGGCGTGGGGCAAATCGAGCCCGGCCACCATCTGCTCGGCGAGAGCCGGCGAGCTGGGCGCGATCGCACCCGTCGAGCGCGGCTGGGAGACCAGCGCGCCGAGGAAGTGGACGTGTTCGCGCACGTGACGCCGGGCCTTGCGGATCACACCTGCACTCGAAGTGGACACTCAGAAGGAGGAACGCACGCGGAGCCGCACATGTTCCGCGAATGGTAGCCGGAGCGGCCGGTCTCAGCTCTCGGTGGCGGCCAGGAAGCGCGCGCCCACGCGGTGGATGTCCTGCGCGTCGACCTCTTCCAGGCGGCACACGGCGGCCCGCACCGCATACACGTCGTGGCCGCCGAAGTGGGGACGCAAGGCCGGCGGCAGCGCGATCTCGAGGCCGACCCGGGTGCCGATCGCCAGGTGGTGGCGGCACTCGAAGGCGATCCCGCGGGCGCTGATGTTGAGGCTGCGGGTCGATTCGGCGAAGGCGGCGCCCGCGGTGTCGACGCCGCTGACCTCGACCGGCAGGTGCAGCCCGAGCCGCCGCTCCCGCTCCGTGATCGTCATGGCCGTCTCCCTCGGCTCCATTCTAGGCCCGGGGGGCAAGTGCCGCGCCAAATTGGCAGCGCGGGCACCAGTACGTGGTCCGTGCCTGCTCGCCCTGGGCCCGGCTTTCGATCTTCGTGCGACAGCGCAGGCAGCCGCGGCCGGTGCGGCCGTAGACGAACAGCGCACTGCGCTGGCCGGCGGCCGTCGTGCGCCGGGCGCCCGGGCCGAGGTTGCGGCGCAGCAGCGTGCGGGCGGTGTCGACCAGGAGTGCGAGTGTCGCGTCGTCCAGGTCACGCACGAGGCGGAACGGCGACATGCCGCACAGGAACAACAGCTCGGACTTGTAGACGTTGCCGATCCCGCAGAGCGCGCGCTGGTCGAGCAGTGCCACCGCGATCTCGTCGTCCCCGCGCGCACGCAGGCCGCGCACGGCGGCCGCGGCGTCGAAGCCGGTGGCCAGCAGGTCGGGGCCCAGCGAGGCGAGGCTCGGGTGGGCGGCCTCGGACAACGGGCCGATCCACTCGACGACCGGCGCATCGAAGCAGACCGCGACCGCGGTCGCGGTGCGCACCACCGCCCGCGCCCGCGCGGGGGAGCGTTGCCAGCGAGAGCCGGTCCGGTACAGGTGCCACGCGCCGTGCAGGCCGAGGTGGGTGTGCAGCGTGACGCCGCCGGAGAAGCGGACGAGCAGGTGCTTGCCGCGGGCCTCGACCGCGTCCAGCGTGCGCCCGGCGACGCGCAGGCCGCGGGCGACCGCGGCGACCTCCGGCAGGCTCGACGCGAAGCCGGTCACCTGCTGCCCGGCCAGCGCCCCGTGCAGCGTGCGCGCGGCCCGCCACAGCGTGTCGCCTTCAGGCACCGGGCGTCACCGTCACTCCGGCGCGACCCGCGCGCTGCGCACCCGGAAGCCGGGGCCGCTGGGCTCGAAGCCTTCTTTTGCCAGGAACGGCGCGAGCGGGCCCCGGACCAGCGGCGCGCTGCTGGCGCCCCAGCCGAGGCTGGCGCGGCCCGTGGCGACGCACCACGCGGCGAGGGCCCTCGCGATCGCGGCCGCGGCCGCGCCGCGGGCGGGCTCGGCCTCGGGCAGGAACAGCACGACGTCGCGCTCGCCGCGGGGCACGAACGCGGCCAGCGCTCCCTCGACCACCACGACGTGAGCGCCGGCGTCGCGGGCCAGCCGCGCGCCTCCTTCTTTCGGCCACGACAAGGCCGCGCCATAGGGGTTGGCCGGGTCTGCGGCCGCCAGCACCACGGCCTGCGGCGCGTCGAGATCGGCCTCGCGCCGCGCCCGCAGCCGCTCCAGCGCGCCGGCGTCCGCGAACTGCGAGCCACCGAGCCCGGCGACGAAGTAGCCGCGGCGGATGCGGCCCGCTTCCTCCAGCGCGCGCAACACGGGGTAGAGCGTGGCGAAGCCGCCGGCCGCATTCTCCGCGGCGACCGCGTCGCGAGTGAGCACGCCGTGGCGCGCGAGCAGTTGTTCGGCGAGGGCGGCGAGGCGCTCCGTCGCAGTCGCCACGGGCGGGGACAGCAGGCTCCAGCGCCCGACCGCCGCGGGCAGCGCGGTGCGGCGGGTGCGGAAGGAAGACAGCCGGCGGCTGCCGCGGCGGCGGCCGCCCTGGTGGCTGGCGAGGAACGCGCGCAGCGCGGCCGGCGAGTCGTTGGTGACCTCGCCCGACCACACCAGGTCCCACAGGTCGAGCAGCCCGTCCTGAGCGAGGCCGCCGACCGCCGAGTGCAGGTCGCCGAAGAAGCACGCGCCGCGTTGCGCGAGTGCCTCGCGCAACGCGTCGTGGCGTGCCGAGCGCGGGGCGTCGGGATGCAGCGCGTGGAACAGCGGCAGGTCGTCGGCGAGGTACAAGGCGACGCGGCCGTCGCGGTCGCCGAGCGGCGCGACCCCCGCCCACACCACCTCGCCCGCGGCGCACACCTCGTCGAGCAGCGCAGGGCGATAGCCGGGCAGCCGTGCGGGCAGCACGTCGTCCTCGAGGATCGAGGCCGGGATCGCTGCGCCCTGCAGCGTCTCGACCACGTCGATCAGGGAGTCGGCAGTGGCGCGCCGCGTCGTCGCATCGGGTGCGGCCACTCCGTGCCAGTCGACGAGCAGTCTGCCCAGCGCCGAAGGCTCGGCCGGCTCCACCTGCTTGCGCAGCCGCGCCAGCGACTTGCGCTTGAGCGCGGCCAGCACGTCGGGGGCGCACCACTCGTCGCCCGTGCCGCCGGGACGAAAGGCACCGGCCAGCAGCTTGCCGCGCTCGGCCAGGCTGCGCAGCGCCGCCGCGACCGGGGCGGCGCCGATCGCGTAGCGGCGCGCGACCTCGTCGGTGGTGAACGGGCCGTGGCTGCGCGCGTGGCGCAGCAGCCACGAGTCCAGCGCCCCCGTGACGGGCTCCAGGAACGCCTGCGGCAGGCCCCGCGGAGGCGCGATCCCGAACGCGTCGCGCAACCGCCCCGCGTCCTCGACCGCGACGTGGCGGCTCTCGCCGCCGAGCTTCACCACCAGCAGCCGGCCTTCGTCGCGCAGCGCGCGCAGCCACGTCCGCGCCGCGGCCTCGGGCGCGAGGTCCGGCTCGCGCGGGGCGACCCGCGCGGCGACCTCGGCCTCGGTCAGGTCGCCCAGCCGCAGCAGCAGGTCGTGCACGCGGTCAGGCCCGTTCGCGCGGCGGTGCCCGCCGGTGCCCTGCAGCGCCTCCTCGAGCTCGCCGAGCGAAAGGGGGTCGATCAGCTCGCGGGCCTCGCCTTCGCCCAGCAGCTCGCGCAGTTGCGCGGCGTCGACCGAGAGCGCCAGCGCCTTGCGCTCGGCGAGCGGCAGGTCGCCTTCGTACATGAAGTTGCCGACGTAGCCGAACAGCAGTGAGGCGGCGAACGGCGAGGCCTGGGCGACGTCGACCGTGTGCAGCCGCACCTCGCGCCGGCGCACGGCACGGGCCAGCTCGACCAGGCCGGGCAGGTCGAACACGTCCTTCAGGCACTCGCGGAACGCCTCCAGCACGATCGGGAACGAGCCGAAGCGGGACGCGACGGCCAGCAGATCCGCCGCGCGCTTGCGCTGCATCCACAAGGGTGAGCGCTGGCCGGGCCGGCGCCGCGGCAGCAGCAGCGCGCGCGCGGCGGCCTCGCGGAAGGTCGCCGCGAACAGCGCCGAGTTGGACAGCTCGCCGACGACCAGGTCCTCGATCTCCTCGGGCTCCGGCAGCAGCGCCGCCAGGTCGGGCGGGCGTTCGCGGTCGGGCAGCCGCACCACGATCCCGTCGTCGGTCCACAGCGTCTCGGCTTCGCCGATCCCGTCGCGGCGCAGCTTGGCGCCGATCGCCAGCGCCCACGGCGCGTGCAGCCGGCCGCCCAGCGGCGAGAGCAGGCACAGCCGCCAGTCGCCCAGCTCGTCGCGCATCCGCTCCAGCACCAGCGTGCGGTCGTCCGGCACGACGCCCTGCGCCTTCTGGTCGCGCAGGTAGGCGAGCAGGTTGTCGGCGGCGCGCGGCTCGAGCGCGTGGTCGCGGACGAGGCGGGCGTGGGCCTCGCGCTTCGGCGCAGCCAGCAGCTCGCGGGTCAGGCTGCCGATCGCGCGGCCCAGCTCGACGGGACGCGGCGGCCGGTCGGCCTTCCAGAACGGCATCCGCCCCGGGCGCCCCGGCTCGGGCACGACCAGCACCCGGTCGCGCGAGATCTCGACGATCCGCCACGAGGTCGCCCCGAGCAGGAACACGTCCCCCTCGCGGCTCTCGAACACCATCTCCTCGTCGAGCTCGCCCACCCGGCGCCCGGACGTGCGCCGCGCCGTGCCGGGCGCTCCTTCTCCATCCGCCAAAAAGACACCGTAGAGGCCGCGGTCGGGGATGGTGCCCGCGTTCGAGAAGACGACCTTGGCCGTGCCCTCGCGCGCGCGAACGACGCCGCGCAGGCGGTCCCAGGTCAGCCGCGGGCGCAGCTCGGCGAACTCGTCCGACGGATAGCGCCCGGCCAGCATGTCGAGCGTGCCCTCGAACGCGCTGCGCGGGAGGTTCGCGAACGGCGCGGCGCGCCGGACCAGTGCGAACAGGTCTTCGACCTTGCGCTCGCCGGTGACGGCGATCGCGGCCATCTGCTGGGCCAGCACGTCGAGCGGGTTCTCGGGCAGCCGCGTCTCCTCGACGGCGCCCTCGTGCATGCGCTTGACGATCGCCGCAGTGGCCAGCAGGTCGCCGCGGAACTTGGGGAACAGCAGGCCGCGCGAGACGGCCTCGACCTGGTGGCTGGCGCGGCCGATCCGCTGCATGCCGGAGGCGACCGAGGGCGGGGTCTCGATCTGGATCACCAGGTCGACGGCACCCATGTCGATGCCCAGCTCGAGCGACGAGGTGGCGACGATCGCGGGCAGCACGCCGCGCTTGAGCGCGTCTTCGATCTCGCTGCGCTGCTCGCGGGCGATCGAGCCGTGGTGGGCGCGGACCAGGTCGCACCCCGCGAGCTCGTTGAGCGCGGCCGCGAGGCGCTCGGCGAGGCGCCGCGAGTTGACGAACACGATCGTCGAGCGGTGGGCGCGGATGCGCTCGAGCAGCACGGGGTGGACCGCGGGCCAGATCGACCGGCGCTGGACGACGGAGGCGTCGCCTTCCGGCATCTCGGCGGGCTGGATCTCTTGTCCCAGCTTGGCCATGTCCTCGACCGGCACCTCGACCTTGAGGTCGAAGGCCTTGCGCGCGCCGGCGTCGACGATCGACACCGGGCGTGGCTTCCACGTCTTCGCCGTCGCCAGGCCACCGCCGAGATAGCGGGCGACGGTGTCGAGCGGGCGCTGGGTGGCGGAGAGGCCGATCCGCTGCAGCGCCCGGCCCCCTTGCAGTTCCTCCAGCCGCTCCAGCGACAGCGCCAGGTGAGCGCCGCGCTTGGTGCCGACCAGCACGTGGATCTCGTCGACGATCGCCGTCTCGACCCGGTCGAGGCGCAGGCGGGCCTCGGAGGTCAGCACCAGGAACAGCGACTCGGGGGTGGTGATCAGGATGTCGGGCGGATCGCGGCGCTGGCGAGCGCGCTCGTTCTGCGGCGTGTCGCCGGTGCGGATCGCCACCTCGGGGATGCGGAAGGCGTCGCCGCGGCGGCTGGCCACGCGGGCGATGCCGGCGATCGGCGCCCGCAGGTTGCGCTCGACGTCGACCGCGAGCGCCTTCAGCGGCGACACGTAGACGAGCCGGCAGCGCTCCTTCTTTTTCGGTTCGGCCGCGAACATCAGCCGGTCGAGCGCCGCCAGGAACGCGGCCAGCGTCTTGCCCGAGCCGGTCGGCGCGAACACCAGCGTGCTGCGCCCGGAGCGGATCTCGGGCCAGGCCAGCGCCTGGGCCCGGGTCGGCGCTGCGAAGCTCTCGCGGAACCACTCGGCGACGGCGGGGTGGAACGCGGCCAGGGGGTCGGGGTCGGCGGGAGAGCTCCGAGCCATGCCCGGAGACTAACCGAGCCCCAGGCCGCCGCAGGTCGCACTAGACTCCCGGGTCATGCGAGTGAACCTCTGCCGTGCCTCGGTGCTCCTGCTGCTCGCCGCGGGGTCCGCGGCGGCTGCCGACCTCGACGCGATCCGCAAGACGGGCGTGTTGCGCGCCATCGTCGCTGCCGACGAGCAGAAGGCGCGCTTCGATCCCGCGCCCGGTGCCGCGCGCCCGGGCTTCGAGCGCGAGCTGCTGGAGAGCTTCGCGCGGCTGCACAAGCTGAAGGTGGAGCCGGTGGTCGTGCCCCATTACAACGACCGGCTGCCCGCGCTGGAGCAGGGCAAGGGCGACCTGATCGTCGGCATCATCGCGACGGCCGAGCGCCGCCAGCGGATCGCCTTCTCCGAAGAAGTGTTCCCCGCCCACATCGTCGCGGTCACGCTGGCCCCGAACCGGGTGATCGAGCAGCCCGCGCAGCTCGCGGCGGAGAGGGTCGGCGTGCTGGCCGGCACCACGACGTGGAAGCAGGCGGCGGTGCAGGCCGGTGTGGCCGAGGCGTCGATGAAGACCTACCCGACGATCGATGCGGTCTTCGCCGCGCTGGCCGCGGGCGAGATCACGGCCACGCCGCTGTCGCTGGCCGACTTCGGGCTGTCGGTGCAGAAGCACCCGAAACTGCAGGCGGGGGCCGTGCTCGGCGAACCGGGCAGCGCGTGCTGGGGCGTGACGAAGGACACCCCGGCGCTGAAGGCGGCGCTCGACGAGTTCCTGACCGCGACCCGCCGCTCGCAGGCCTGGAGCCGGCTGGTCGTCTCCTACTTCGGCGACGCCATCCTCAAGGCCCTGGGCAAGCAGCGCTAGGCGGCCCGCGAACCGCGCGACCGTCTCGGGCCGCGAAGCGAATCTTGACGCTCTCTTGAGGTCGTCCCGGCGCGTCTTGTCCCCGTCCTGATTCCGCCCGCCCGAGATTGCGGGTGGAGGTCGGACCCTGACCATGAACCCGGACCACGCGATCGGCCTGCTGCTGGCGCTGCTGCTCTTCGGCTACCTGCTGGACGCGCTGCTGCGCCCCGAGAAGTACTGAGCAGGCCGCGATGACCGTCCTCGGCTGGATCCAGGCCCTCGTCTTCTTCGCCGTGATCATGGCGCTGACGCCACCGCTCGGCGGCTTCCTGCAGCGGGTGATGGAGGGCGAACGTCACGTTCTGCTGCGCCCGCTCGGGTTCCTCGAGCGGCTCGTCCTCCGGCTGGCCGGGGTCGATCCGGCCGAGCAGTCGTGGCCGCGCTACGCCACCGCGCTGCTCGGCTTCAGCGGGCTGAGCCTGCTCGTCACCTTCGTGATGCAGCGCGTGCAGCACCTGCTGCCGCTCAACCCCCAGAGCCTCGGCGCCGTCGAGGCCCTCTCCGCCTTCGATACGGCGGTCAGCTTCACGACCAACACCAACTGGCAGGGCTACGCGGGCGAGACCACGATGTCGTACCTGACCCAGATGGCCGGTCTCGCCTGGCAGAACTTCGTCTCGGCCGCAGCGGGGCTCGCCGTCGCGATGGCCCTCGCCCGCGGCCTGACCCGCCCGGCGAGTGGCGCCGGCCCCGCCACGATCGGCAACTTCTGGCTCGACCTGACGCGGGCCACGGTCTACGTGCTGCTGCCGATCAGCCTGGTCGTCGCGCTCGCCTTCGCCTCGCGGGGAGTGATCCAGAACTTCTCGCCGTCGCTGCAGCTGACGACGCTGGAGGGCGAGACGCAGGTGCTGGCGATGGGCCCGGCCGCCTCGCAGGAGGCGATCAAGCAGCTCGGCACCAACGGCGGCGGCTTCTTCAACGCCAACGCGGCGCACCCGTTCGAGAACCCCGACCCGCTGACCAACCTGCTCTCGATGCTGCTGATCTTCGCGATCCCGGCGGCGCTCACGTTCACGTTCGGGCGGATGGCGAAGAGCCCGCGCCAGGGCTGGGCGCTGTTCGCCGCGATGAGCGTGCTGTTCTTCGCCGGCCTCACGGTCGCGTACGGAGCGGAGGCCCACGACCACCCGCTGGCGCGCGTCGCGGGGGCCGCGCCGGGGGCGGGCCACCTCGAGGGCAAGGAGACCCGCTTCGGCGTGGCGGGCTCGGCACTCTACGCGGTGGTCACCACCGACGCCTCGTGCGGCGCCGTCAATGCGATGCACGACAGCTTCAGCCCGCTCGGCGGCCTGGCGCTGCTGGCGAACATCCAGCTCGGCGAGGTGATCTTCGGCGGCGTCGGCGCCGGCCTCTACGGGATGCTGGTGATGGTCGTGCTGGCGGTGTTCATCGCCGGCCTGATGGTCGGCCGCACGCCCGAGTACCTCGGCAAGAAGATCGAGGCCCGCGACGTCAAGCTGGCGATGCTCTACACGCTGGTCGTCCCGCTCGCGATCCTGGTCCCGGCCGCGTGGTCGGCGGTCGCGCCGCACGGCCTCGCGTCGCTCAACAACGCGGGGCCCCACGGCCTCGGCGAGATCCTCTACGCCTACACGAGCGCGGCGGGCAACAACGGCTCGGCCTTCGCCGGCCTCGACGCCAACACGCCCTGGTACAACCTGACGCTCGCCCTCGCGATGCTGGCCGGCCGCTTTCTGATGATCGTGCCCGTGCTGGCGCTGGCCGGCTCGTTCGCCGCCAAGAAGGCCGCGCCGCCCGGGCCCGGCACGCTGCCGACGGACGGCGCGCTGTTCGTCGTGCTGCTGTTGGGCGTGATCGTGATCGTGGGCGCCCTGACCTTCTTCCCCGTGCTGAGCCTGGGGCCGATCGTGGAGCACTTCCTGGTCGGCGCCGGTCAGGTGTTCTGATGCGCCAGGTCTCGTCGTGGGACCAGGCCCTGCTCCAGGCTGCGCTGATCGACAGCTTCCGCAAGCTCGACCCGCGGACGATGGTGCGCAACCCCGTGATGTTCGTGGTGCTGGTGGGCAGCGCGCTGACGACGCTGCTGTGGGTCCGCGAGCTGCTGCTGACCGCCGCGCCCGCGGCGGGCTTCAGCGGTCACGTCACCCTCTGGCTGTGGTTCACCGTCCTGTTCGCCAACTTCGCCGAGGCGCTGGCCGAAGGCCGCGGCAAGGCGCAGGCGGCAGCGCTGCGCGGCCTGCGCCAGGAGACCCAGGCGCGTCGGCTCGTGGACGGTCGGGAGCAGCGGGTCAGCGCGTCGACTCTTCGCAAGGGCGATCTCGTCGTGGCCGAGGCCGGCGACGTGATCCCGGGCGACGGCGAAGTCGTCGAAGGCATCGCCTCGGTCGACGAATCCGCCGTCACCGGCGAGTCGGCCCCCGTGATCCGCGAGAGCGGCGGCGATCGTTCCGCGGTCACCGGCGGCACCCGCGTGCTCTCCGACCGCATCGTGATCCGCATCGGCGCCAACCCGGGCGAGTCGTTCCTCGACCGCATGATCGGCCTGGTCGAGGGCGCCTCGCGGCAGAAGACGCCCAACGAGATCGCGCTGTCCGTGCTGCTCGCCGGGATGACGATCGTGTTCCTGGTCGCCTGCGTGACGCTGGTCCCGTTCGGCCGCTACTCGGGCGTCGCGCTGTCGACGACCGTCGTGGTCGCGCTGCTCGTGTGTCTGATCCCGACCACGATCGGCGCCCTGCTGTCGGCGATCGGCATCGCCGGCATGGACCGGCTGATCCGCCACAACGTGGTGCCGACCAGCGGCCGCGCGGTGGAGGCCGCAGGGGACGTCGACACCATCCTGCTCGACAAGACCGGCACCATCACCCTCGGCAGCCGCATGGCCAGTGCGTTCGTGCCCGCGCCCGGCGTCACGGCCGAGCAACTGGCCGACGCGGCGCAACTGGCCTCGCTGGCGGACGAGACGCCCGAGGGCCGCTCGATCGTCGTGCTCGCCAAGGAGCGCCACGGCCTGCGCGGCCGCGACCTTGCCGGCATCGACGCGCAGTTCGTGCCGTTCTCGGCGCAGACGCGGATGAGCGGCTGTGACATCGGCACTCGTGTCGTCCGCAAAGGCGCGGCCGAGGCCGTGTTCCGCCACGTGAGCGCGCTCGGCGGGCGGGTGCCGCCCGAGGTGGAGCAGCAGGCGGCGCAGATCGCGATGTCGGGTGGCACCCCGCTCGCCGTTTCCGACGGCGCGCGGGTGCTGGGCGTCGTCCACCTCAAGGACGTCGTCAAGGGCGGCCTGCGCGAGCGTTTCGCGCGGCTGCGGGCGATGGGCCTGCGCACGGTGATGATCACCGGCGACAACCCGCTGACCGCCGCCGCGATCGCCGCCGAGGCCGGCGTCGACGACTTCCTGGCCGAGGCCACGCCGGAGATGAAGCTGGCGCTGATCCGCGCCGAGCAGGCCAGGGGCAAGCTGGTGGCGATGACCGGCGACGGCACCAACGACGCGCCGGCGCTGGCCCAGGCCGACGTGGCGATCGCGATGAACACCGGCACCGCCGCGGCGAAGGAGGCCGGCAACATGGTCGACCTCGACTCCAACCCGACCAAGCTGCTGGAGGTGATCGAGGTCGGCAAGCAGCTGCTGATGACCCGCGGCTGCCTGACCACGTTCTCGATCGCCAACGACGTCGCCAAGTACTTCGCGATCCTGCCGGCGCTGTTCGTCGCCGTCTACCCCGAGATCGCGCCGCTCGACGTGATGGGCCTGCACTCGGCGCAGAGCGCGATCCTGTCGGCGGTGATCTTCAACGCGCTGGTGATCGTGGCGCTGATCCCGCTGGCGTTGCGCGGGGTCGAGTACCGCCCGCTGGGCGCCGAGGCGCTGTTGCGCCGCGCGCTGCTCGTGTACGGCCTGGGTGGCCTGGTCACGCCGTTCGTCGGCATCAAGCTGATCGACCTGGCGCTCGTCCAGCTCGGCCTGGCGTGAAGGAGACCGCGATGATCGCGAGCGAGCTGAAGGTCGCCGCGCGGATGACGGTCGTGACCCTGGCCCTGACCGGGCTCGCGTATCCGCTGGCGGTGACCGCGCTGTGCCAGGCGCTCTTCCCCTGGCGCGCCGCGGGCAGCGTGATCGACGTCGCCGGCCGCGTGGTGGGCTCGGAGCTGATCGGCCAGCGTTTCACGCGACCCGAGTACTTCCACGGTCGGCCCTCCGCAGCCGGCGCGGGTTACGACGCGACCGCCTCCGGTGGCTCCAACCTCGGACCCACTTCGGCGAAGCTGCGCGAGCGGATCGCCGCGGACCAGGCGCGGCTCGTGGCGGCGAACCCGCAGGCGCCGGGTCCGGTGCCCGCGGAGCTGCTGTTGGCGTCGGCCAGCGGCCTCGACCCGCACGTCCGCCCGGAGGCCGCCGCGTGGCAGGTGCCGCGCGTCGCCGCCGCCCGCGGGGTGCCGTCCACCGTCGTGCAGGCGCTGGTCGTGCGCGCAGTCGAGCCGCGGACGTTCGGATTCCTCGGCGAGCCGCGGGTCAATGTGCTGAAGCTGAACCTCGCCCTCGACGCGGCGCTCGGCGCGCGCTCGCGGGCCACGGCCGGGAGTAGGCTCTCGGCAGAGCGATGACCGACACGCGGCCGGACCCCGACGCGTTGCTGCGGCGGGTCCAGGCGGAGGAGAGTCGCAACCGGCGCGGCCGCCTCAAGGTGTTCTTCGGCGCCTCGCCTGGCGTCGGCAAGACCTACGCGATGCTGGAGACGGCCCGCGCCCGCCTCGCCGAGGGCACGGACGTCGTCGTCGGCTGGGTCGAGACCCACGGCCGGGCCGAGACGGTGCGCCTCGCCGAGGGCTTGCCGCGGCTGCCGCCGCGCGAGCTCGACTACCGCGGCGTGCGCCTCGCCGAGTTCGACCTCGACGCCGCGCTGGCGCGGCGGCCGGGGTTGCTGCTGCTCGACGAGCTGGCCCATACCAACGCGCCCGGCGCGCGCCATGCCAAGCGCTGGCAGGACGTGCAGGAGCTGCTCGAGGCGGGCCTCGACGTCGACACCACGCTCAACGTCCAGCACCTCGAGAGCCTCAACGACCTGGTCGGCCAGGTCACCGGCGTCGTCCAGCACGAGACCGTGCCGGATCGCCTGCTCGACGAAGCCGACGAGGTCGAGTTCGTCGACCTGCCGGCCGAGGAGCTGGAGAAGCGGCTGGCCGAGGGCAAGGTCTACGTGCCGGACCAGGCGGCGCGCGCGGTCCACCGCTTCTTCCGCCGCGGCAACCTGCTGGCCCTGCGCGAGCTGGCGCTGCGCCGCACGGCGCAGCACGTCGACCGCGACGTGCGCTCGTATCGCGAGGACCACGCGATCGCCCAGACCTGGCCCGTCGCGGAGCGGATCCTGGTCTGCGTGCGGCCCAACCCGGAGAGCGACCGCCTGGTGCGGGCGGCGGGTCGGATGGCGATGGGGCTGCATGCGGAGTGGGTCGTGGCCTCGGTCGAGAGCGCGACCCAGCCGCCGCTGTCGGCGACCGAGCGCGAGCTGCTGGCGGCGACGCTGAAGCTGGCCGAGGAG
>JAMPXO010000222.1 GCA_023701125.1 Vicinamibacteria bacterium | reverse complement strand
TGAAGTGCGCGACGATCCCGTCCTCCTTGCGCTGGCGCTCGAAGCGGCCCGTCGGAGGCGCTCCCGGCGCCGGCTTCGCCGTTGCCGCGGGTGCCTTGCGGGCGTACGCCTCGCGGGCCGCCTTCACGTAGAAGGCCGACGCGGCGAGCCGGGTGCTGCCCTCCTCCGCGAAGGCCGGATCGGCCGGCGCGTTCGCCGCCGCCTCCTTGCCGCTCAGCCACTTGAACATCTTGTCGTCGCGGAAGTACTGGCGCTCCTCGCCGCGCGTCACCTGCTTGCCGGCGTCGTCGAACCCCTTGATCGCCTGGTACACGAAGACCAGCGCGCCGCCCGCGTAGTAGTACTCGGTGACGACGTCGCCGGAGTCGTCGCGGTCGGTGACCTCGAGCTTGCGCACGCCCGAGGCGTCCGCCCAGGCCTTGACCTCGCTGCGGTACTCCACGTCGGGGCGCGTGGCCTCGAACGAGACCTTGTCGAAGCTCGCGAGCTGCCTCCCGACGTCGGCATGGACCTGGCGAGCCAGCGCCGTGTCCGCCTGGGCGAACGCGGGGCCCGCGCTGGCGAGCAGCACCGAGAGCAGGACGACGCCCACGACGGTCACGGCACGAGCGTGCTTCATCAGGCCCTCCTTGAATTCCTAGCGGATCTTGTCGAGCGCTTCGCGACCGGGCATGCCGACCTCGATGCCCAGGGCCCTGGCCTTCGACGTCACGGCCGCGACTTTCGAGTCGAGCATGCCGGCGGTGTCCGCGGCCGGGATGACGGCGAACGCTTCGCCGAGCCGCTCGAACATGCCGACGTCCAGGTACGGGCAGCCGATCACGCCCTTCGATCCCTTGACGACCAGCAGCTTCTGATCGAGCTGGATCTCGTGCCGTTCGAGGCCGCGCCACGGGTCGTCCGTCGCGGCTGCGACACCTTCATGGCCCCGTCCGAGCGAGGCCGCGGCGAGCAGCCCGAGGGCAGCTCCGAACAACCTGCGAGATGGCATGGGTCTCCCTTTCGGCAGCGGCCCTGGTGTCGAGCTGAAGCGCGCGATTCTACCGTCGCGACAGCCCGCACTAGCCGGCTAGCTTCGAGCGCACCGTGGCGAACACCGCGTCGAACGAGGCCGGGGTCAGCCGGCCGGTGAAGGTGTTCTGCTGCGACGGGTGATAGGACCCGATCAACGCGCGGCCGCCGCCGAGGTCGTGGACCAGGCCGTGGCCGAACGGCAGCCGCCGCCTGCCGATCTCGCCCGCGCCGTGTAGCGCGTCGGTGAACGCGTCCTGGCCGATGCGGCCGAGGGCCAGCACGACCCGCAGCCGAGGACGCAAGAGCGCCCACTCGCGCAGCAGGTACTCGCGGCAGGCCGCGATCTCCCGCGGCTCCGGCTTGTTGGCCGGCGGCGCGCAGCGCACGGAAGCGGAAACCCAGGTGTCCGTCAGCGCCAGGCCGTCGCGAGCGTGAATCGAGGTCGGCTGGCTGGCGAAGCCGGCGCGGTGCAGCGCCGCGAATAGGAAGTCGCCGGAGCGGTCGCCCGTGAACACGCGGCCGGTGCGGTTGGCGCCGTGGGCCGCGGGGGCCAGGCCGACGATCCACAGCTGCGCCGCGGGATCGCCGAAGCCCGCCACGGGCCGGCCCCAGTAGTCGTCAGCGGCGAAGCGCTTGACCTTCTCGCGGGCGACCTCCAGGCACCAGCGACGCAGCCGCGGGCAGCGCTCGCAGGCGATCACGTCCCGCTCCAGCCGACGCAGCGAGTCCTTCACGACCGGCATCCTAGCGGCCGGACGCGCGTGCGTCATGGTCTCCCGGGGACGCGCGGACCGCGGTGTACGATGGCCGCGAGCACCGCCCACGGAGGTCAATCGCGTGAACATGGTCCTGCGCCGTCCCGCCCTGTCGTTGTGCGCCTTGCTGGTCGCGGGCCTGCCGCTGCACGCCGAGGAGCGCCCGAAGCAGCGCTACTCGATCGAGCAGTTCATGGCCACGACGGCCTTCCAGGGCGCCTCGTTCTCCGCCGACGAGAGCCGCATCCTGTTCTCCTCCAACGCCTCCGGCGTGCCCAACGTGTGGCAGGTGCCGACGGCCGGCGGCGCGCCGACCGCGATCACCACCTCGCCCGACAGCACCTACGCGGTGTCGTTCTTCCCGCCAGCGGGGGGCGCGGGGGGCGAGCGTTTCCTGTTCACCCGCGACAAGGGCGGCGACGAGCTCAACCACCTCTACGTGCGCGAGCAGGACGGCAGCGAGAAGGACTTGACCCCGGGCGAAAAGCTGAAGGCCCAGTTCTCGGGCTGGAGCCACGCGGGCGACGCCTTCTTCGTGGCGACCAACGAGCGCGATCCGCGCTACTTCGACCTCTACCGCTACGACGCGACGACCTACGCCCGCACGCTGCTCTACAAGAACGAGGCGGGCGACCAGCCGGGTGCCATCTCGGGCGACGGCCGCTATGTGGCGACCGAGAAGCCGGGGATGACGGCCGAGAGCGACCTGTACCTGGTCGACACGAAGACGGGCGAGCGCAAGCACCTGTCGCCGCACCAGGGCCAGGTCGAGTACGAACCGGAGGAGTTCGACCCCCTCGGCGAGTGGCTCTACTACCGCACCAACGACGGCGGCGAGTTCAAGCGGCTGCGGCGCTACCACCTCCGGAGCGGCAAGCACGAGGACGTGGAGAGCCCGGCGTGGGACGTGATGGGCGCGGCGATCTCCCACGGCGGCACCTACCGCGCCACCTGGATCAACGCCGACGGGCGCACCCGGATCAAGCTCTACGACCACAAGACGGGCCGCGAAATGCCGCTGCCGAAGCTGCCGGGCGGCGACGTCACGGCGCTGTTCTTCTCGCGCAGCGAAAAGAAGCTGGCCTTCTACCTGAACGGCGACCGCTCGCCCTCCGACCTCTACGTGCTGGACCTGCCCGCGGGGGAGCCGCGCCGGCTGACGAACGCGATGAACCCGCAGATCGACCCTACCGATCTGGTCGACACCAGCGTCGTGCGTTTCACCGCCCGCGACGGCGTGGAGATCCCGTCGATCTTCTACAAGCCGCTCGATGCCTCGGCGACGAAGAAGGCGCCGGCGATCGTCTGGGTCCACGGCGGGCCCGGCGGCCAGACCCGGGCCGGCTACTCGGCGATCCTGCAGTTCCTCGCCAACCACGGCTACGTGATCCTCGGCATCAACAACCGCGGCAGCTCCGGCTACGGCCGCACGTTCTTCACCGCCGACGACGGCAAGCACGGTCGCGAGCCGCTGTGGGACTGCATCGACGGCAAGAAGTTCCTGCAGTCGCTGCCCTACGTCGACAAGGACCGGATCGCGATCGCCGGCGGCAGCTACGGCGGCTACATGGTGCTGGCGGCGCTGGCCTTCGCGCCCGAGGAGTTCCAGGCCGGCGTCGACATCTTCGGCGTCAGCAACTGGGTGCGCACGCTCAGCTCGATCCCGGCGTGGTGGGAGGCGGCCCGCAAGTCGCTGTACCAGGAGCTGGGCGACCCCGCGAAGGACGCGGAGAACCTGCGCGCGATCTCGCCGGTGTTCCACGCCGACAAGATCACGAAGCCGTTGATCGTGCTGCAGGGCGCGAACGACCCGCGCGTGCTGCAGGTCGAGTCCGACGAGATCGTGGCGGCGCTGAAGCAGAAGGGCGTGCCCGTCGAGTACGTCGTGTTCCCCGACGAAGGCCACGGCTTCAGCAAGAAGAAGAATCAGATCGACGGCTACGGCAAGATGCTGGAGTTCCTCGACAAGCACCTGAAGACCAGCGCGCCGCCGCCAGTGCCGAAACAGGGGTGAGCGCCCGCGAGGACCCGGATCACGCGCGCGGTCGGGCGCGCGGCGTGTCTTTGTGGCTCCAGCCGCAGGACCCGCTCCGCGAACGGCTGGCGGGCGTGATCGCGCGTCTCGCGACCCGCTTCGGCGGGCCCACCTTCGTGCCCCACGTGACGCTGGTGGCCGGGCTGGCGGGCGACGAGGCCGACCTGGTCCTCCGCGCGCGCGCGCTGGCCGGCGAGTTGCGCCCCTTCCCGCTGCGGCTGGAACGGGTCGCCCGCCGCGACGAGTACTTCCGCGCGCTGTCGATCGACGCGGTCGGCGGCGAGCCGCTGCGGGCGGCCCACGCCGCCGCCTGCCGTCACTTCGCCCATCGCCCATTGGGTTCCAGCGCCGGGCAGAGCCCGGCGCCGGTCCCGGGGGGGGGGGGGGGG
>JAMPXO010000095.1 GCA_023701125.1 Vicinamibacteria bacterium | reverse complement strand
TGGCGGCGTGGCCGCGACGGGAGCCGGCGTCGGCGCCGGCGCGGCCACGACGGTGGTCGGCGGCGCTGCGGGCGCCGGGGCGCTGGCGGCGCGGGCCCGCGCCAGGGCCTGGTCGACGATGGCGGAGAGCCGCGCGCGCTCGTCGGCCCGCTCGCGCCCGCGCTGGGCCGAGCGTTCCAGCATCTGGCGCGCGTCGTCGGTGCGCCCCAACGCCAGGTAGGCCTCGGCCAGCTTCAGGTAGGGCTCGTAGCGGGCGAGGCGGTTGGTGCCGTAGGTGAGCAGGTTCTCGCCGGGCTCGGCACGCCTGCGGACGGCCTTCTCCAGCAGGTCGGCCGCCTTGTCGGCGCGGCCGTCGGCCAGCGCCTTGACCCCGCGCTCGTAGGCGTCGAACCACTCCTGGGCGCCCGCCAGCGGCGCGGCCAGGACGGCCAGCAGCAGCAGCGGCAGGACGCGGCGCAGGCGCAGGCTAGTTCTCCCCTTCGTCGGCTTCGTCCTTCGGCCCGACGAACAATGCGCGCAGGAAGTTCTTGATCGGGTCGTCCTCGCCGCCGAAGCGGTAGATCACGGACGCGACCAGGCGGTCGTCGCGCACGCTCTCGACCGGGGCCTCGGCGTTGGACGAGACGGAGCCACGGCCGAGCGACAGCGTGACGGGCCCGTCGCTGGTGCGGCGCTCGAACGCCACGTCGAAGACGATGTGCGCGAAATTCAGGCCGGTGCCGACGGTCCAGCCCTGGATCTTGCGGGTGCCGCCGTCGAGCTGGCCGATCGGCGATTCGTCCTCGTGGTAGCCGCCGCGGAGCGGCACGACCAGCCACGGCAGCGAGACCAGGTACTCGCCGCCGGCGCGCCACGCCGAGGTGTCACGGGTGCCGGTCTGGGCCGCTGCGGCGAGATCGAAGAAGCTGCGGTCGGAGTAGGTGACCTCGCCCTCTTCGCCGGAGGCATCGGTCGCCGCATCCGGCGTGAACAGCGCGCCCGAGGGCACGTCCTCGATCACCGCCCGCGACCAATGGGCGCGGGTGTAGTCCGCCGCCAGCGTCATCCCCGCGAAAGGCCGCAGCGCGATGCCGAGCCCGCCGCTGCGCGGCCAGCGCATCTGGCTCGCGAAAGCCGTCGCCTCGGTGGTCGCGGGCAGCGTCACCATCTGGGTCGGGTTGGCGAGCGAGCCCGTGGTCACCAGCGCGGCCAGCACGGCAAGCCGCTCGTCGACCGTCTCCTCGAGTTCGTAGTCGCCGCCGAACGGCAGCCGCATCACGCCGCCGATGCTCAGCTTCGGGTAGCGCAACAGGAAGCCGGCGTTGACCGAGAACGCGGTCATGTCGTGGTTCTGCTCGAACGTCGAACTCTCGGAGTAGAGCGGGAGCGAGAGGCCGTTGCCGAGCGCGCCCGGGATCACGACGTCGATGCGCTTGGTGCCCGAGGCGGTCCACTGCGCCTTCCAGTAGTTGAACGTGGCGCCGAGCGCGAGGCGCTGGGTCGCCTGCAACGCGACCGACGCACCGCCCGTGTGAAAAGCGCCCGATTGGGAGATCGGGGAGCGTTCGTCGGACGCGCTCGAGATCGAGATCGGGGTGTTGGCGCCAAGCGTCGTGCGCAGGCCCGGGATGCGCGACAGCGCGGTGCGCGTCGCGGCCAGCTCGGCTCCCAGCACGTCACTGGCGGGGACCAGGTCCTGCAGGCGGACGGCGCCCTCGCCGAACAGGTCGACCGAGCGCTGGTAGGAGAGCTGCACCGTCATCTTGCGGCCGCCGACGTCGAACGGCACGGACAGGCCCACGAAGTCGAGCGCGCCGTTGGTCGAGGTCGAGGAGTCCGTGCGGCCGTCGCGCGGGAACAGCACGTCCGAGAACACCTCGTGGCGGAAACCGACGACGGCGAACTCGGTCCGCCGCAGTTGGGCGAGGCCGGCCGGGTTGAACGAGGACGCGGTGCCGTCGTCGGCCACGGCGATGAAGGCGCCGCCCATGCCGAGGCCACGGGCGCCGGCGCCGATCGGGTTGAACGAGTTACGCAGGACCAGGTTCTGGATCGGCTGCGCCGCCGCACCCGACGCCACGGCCGTGACCGACAGCGTGAGAGCCCACAACCGGAGACTCCGGTTCATCTGCACTCCTTCCCCAATGAGACTTGGCGCCGAGAGTAGCGCCCGCCGGAAAGCACGGTCAACCGCACCCGCGCCGAGGGGTTGGACCACGGCTGCTGTCCGCCGGTTGAACGCGCGACCTCGGGGCCAGGCGAAAAGGGGGAGCCCCCCGGGGTTTGGGGGCGGAGCCGCGTCCGTTCGCGGCGGGAGCCCCCATGGGACCGGCGACGGGCTCCGCCCGGCGTCGGAACCCGACATGACGGCGGTGCTAGGCTTGAGGCGTGGAAGACCTCCGCGCTCCGTACCTGTTGATCGCCGCGCCGATGCTGCGCGACCCCAACTTCGAGCGCAGCGTCGTGTTGATGGGTCGCCACACGAACGAGGGCGCCGTCGGCTGGGTCTTGAACCGGGTGCTGGAGCGGCGCGCGGTCGAGTTGCTGGCCGAGCCGTTCGCGAAGGTGATCCACCCGCTGACCCCGCTCCACGTCGGCGGCCCGGTCACGACGGACGGCCTGCTCGTGCTGTTCCACGGCGCCGTCGAGGGCGTCTCCGTCGAGTTCCAGGAGCTGGAGTTCGGCCTGCGGTTGTCGACGACGCCCGCGATCCTGCCCCAGGTCTTCCGCGAGCCGCCGACCCGCGGACCGCGCGGCCTGCTGGTCCACGGCTACGCGGGCTGGGGCCCGGGCCAGCTCGAGCGCGAGATGGAGGAGGGCGCGTGGCTGGTCGCGCCCTACGAGGAGTCGCTGGCCTTCTCGCCGACGGTCGACGGCTGCTGGGAACGCGGCCTGGCGCTGCTCGGCGTCACCCCCGGCGCCCTCGGCCTCGGCCCCTCCCGCGCGAACTGACTCCCCTCAGCCTCGCCGCTCGAGGCTCTCGAACAGGGCGGTCAGCACCGGGCCCAGGTCCAGCAGGCGCTGCTGGAGGTCCGGCGGCAGGCGGGTCGGGGCCGACGCGTTGCGCTCGGCGTGCGCCACGGTGCGGATGCCCGGGATCACCGTCGCCACTTCCGCGAAGTGGGCGGCGAAGCCGATCGCCATCGCGTCGGCCGTCAGGCCGCGCGCGGCCGCCAGCGGGAACACGTCGCGCTCCAGCACGTCGAGCGCCTCCGCGAGCACGTCGGGCGAAAGCCGCACGCTGCGGTGGTCGTCCGCCGGGAAGCGCGTGTCGCGGGTCAGTCGCCCGCCGAGCAGGCCGAACTGCAGCGGCACGCGGGCGATCACGCCGTAGCCGCCCGCCGCCATCCGTGCCAGCAGCGGCAACGCACGGCGGTTGAGCAGGTTCAGCACCAGCTGGAAGCCGTGGCCGAGCTGGCGTTCGATCAGCCACTCGGCCTCGCGCACGGGCTCGAAGGTGTTGAGCGAGACGCCCCAGTAGCGGATCTTGCCCTGTGCCTGCAGGCGCTCCACCGCCTCCAGGCAGCCGCCGGCCTCGAGGTGCGCGATCTTCGCGGTGTGGAGCTGGAAGAAGTCGATCCGGCTGCGGCGCAGCCGGCGCAGGCTCGCCTCGCACGCGCTCACGACGTGGGCGGCGGAGTAATCGCCCACCAGCTTGCCGTCGGCGCCTGGCACCTGGCCGGCCTTGGTCGCGATCACCACGTCGTCGCGGTCGCCGAAGGCCTGGCCGATCCGCTCCTCGGCGATGCCGAAGCCGTAGACGTCTGCGGTGTCGAAGAAGTTGATGCCCAGCTCGCGGGCCCGGGCGAGCGCCCGCAGCGACTCCGCCTCGTCGGTGTCGCCCCAGCCGTAGGCAACGCCGCCCGAGCTGGCCGAGCCGCCCAGCGCCCAGGTGCCGAAGCCGATCGCGGACACCTGCAGGTCCGTCGCGCCGAAGCGCCGCTGCTCGAGGCTCATCAGGTCCTCCCTGGGGACGCGCCTCAGCGCGGGCGCGTGAAGTGGGCGTGGACCCGCGACGCGAGGTCCGCGCCCGTCGTCAGCGAAACGTGGTCGGCAGTCCAGCGCTCGTCGCGCACGCGGCGGGTCAGGATCGCCAGCACGTAGCGTGCGCCCTCCGGCATCTCGACATAGGCGACGTCGCCACGGACGTGGCCGCGCACCCCGCCCTCTTCCAGCTTCTCCTCGTCGGTGCCCGTCTTGTTGGCGACGAGCGCGCCGGCCGGCAGCCGGCGCCCGATCGTGTTGCGGTCCTGGCAGCCGCGCAGGATCGCGACCATCTCCGCACTGGCCGCCTTCGACACCACCTGCCCCTCCGCGACCCGGGCGACGAGGCCCGCGATCTCGCGCGGGGTGGTCATGCCCAGGCCGTACTCCTGCTCCAGCTCGGGGTGGGTCTCGGCGCGGCCGCCGCGGAACGAGCCGCGGAACAGCAGCGTGTCCTTCAGGCCGTACGCGCCCGCGAGCCGGGCATCGATCGCCTTGACACCCAGCCGGTCGATCAACAGGTTGGTGGCGGTGTTGTCGGACAGCGCCATCATCAGCCGCACCGTCTCCAGCGCCGTCAGCGCGTGCCCCGGCTCCATCGCGTGGAGCACGCCGGAGCCGCCGACCTGGTCTTCCTTCTTCAGCACGAAGCGATGGTCGCGCGCGAGCCGGCCCTCCTCGAAGGCGTGGAACGCCTCGACCATCACCGCGACCTTGATCACCGATGCGGTCGGAAAGCGGCGGTCGGCGTCGATCACGATCTCTTCGCCGCTGCGCAGGTCGCGCGCGTACAGGCCGAGCACTCCCGGGAACGCGGCGGTCTCGGCCTTCAACGCGACGGTCATCGGCGACTCCGCGGGCGGCGCGGCGACCGACAGCCCGGCCGAGGCCAGCACGGCGACGACGGCGGGCAGCGCGCGCGGCACGGCCCCATGCTATGCCCAGTGCCGCGCGGCGGCGAGGCGCCAGGCTCAGGCGTTGCGCGGCAACACGGTCAGCACGCGCACGATGAAGGCGTGCAGCTCCGCCATGTAGTTGCGCAGGAACTCGGCCGTGCTCGCATCCGTGACGTCGCCGTCCGCCGTGATCAGTCCGGGCTTGAACTGGACATAGGCCTCGACCGTGTTCATCAGCGGCGAGTTGCAGTAACACAACACGCCGCGCAGGCCCTGCTGCGCCACCGCGGTGCCGATGGCGCCCGGCGAGGTGCCGATCACGCCCGAGGGCTTGCGCGCGAAGGAGTTCTTGCCCCAGGGCCGGCTGGCCCAGTCGATGGCGTTCTTCAGGCCACCCGGGATCGAGCGGTTGTACTCGGGAGTCACGAAAAGAACCGCGTCGACGTCGGCGATCGCCTGCTTGAAAGCGCGCGCCACAGGCGGATAGTCGGCGTCGTAGTCGGGGCTGTAGAGCGGCAGATCCTTGATCGCGATCTCACCCAGCACCAGTTCGGGCGGCGCCAGGCGCACCAGCGCCCTGGCGAGCAGGCGGTTGATCGACGTCGAAGAAAGGCTGCCGACGAAGTACCCGACCTTGTACGTCTTCATCTGAGTCTCCTTGCCGCGAAAACGCCCCTGTCGGGCGAGCTCCGTTTCAAGCCTGGCTCCTTGCGGGATCAGGGCCCAACAGCGCGCGGGCCTGGAGAATCGCCCGTTCGACTTCGTCGTCGAGGTCCGCGCCGGGCAGCGAGCCGAGTTCGCCGCGGAGCAGTCCCAGGTCCTCGAGCAGCAGGTCGTACTGGACATCCCTGAAGTTGTCGCTGGTCCAGCTCCGCCCGGTCGATGCGCCGATCACCTCGAACAGGTCCCTGGCGTGTACTCCGTGCTCCACCGCCAGATTGAGCATCCGGGCGGTGGCGGCCAGGTTGTACGTGGCGAGAGCGTTGTTGAGGAGTTTCACCAGCGCGGGCTGGCCGTAGGACGACATCCGGAAGACGCGGCCCGAGATGTCGGCCAGCAGCCTGTCCTCGGCGGGGGTCGTGGCCGGTCCAGCCAGGAACACGGTCATCGAGCCCTGGCGTGCGCCCTGGGGCCCGCCCGAAACGGGGGCCTCGAACGTGCGCCATGAGGCCGGGGCCGAGGAGAAGACCCTCCGCGCGTCGTTTGGCGCCAGCGTGGTGTGGACGAAGACCGTCAATGGCTCCGTCGTGTGGCCCTGGAGCGCCTCGAACACGGACGAGACCTGGTCCGCCAACCGCACCGCCACGTGGACGCTGGCCACCGACGGCCAGGCGACAGCCGCCAGGTCGCTGCCCGCTGGCGACCGGGTCTCGGCTGACCAGTCGCGGACGCGGACGGTGTCGAAGTCGTGACCATGGACCTGCTGTCCGAGCTCGGCGAGATGCGCGCCGATGTTTCCACCGATGGGTCCGAGTCCGATGACTAGGTGCATTTGGGCTCCTCGTTCGTGGCCATCAGGATGGCCTTCGGCCGAGGCCGGGCCTCGGCCCACGCGCGCGTTTCACGCAAGGTCGAACACCAGGACTTCGGCCTCGTCCGTGCCGAGCACGCTCAACTTGTCCTCCGCGCTGATCGCGGCCCCGTCGCCCTCGCCCAGCGACGCGCCGTTCACGGAGACCGACCCGCGCGCGACGTGCACCCAGGCGTGCCGGCCGGGGCGGAGCGCAAGCTCTCGCTGCTCGCCCGCGCCGACGAGCGTCACCCACAGGTCCACGTCCTGGTGGACCCGGATCGAGCCGTGGCGCCCGTCCTGGGAAGCGAGCAGGACGAACGACTTCCGAGCCGCCTCGCGATCGAAGGCGAACTGCCCGTAGGCCGGCTCCAGGCCACGCTCGTCCGGCACGATCCAGATCTGCAGGAAGTGGACGGGCTCGAGCTTCGAGTGGTTGTACTCGCTGTGGGTGACGCCGCTGCCCGCCCGCATGAACTGGATCTCGCCGGGGCGGATCACGCCGCCGCCGCCGGAGCTGTCCTTGTGCTCGAGCGCGCCCTCGAGGACGTAGGAGAGGATCTCCATGTCGCGGTGACCGTGGGTGCCGAACCCGGCCCCGGGCCTGACACGGTCGTCGTTGAGCACGCGCAGCGTGCGGAAGCCCATGTGCTGCTGGTCGTGGTAGTCGCCGAACGAAAACGTGTGGCGGCTGTCCAGCCACCCCCAATCGGTGCGGCCCCGACTCGCAGCGGATCGAACCTGAATCACGTGCCTCTTCCTCCTCACCGTCGAAAGGGAGCAATGGCCGGGCCAGCCGCTCGCACCTCGCAACGTGCTGACCTGCCTGGAACAGGCCGGGGAATGCTCCGCCCGAAGCGACTCAAAGTGATACGATGGCCGTCTCATTTCGAGGTGATGCAATGAGGGCAGAAGATCTCGACCTGCGCGAGCTGCTGGAGTTCGATCCGAAGGGCGGCCCGATCCGCTTCGGCGGCGAGCGGGCCGTGATCCTCGACGTCGTGGCGCTGGGGCTGCTCCGGAAGGAGCTGGTCGAGAACCTGGGCCCGGCGGCGGCTCGCGCGATCCTGACGCGCTTCGGGTATGCGCACGGCTGGCGGGTCGCCGAGTCGCTGAAGACCACCTTCCCCTGGCGGGACGAGCACGAGTGGCATCGGGCGGGTGGGCGCCTGCACCAGTTGCAGGGCCTCGTGGTCTACGAGCCCGTGGCGCGAGACCCACGACAGGCGCCCCGTCACTTCGCCCAGGCCGTCTGGAAGGAGTCCTACGAAGCCGACACCCACCTCTCGCACCTCGGCCTGTCGACGGAGCCCGTGTGCTGGACGCTGTGCGGCTTCGCCAGCGGATACCTGTCGTACTGCCACGGCCGGAGCATCTGCTGCCTCGAGGAGCGCTGCCGCGGCAAGGGGGACGCCGTCTGCGTGATGGCGGGCCGGCCCTCCGACGAGTGGGGCGACGAGATGCGCGCGAACCTCGTCTACTTCCAGCCCGACGCCATCCACGGGGCCCTCGACAAGGTGACGGCGGCGTTGCGGCGCACGGAGCGGCGGCTCGCGTCACGCCAGCGGGAACTGGCGCAGGCGCGGGTGCCCAGCGCGGAGGGCGGCATCGTCGCCGAGAGCGAGCCGATGCGCCGCGCGCTGGACTTCGCGCGGCGCGTCGCCCTGGTCGATTCGACCGTGCTCCTGGCCGGCGAGAGCGGCGTCGGGAAAGAGGCGATCGCCAAGTTCATCCACGGCCTTTCCGCGCGCGGGCTGCGGCCGTTCGTGGCGATCAACTGCGCGGCGGTCCCGGAGGCCCTGATCGAGAGCGAGCTCTTCGGCCACGTCCGGGGTTCGTTCACGGGCGCGACGCAGGACCGGCCGGGCCTGTTCGAGGCCGCCAGCGGCGGCACGCTGCTGCTCGACGAGATCGGCGACCTCCCGCTGGCGCTGCAGGCGAAGCTGCTGCGGGTCCTGCAGGAGCACGAGATCCGACGGGTCGGGGAAAATCGCGTGCGGCGCGTGGACGTGCGCGTGCTCGCCGCGACCCATCGCGACCTCGCGGCAGAGGTCGCCGCGGGGCGCTTCCGCCAGGATCTCTACTACCGGCTGCGGGTCATCGAGCTGCGCATTCCCCCGCTCCGGGAGCGGACCGAGGACATCCTGCCGCTGGCACGCAGCTTCGTGGCCGAGGTGGCGAGCCGGGCCCGGCTCGAGGTCAACGGCCTGACGCCCCGTGCCGCCGATCAGCTCCAGCGCTGGGGCTGGCCCGGCAACGTCCGGGAGCTGCAGAACGTCATCGAGCGCGCGGTGGTCCTGACCCGAGGGCGCCGCGTGGACCTCGAAGATCTGCCCGAGGAGATCCGCAGCGCGATTCCGGGCCGGGACGCTCCCGGCGGCGCCGGGCGCACCCTCGCCGACGTGGAGCGCGAGTACATCCTGGGCGTGCTGCGATCGTGCGGCGGGAACAAGGCTCGCGCCGCGGCCGAGCTCGACATCGGGACGGCGACGCTGTTCCGCAAGCTGAAGCAGTTCGGACAGCGAACGAATGGGCCCCGAGCGGTGGCGACCGCCCGCAGCCGACGAAGAACCGGCGGGGTCCACAGAGGCTGACGTTGTAACCTGAAGGGGCACGGGCCGACCGCGAGCCCTGCAGCGAGGCAGCCATGCGAACCGAAGATCAACGCCGGTCCGACAATTTCGAAGATCGTGGCACCGGTCGCCGCGGTGGTGGCGGCGGCCTCCCGATCCAGGCGCTGCTGTCGGTCGTGAGGCTGCTCGGTTTCAAGGGCACCCTGATCGCCGGGGCTGTGCTCGCCATCGGGTTCGTCTTCATGCCGGCAGGACTCAGGCAGGCGCTGCTGGGCGCCTTGACGGGCGGCGGCGAGGGCGCGCGTTCGGCGCCCGGCGCCAGTGTCTGTGATGCGTCGCCGGCCAATGGCGCGGCATGCGATTTTTCGCGTGTCGTGCTCGCGTCGACCGAGGACGTGTGGACCCAGAAATTCCAGGGCGGCGAGCTGCCGGACTACGGCGCGGCACGAAGTGCCTACCAACCTCCGACGCTCGCCGTGTTTGCGAACAGCGTGTCGACGGGGTGCGGCAACGCGACCTCCGGCGTCGGTCCCTTCTATTGCCCGGCGGATCAGAAGCTGTACATCGATCCGAGCTTCTACACCGTGATGGAACGGCGCCTGCGCGCGCCCGGCGACTTCGCGCAGGCGTATGTGCTCGCGCACGAGGTCGGTCACCACGTGCAGCACCTGATCGGCTCCAGCCGGCTGGAGACGAGCGGCGAGTCGTCCAACCAGACTTCGGTGCGCGTCGAGCTGCAGGCCGATTGCCTGGCCGGCGTCTGGGGTCACAGCTCGCGCGCGACGCTCCAGATCACCGACGACGATCTCAGCGAAGCGCTCACCGCCGCGCATGCGATCGGCGATGACACCCTCGGCCATGCCGACGAGCGGAAGTTCACGCACGGCTCCAGCGAGCAGCGCACGCGGTGGTTCCGCCGCGGCTTCGTCAGCGGCGATGCCCGCCAGTGCGACACGTTCGCCGCTCGGAGTTCCGGCGAGCTGTGAACCTCTCGGACTGATTCCCGCCCCGGCTTTCAGGGCACCTCGAACGGGGCCATCCCCGCCGCCAGGCGCCCGTCGCCGTGGTTGGCGACCAGCGTCAACGAGTAGCGGCCCTTCTTCGTCGGCGGCGCCGCCTCGATCACGATCTCGAAATCCGGTTGCGCGGTCAGCTCCGCGAAACGCTCCGCCGTCAGCTTAAGATCGACGGTGCGGGCGAAGAAATAGTGCTTGCCGACGACCTTGCCCGCCGCGTCGCGCAGCAGCCCCTGCAACTCGACGCGTGCGACCTGGAACTCGCCCTCCTCGCGAAAACGGAGTCCGCGGGTCGGCAGCCGGGTCACGACCCGGAGTTGGTCCGCCTCGACCCGCGCCTCCAGCTCGGGCGCACCCTGGGCGTACAGGCCCGGGAACATCACCACGGCCGAGGTCTCGCGCTCGAGCCGCTCCTCGTCACTCAGCCACTCGTAGCCGCGGCGGTAGCGCACGCTCAGGCCCGGCCGCGCGACCTCCACCTCGATCTTGTAGAAGCGCCCTGCCTTGCGGTCGGCGGGCGGCACGTAGGCGAGCAGGTAGTAGCCGCGGGCATCGCGACTGGCCTCGCGCACGCCGCGGCCGATGTCGTTGCTGTTGAGGGTGGCGGTGCCGCCCGTGCCGTCCGCGATCGAGTGCAGGATCTCCTGCGGCGCGCGCAGGGCGGCGCGCACCGCCGTCATCCCGCCGCCTGTGACGAATCGCGCGGTCACCGCCTTCTCCGCGCCGGGCATGTCGCTGCCGAGCCCCAGCACGTCGACCGTGTAGATCGAGGCCTGGGCGCGGTTGGCGTCGTCGACCAGCAGGCGCAGCAGCCCGGGCGCGTCGACCTGGGCCCGCGAGCGCAACGAGGCGTAGGCCCCGGACCCGCCCCCGCACAGCGCGCCGACGACGTCGGCCGCGGCCGCCGCCGGCTGCACCGGGTGGCCGGCCGAGAGCAGGACGACGTGCTTGCGACCCGGCAGCGGCGTCAGCGAGCGAGTCAGCGCCGCGAGCCCGCGCATCGTGTGGTCGAGCGCCAGGCGCACGGCGATCGTGTAGTTGATCGCCAGCGTCATCGCGTTCTCGCTGCCCCCGGGCGTGCCGTCGCACGACTGGCGCACGCGCTCGATCAGGTCGAACAGAGAGGCGTCCGATCGCTCGAAGCCGGGCTTCAGCGCCTGCGCCGCCGCCTGGAAGGCCGCCGCGTCCTCCGTCATCGGCTGGGCGACGCGGAGCCCACCACCACCGAGCACGACGAGCATCAGGCGCGTGCCCGGGGCCAGCCCGTCTGCCGACAGCGCGGCGATCGCGTCGCGGGCCCGGATCACCGCATCGGCGGGCATCGTCAACAGGTCCGCGACCACCACCAGCGTCGGCGGGGCCGCGCGGGCCGCGACGATCATCGCCTCGGCGCCCGCCGGCAACGCCGCCGCGAGTGGGGCGGGGGGCGTGGACTCCGGGGGCTCGGCGCCGACGCTGACGAAGCGCAGGAACTCGACGGGCCGGGACTGCCCCTGCTCGCGGACGCGGATCTCCTCGGCGCGCAGGTCGGTCACGGGGCGCCCGTCGCGATCGGTCGCGACCAGGTCGATCAGCACCAGGTCTGCGCTGGCGCCGAACACAGGCGCCTGCGGCGCGGCCGGCGGGGCGGCGGCCAGCGCAAGGCTCAGGCCGAGGAGTGGCCCGACGAGCAACGCCGCGACGGCTCGCTGCCGCACGGCCGGACGATAGCCCCGATCCGCGGTGCCGCCAACGGGGAAGCGGGCGGCGGGCTTCTGTTATCGTCCGCTCGCTGCTGGAGGGACAACGATGAAGACCACGAAACGGGCGCTGGTGGCGGGTGCTTTGGTGCTGGGGGCTCTCGGCTCCGCGGCGCTCGCACAGGAGAAGATCGACTACGAGGCGCTGACCCGCATCCGCAAGGAAGCGCGCGAGCACTCGCAGGTCCTGAAGTACCTGCACTACCTCACGGACGTGCACGGGCCGCGGCTGACGGGTTCGCCGCAGTACAAGGCGGCCGCGGACTGGACGGCGAAGGAGCTGACGGGCCTCGGCCTGCAGAACGCGCGGCTGGAGCCGTGGGACTTCGGCCACCCCGGCTGGACCAACGAACGTTTCGTCGCCCACCTCGTCGCCCCGGTCAAGGACGCCCTTGTCGGCGAGGTCGTGGCCTGGACGCCCGGCACGAAGGGCGCGATCCGTGCCGCCGCGATCCGCATCGAGCCACCGACCTGTGTCCCGGCCACGGCGGCCGCCGCCAGTCCCGCCGCGCCGGCCCCGTCGCCCGCAGCGGCCCCGGCCGCTTCGCCGGCCGCCTCGCCCGCGGCGGCGACGCCCGCCGCGCCGGCAGCCGCCGGGGCGCCACGCGAGAAGTGCCCCACGCCCGAGGAGCTGAACGCCTACCTCGCGACGGTCAAGGACAAGGTCAAGGGCGCGATGGTCCTGGTCGGCGCCGTGACCAGGGTGTCGGTGAGCTGGACGCCGACGCCGCTGCGCCGCGACGACGAGCAGTTGCGGAAGCAGTTCGACCCGGACAACCCGGTCTCGCCGTTCCCCGAACGGCCCGAGCCGGTGCGCGATCCGTCGCGGCTGACGGCCAACAAGCTGACCGAGGCGATCGACCAGTTCCTGGTGGCGAACGGCGCTCTCGCCCGCGTCAACGACGCGGGCCGCGAGCACGGCCAGGTCCGCGCCTTCCAGAACCGCACCTACGACGTGGCGAAAGCGGTGCCGACGGTGGTCCTGCGCAACGAGGACTACGGCCGCATCAGCCGCCTGCTCGACAGCGGCCACAAGGCCCTGCTGGAGCTCGACATCGTCAACCGCACGTTCCCCGAGGGCAAGACCACGTACAACGTCGTGGCCGAGATCCCGGGCACGGACAAGAAGGACGAGATCGTGATGCTCGGCGCGCACCTCGACTCCTGGCACTCCGCCACCGGCGCGACCGACAACGCGGTCAACGTGGCCGTGATGATGGAGGCGGTGCGCATCCTGAAGGCGCTCGGGCTGCAGCCGCGGCGCACGGTGCGGATCGCGCTGTGGTCCGCCGAGGAGCAGGGCCTGCTCGGCTCGAAGGCGTACGTCAAGGAGCACTTCGGCACCTTCGAGGAGCCGAAGGCCGAGTACACGAAGCTGGCCGGCTACTTCAACATCGACTCCGGCACCGGCCGCGTGCGCGGCGCCAGCGCCTTCGGTCCGAAGGAGGCAGGCACGGTGCTGCGCGAGCTGCTGGCCCCGTTCGAGGACCTCGGTGTCGTCGGCGCGTCCGCCAACCAGCGCCGCCGCTCGGGCGGCACGGACACCGGCCCGTTCGCCGAGGCCGGCCTGCCCGCGATCGGCCTCGGCCAGGACCCGATCCAGTACTTCACCCACACCTGGCACACCAACGTCGACACCTACGAGCGGGTGGTCGAGGACGAGGCGATCCGCGCCGCGATCGTGGTCGCGGGCGCCGTCCACCAGTTGGCCAACCGGGACGAGATGCTGCCCCGGCTGCCCAAGGACAAGATGCCGGCCCCGCCGCCGGCCCCGACCCCGGAGTAGTCCCGCCACGGGCTGCCGCTCACAACGGCGGCAGCCCGCCCCCCGAGTTCGCGGGTTGCGTTCACTCCTACAATCCCGCATGCGCCAACTGAAGATGTTCGGGACCTCGAGCCTGGCCCTGGCGGTGTTGTTGGCCTGTGCCTCCGTCGTCGCTGCGGGCGGCGAGCTGCAGGACGACCTGAAGGCGCGCCGCGAGCGGCTGATGGCGAAGCTGGGGCCGGACGCGCTGTTCGTCCAGTGGAGCGCGCCCACCCGCGTCTACTCGCGCGACGTCGACTACGAGTACCGCCAGGACAGCGACCTGCTGTACCTCACCGGCCTCGACCAGGAGGACACGATCCTGGTGCTGATGCCGGGCAACCAGGCCAAGCGCGAGATCCTGTTCGTTTCCGATGCCGACCCGAAGCGGGAGCACCGCGAAGGCCACCTGCTGAGCGCGGAGGAGGCGACGGCGCGCAGCGGCATCGCCACGGTCTTCAAGCGCTCGGAGTTCGACGGCTTCTTCCGCGCGATCATGAACCGCCGGGCGTTCCGGGCACGCTCGGGCGAGATCGACACCGAGTACGACGCCTTCTTCGCGGCGCTCGCCGAGTCGCGGGCGAAGCTGGCGCTGCTGTTCGATGCACGGCCGGGGCTGCACGACGAGCTGCCGCCGATCTACGAGCTCGCCCGCCAGGCCCGCGACCGCTACCCGGACGCCCGGGTGGTGGACGCGACCACGCTCGTGCACGGGCTGCGGCAGGTCAAGACCGCGTACGAGCGGCAACTGCTGGCGAAGAGCGTCGCGATCTCGGCCGATGCCCACGTGGCGGGGATGAAGGCCGCGTTCGCCGGCCGCTACGAGTACGAGGTCGAGGCCGCGATCGAGGCCGTGTACCTGAAGAGCGGCGCGATGAGCTGGGGCTACCCCTCGATCGTCGGCGGCGGCCCCAACGCCACGATCCTCCACTACGGCAAGTCGGAGCGGAAGCTGCTGCCGGGCGAGCTGCTGCTGGTCGACGCGGCCGGCAACTACCAGGGCCAGACCGGCGACATCACCCGCACGTATCCCGTCGACGGCGCCTTCAGCGTGGTTCAGAAGGACATCTACCGGCTGGTGTTCGCGGCCCAGGAAGCGGGCCTGAAGGCGGCGGTCGTCGGCAACCGCACGGTCGACGTCGAGAAGGCGGCGGCCGCGGTGATCAAGGAGGGCCTGCTCAAGCTCGGCCTGATCACGGACGCGAGCGGCGACCAGTACCGCACCTGGTACACCCACGGCATCTGCCACTGGATCGGGCTGGACGTGCACGACGTGGGCGACTACCGCCGGCCGCTGGAGGCGGGCATGACGTTCGTCGTCGAGCCCGGTCTCTACATCCGCCCGGAGTCCCTGGACAACCTGGCGAAGACCCCGGAGAACGACAAGTTCGCCGCCGCGGTCCGGCCCGCGGTCGAGAAGTACAAGGGCATCGGCGTCCGCATCGAGGACTCGTTCCTGCTGTCCGAGACCGGCCTGGTCCGGCTCTCCACCGGGGTGCCTCGCGCGCTGGAAGAAGTGGAAGCCCTGCTCCAGGCCCGACAGCGGTAGGGACCCCGGATCCGACTCATCCCAAAGGACTTGGGGGAGGTCCGCTTTCGGCCCGCCGGACCCCCTTTCCTTGTGGTACGCTGCAAGCCGCTCACAACATCTAGGGGTTTTTCCCAAGGAGTGTCATGCGGCTCGAGAAGGTGGAGATCGTCGGGTTCAAGTCCTTCTGCGACAAGCAGGAAGTGGACTTCCGGGGGGGCGTGACCGGCATCGTCGGCCCCAACGGCTGCGGCAAGAGCAACATCTCCGACGCCATCTCGTGGGTGCTGGGCGAGCAGAGCGCCAAGTCGCTGCGCGGCGCTTCGATGGAAGACGTGATCTTCGCCGGCAGCTCCTCGCGGCAGCCGCTGGCGATGGCCGAGGTCAACCTCAAGGTCACCGGCCTCAACGGCCACTCCCCCGACGGCTCGGGCGAAGCGACGGTCAGCCGCCGGCTGTACCGCAACGGCGAGTCCGAGTACCTGATGAACGGCGCGACCTGTCGCCTGCGCGACATCCACGAGCTGTTCATGGACACGGGCCTCGGCGCCAAGGCCTACTCGATCATCGAGCAGGGCAAGATCGGCCAGATCCTCTCCACCAAGCCGACCGACCGCCGGGCGCTGATCGAAGAGGCCGCCGGCATCACCAAGTACAAGGCGCGCCGGCGCCAGACCGCGCTCAAGCTGGAAGCGGCGCAGCAGAACCTGCTGCGCGTGAACGACATCGTCAACGAGGTCGAGAAGCAGCTCGAATCGCTCAAGCGCCAGGCCAGCAAGGCCCGCCGCTACCGCCAGCTCCGCGAGGAGATGCAGGGCTACGAGCGGGTCGTCTACGCCCGCCGCTTCCAGGACCTGACCACGACCGCGGGCTCGCTCGCCGAGCGGCTCAAGGCGGAAGCGGAGCGCGAGCAGACCGCCGCGCTGGCGCTGGGCACGGAAGAAGCCCAGCTCGAGGCCCGCCGCGCCGTCCTGTACGAGGAGGAGAACGCCGCCAACGCCGTGCGCGAGCGGGTCTCGGCGGCGACGCTCGAGGTCTCCTCGCTGCAGAGCAAGAGCGAGTACGCGAAGAGCCAGATCACGGACACCGGCGTGCGCGCCGAGCAGGCTCGCGACGAGGCCGCCGGGCTGGAGGAGCGGGTCGGTCCGCTGCTCGAGTCGCTGGCCACGCGACGCCAGGAGGCGGTCTCGCTCAAGGAGGAGATCGCCGGCGCCGAGCAGCGCCAGCAGCAGGCCGAGGGCGAGCTGCGCGAGCGCAGCGCCGCCCAGGCCGAGGCCGAGCGCGGGCTCGACCGCGCCCGCGAGACGCAGACCACGCTGCTGACCCAGATCGCCGCCCTGGGCAACGCGCGCGAGTCCTCGCAGCGCAACGCCGAGCGCGCGGACGCGCAGTTGCTCAAGCTCTCGGGCGAGGAGCAGGAGACGATCCGCGAGCGCGAGCGCATCGCCCAGGCCCGGCTCGAAGGCGAAGCCCGCAAGGCCGCGGCCGAGGAGTCGCTGGCCGGGCTGGGCCGCGAGCGCGAGGACGCGCTCTCGCGCCAGGCGACGCTGCGCTCCGAGGCGGACGGGCTGACCCGCGAGACCGAGGCCGCACAGAGCGAACGCGACGGGCTATCCGGCCGCCTCGCCTCGCTCGAGGAGATGGTCCACTCGCACCAGGCCTTCGACGAAGGCGTGCGCGCGATGCTGGCGTTCGCGGAGGCGCCCGACGCGCCCGTCCGCGTCCTCGGCGTGGCGGCCGACTTCGTCGAGACGGACGCGGCGCACGAGCGCGTCGTCGAGTCGTACCTCGGTGACCGCCTGCAGGCCGTGCTGGTCACCGACGCCGAGAACGCGCTGAAGGGCGTGCGCTACCTGCAGGAGACGGGCGCCGGACGCGGCTCGTTCCTGCCCGTCGCCACCGCTCGCACCAAGGCCGGCTGCGGCGCGGTCGCGGACATCGCCAAGGCCGAGCCGCGGGTCAAGGGCCTGCTCTCCGACTTCTATCGCGTGATCGGCCCCCATGCCGACCGCATCCGCGCCGCGATGCCCGAGGCGCTGGTCGTGGAGACGCTCGAGGACGCGCTGGCCGTCGTCGCCCAGCACGGCCCCGTGGCCTGCGCGACGCTCGCCGGCGAGACGCTGCGTGGGTCGCTGGTCGAAGGTGGCCGCGCGGTCAAGGGCCTGTTCGCGCCCCGCCGCGAGGCGCGCGAGGTCTCGGGCCGGCTCGAGGGCCTGGAGAGCGCGCTGATCGCGCTGCGCGAGCAGGTGCGGGCCAAGGTCGAGGCGGCCGAGTCCGCCGCGGCCGAGGCGCGCGCGCTGACCGAGCGCATCCACACGGCCGAGAAGGAGCTGGTCGCGATCGGCCGCGACCTCGGCGGCCTGGTCGAAGAGGAGCAGCGCGCGGCCCGCAAGGCGCAGGTGCTGCAGACCGAGCGCGCGCAGGCCGAGGAGGAGAAGCAGGCCTCCGAGGCGCGAGTCAGCGAGATCCTCGAGAAGCTGACGCTGGCCGAGACCGCGAAGGCCGCGGGCGCCGAGACGCTCTCCGCGCTGCAAGCTGCGCTGGCGGAAGCGCGCGCCGCGACAGAAGGCGCGCAGGCGGGGCTGGCTGAAGTGCGCCAGCGGCTGGCCGCGCTGCGCGAGCGGCTGACGGCCGCGGAGGCCGACTGCCGCCGACTGCAGTCCGACCACGAGGAGCTGAACCGCCGCATCGCCGCCGCCACCCAGCGCGCGGCGGACCTCGACGACAAGCGCCAGGCGTTGCAGGAGGAGCTGGCCGAGACCGAGGTCAAGCTGGCCGACGCGCTGCAGGCGCGCGACCGCGTCTCGGGCGAGCTGGCGGTGGCGGACGACAAGGTCCGCGACCTGCGCAACGAGATGGAGGGCCGCGAGCACGCGCTGCGCGAGCGCCGCCGCGAGCGCGAGGCGTTGCGCGACGCGCTGGCTCAGCTCGAGGTCGAGAAGGCGCGTTGCGAGTCCGACCTCGACCACGTCTCCCAGAACTGCCACGCGGCGCTGAGCATCACCGCGGCCGAGGCGGCGCAGAGCCTGACCGAGGAGGACCTGACCCGCGACCTCGCCTCGCTCGACGAGTCGATCCGCGAGATCCGCGACCGGCTGGAAAAGATGGGCCAGGTCAACGTGCTGGCCGTCGAGCAGGCGCAGGAGCAGGAGGAGCGGCACGTCTTCCTGACCACCCAGCGCCAGGACCTGCTCGACTCGATCGCCGAGCTCGACCGCGCGATCAAGGAGATCGACAAGGCCAGCCGCGAGCGCTTCCAGGAGGCGTTCGAGGTCATCAACCGGCACTTTGGCGAGATGTTCAAGCAGCTCTTCGGCGGCGGCACGGCCGGCCTGTCGCTGATCGACCAGGAGGACATCCTGGAGAGCGGCATCGACATCATGGCCCAGCCCCCGGGCAAGCGGCTGCAGAGCGTGCTGCTGCTCTCGGGCGGCGAGAAGGCGCTGACCGCGATCTCGCTGCTGTTCGCGATCTTCCAGTACAAGCCCTCGCCCTTCTGCATCCTGGACGAGGTCGACGCCCCGCTCGACGACGCCAACATCGGCCGCTTCGTGCGCATGCTCGAGGGGTTGAAGGACGACACCCAGTTCATCGTCATCACCCACTCGCGCAAGACGATGGAGATCGCCGACCAGCTCTACGGCGTGACGATGGAAGAACCGGGCGTCAGCAAGCTGGTCAGCGTCAGGCTGAACAACTAGCGTCGGGGCGGGCCCGCCCGTTGCGGGCCCGTCAGCGCGGCGGGTGGTCGCGGGTGACCAGCACGACGCCCGAGGCGGGGAGTTCGACGCCGAAGCTCTCGCGGCCAGGGCCGCCCTCGGCCTCCAGGAAGAGCCACGAGCCGTCCGTCACGCGCGCCTCGACCGTCAGCCCGCGCGCCTCGAAAGCCCGGGTGAACCATTGGCGCGCATCGGTTCCCTCGGGTAGCCGGATCTGAACCCGGTCGCGCGCCGGGTCCGGCTCGCCCCAGTTCACGCCCTCGATCACGGTGCCCGCGGGGAACGCCAGGTCCCAGCCCGCGGGCAGCGTCGTGTTGACGGGGGGCCGAGTGGGCCCCGGCGTCGGCGCAGGCGCCGGCCCGTCGCCGCCGGAGCCCCACCCGCAGCCACCGAGCACCGATACGACGAGAGCCAGCGCCGCAACGCCGATGTGACTTCGCATCGGGCAATGGTAGTGGGATCGTCCACGGGCGTCAGCAAGCGGGCCAGCGTGGAGCAGAACGGCTCGCCTCGACGCTCCTGCGGGGCCGGCGTGACAGAATCCGGCCATGGGCTCGCGGACCGAGGCTTCGACGCCGATCACTTCGCCGGCGGACGCGCGGGTCGTCGCGGCCAGCAAGGAAGAGGTGGCAGGGGCCGACCAGATCCCCGCCCTGCTGGCCGCGTCGCCCAGGGAGCGCCTCCAACGCCTCGTCGAAGGCGTGGCGTTCGAAGAGCGCGCCCGGCGCGCTCGCGTCGTCCCGCGCGAGCCCTGATGGTCGCCTTCCAGCCGGAAGAACTGCTGCGCCGGCTGGAAGCCCACAGGGTCCGCTACGTCGTCATCGGCGGTGTCGGCGCCACGCTGCACGGGTCACCGCTGGTGACCCGCGATGCCGACATCTGCCCGGCGGCTGACGCCGCGAACCTCGCCTCGCTCGCGGCCGCCCTGCAGGACCTGAGCGCTCGCATCCGCACGCCACACTCGGCGGAGGGCATCCCCTTCACGTGCAACGTCGCGTTCCTGGCCGAGGCCTCGCTGCTGAACCTCACCACCCGGCTGGGCGATCTCGACATCGCGTTCGAGCCCGCGGGCACAGGCGGCTACGTCGACCTCGCCGCCCGCGCCGTGCGCTTCGACCTTGGCGAGGGTCTCGAGGTGGCGGTCGCGTCGCTGGCGGACATCATCCGCTCCAAGGAGGCCGCGGACCGGCCCAAGGATCGAGCGGCGCTCCCCACGCTGCGGCTGCTGCTCGAGCGGCTGAAGGGCTGACCAGATCGGGAGTAGCCGGCGCGGCGTCTGCGAGGCGTGATCCGGCGTCCAACGGGCTGGGGTTCGTTGGAGACGCCGGGGGCCGGGGCCGCTAGCATCCGGCATGCGCTTCGACATCTCCCGCCTCCTTCGCGTCGGGTTCGCCGCTGTGCTGGTCGCCGGCTCGGCCGCAGCGACGCCCGGGTACTACCGCTTTCCCACCGCCAGCACCGACCGCATCGTGTTCACCGCGGAGGGGGACCTGTGGTCGGTGCCGCT
>JAMPXO010000094.1 GCA_023701125.1 Vicinamibacteria bacterium | reverse complement strand
GAACTGGCGTTCTACGGTGCCGAGGACCTCACGCCCTCCACGTTCTATCGTGAGGCCGACGCGGTGCAGGCCCGCGACAGTGCCCGCGAGGTGGTGGCCGCGGTCCGCCCCCACGTCGCCGCCCCCACCCCATAGACGCGCGAAGGCCCTGGCCGCGCTGGCCCCACGCAACCTTTCACCCCCCTCTGCGACGGGTTGGCATCGCCGTTGCCATTACCCGTTGTCGCAGGCGTCACGGGAGCCGGGCGACGGATCGCCACCGGTTTCCGGGGAGCGCGGCAAGGAGCTGAGGGGAAGTGAGTTACACGGATCGCGGCAGCCGCTTCAAGCGCAACGACGAGGTCGGCAGCTTCATCGGCGGCGTGAACGAAATCGTGCAGGTCGCCCCAAACGGGGCAGCGCTCGCGACGGAGTCGGGTCGGCACCGCGTCCGCACGGACGGAAAGTTCTTCAAGCTCGGCGACCAGAAGTTCTGGGTCAAGGGCGTCACCTACGGCCCGTTCGCCCCCCGCGCCGGCAGCGGGCTGCAGTTGCCCGAAGAGCACCAGCTCCACCAGGACTTCCGCCAGATCCGCGGCCTCGGCGCCAACGTGATCCGCGTCTACCACGTGCCGACGCCGGACGTGCTCGACCTCGCCCACGAGTACGGACTGAAGGTCTTCGTCGACGTGCCGTGGTCCAAGCACCGCTGCTTCCTCGAGAATCGCGAAGACCGCGAGAGCGGCCGACGCAACGTGCGCGAGGCCGCCCGCACGCTGGCCGGCCACCCGGCGCTGTTCGCGCTGTCGGTCGTCAACGAGCTGCCGCCCGACGTCGTGCGCTGGCTGGGGCCGAAGCAGGTCGAGCGCTTCGTCGACGAGCTGGTCGACGTCGCCCGCGAGCAGGACCCCGGCGCGCTGGTGACGTGCGCTTCGTTCCCCCCGACCGAGTACCTGGCACCGCAGGCGATCGACTTCATGACCATGAACGTCTACCTGCACGCGCGCGACCGCTTCGGCGCCTACCTGCGCCGGCTGCAGAACATCGCGGGCGAGAAGCCGCTGATCCTGGGCGAGTACGGGATCGACACCATCCGCAACGGCGAAGAGGAGCAGGCCGAGCTGCTGGGCATGCACCTCGAGGAGGTGTTCCGCAACGGCCTGGCGGGCACCTGCGTGTTCTCCTACACCGACGAGTGGTACACGGGCGGTCACCCGATCACCGACTGGGCGTTCGGCCTGGTCCGCCGCGACCGCTCGCCCAAGCCCTCGTTCTTCGAGGTGGCGAAGACCTACCGCGCGGCGAGCCCGCTGCCGCAGCTCGAGCGCTACCCGCGGATGTCCGTCGTGGTCTGCACCTACAACGGCTCGCGCACGCTCGACGGCTGCCTCGACTCGCTGGCGAAGCTCGACTACCCGGACTACGAGGCGATCCTCGTCAACGACGGCTCGACCGACTCGGTGCCGGAGATCGCCGCTCGCTACCCGTCGGTCCGGTACATCGCACAGCCCAACCGCGGCCTGTCCGTCGCCCGCAACGTGGGCGCCGAGGCGTCGACCGGCGAGATCGTCGTCTACACCGACGACGACTGTTTCGCGGATCCCGACTGGCTCTACTACCTCGCGGCCAAGTTCCTGGAAGAGAAGGACGCGGTCGCGGTCGGCGGCCCCAACCTGCTGCCGCTCGAGGACGGCCCGGTCTCGGCCTGCGTGCAGGCGAGCCCCGGCGCGCCGGCCCACATCCTGCTCGACGACATCGAGGCCGAGCACATCCCGGGCTGCAACATGGCGTTCCGCCGCGACGCATTGCTCGCCATCGGCGGCTTCGACCCGGTCTATCGCAAGGCGGGCGACGACGTCGACGTGTGCTGGCGCCTGCAGGCGCAGGGCGGCCGCATCGTCTACGCGCCGTCCGCGATGGTCTGGCACCACCGCCGCACCACGGTCAAGGCCTACCTGCGCCAGCAGTACGGCTACGGCGAGGCCGAGGCGCTGCTCAAGCGCAAGCATCCCGAGAAGTTCCACGGCTTCCGCGCCGACCTGTCGTGGATGGGCCGCATCTACACCCGGGCGGGCCTGGGCCTGACCGTCGGCGAGCCCTCCATCCACCACGGCGTGTTCGGCACCGGCTTCTTCCAGACGATCTACTCGGCGCGCCAGGTGTGGTGGCCGCTGGTCGCACTCTCGCTCGAGTGGTGGGCGCTGGCGCTGGGCCTGATCGGCCTGGCCAACGTCTCCAACCCGGCCGCGGCGGCCGCGCAGGCCGGCCTGCTCGGCCCGTGGGCGCTGTCGCCGTTCGCCAACCCGCTGCTGCTGCTGCCGGTGGCCATGCTGCTGTCGACGTTCGCTCTCGCCTGGCGCGCCTCCGGCGAGGCGACCCCGGCCGAGCACCAGCGCCGCTGGTGGTCGCGTCCGCTGATCGCGGCGATGAACCTCGCGCAGCCGGTCGAGCGTGCCTGGGCCCGCTACAAGACCCGCTTCCAGACGATCGCGATCCCGGAGCCGGTGCGCCAGATGGCCGAGGCGTGGTCGCGCCGGGCCGGGTCCGTGATCAACCGCGACAGCCTGGAGCTGTGGGCCGAGAACAACGTCGGCCGCGACGAGCTGCTGGCCACCGTGCTGGAAATCGCCCACGCGCACCGCTGGTTCCCGCGCGTCGACTCGGGCTGGTCGCGCCACGACGCCCGCTTCTACGGCGACCGCTGGTGCAAGACGGACGTGATCACGGTGACCGAGAACCACGGCGGACCGAAGCGGCTGACCAAGGTCCGCCTCAACGCCCAGGCGACGCTGTTCCAGAAGGTGCTGTTCATCGGTCTCGCCTACCTGACGCTGGTCGCGGCCGGGCTCGGCCAGACGGCGCTCGTGGCGCTGGCGCCGGTGGTGGCCGGTGTCGCCGTCGTCACCACGCTGGCGGCTCGCCGCCTGCGCCAGGCCGTGAACGCGACCTTCATGGAGGCCGCGCGCAAGCTGGACCTGCTGGTGGTCGGGCTGCCGCGCGAGAAGAAGGCCGAGGCGCCGGACAGCGAGCGCGACGAGCTGCCGGCGGCGGCTCGCGTGGGCCTGGCCCGCACCGCGCGTTGACCGGGACGCGTCCATCGACGATCGCCGCGGCGCGCCGCGTCTCGGGCTACCTGCGGCCGCACCGCAGCCGCTTCGCGGGCGGCATCGGCCTGACCCTGGTCGGCATCGCGCTCGACCTGCTGAAGCCGGTCCCGCTCGCGATCGTGATCGACACCGTGCTGTCCGGGCGGCCACTGCCGGCCGTCCTGCAGCCGCTGCTGGGCGCGCTGTCGCCGCTGGCGCTGCTGGCCGTGGCCGCGTCGTCGATCGTGGTCTTCACCTTCCTGCGTGGCGCCTCGACCGTCGCCGCCAACTACGTCACGATCTCCACCGGCCAGCGCATGGTCTCCGACCTGCGCACCGACCTCTACGCCCACCTGCAGAAGCTGTCGCTGCGCTTCCACTACAAGCAGACGGCGGGCGACCTGCTGTTCCGGGTGATGGCCGACACCTACTCGGCGCAGGGCCTGGTGATGAACGGGCTGCTGCCGATGGCCACGGCCGTGGTGATGCTGGCCGGCATGTTCGTCGTCATGCTGCAGCTCGACGCCACGCTGGCGCTGGTGGCACTGGTCGTCTGCCCGCCCTTGTACCTCGCGGTCAGCGGCATCACCGGCCGTATCCACGCCCGCGCCACGGCCTCGAAGGAAGCCGAGAGCGCGCTGTACTCACAGGCCGAGAGCACGCTCGGCGCCGTCAAGCTGGTCCAGGCCTACGGCCGCGAGCAGCGGGCGGTGGACGACTTCCGCCGCGGCTCCGACCACAGCCTCGCGCTGGCGCTGCGGCTGTATTCCACCGAGACGGCGTTCGGCCTGATCGTGGACTCCGTGCTGGCGGTCGGCACCGCCGCCCTGGTCTTCCTGGGCGCCCTGCACGTGATGGAAGGCCGGCTCCAGCTCGGCGCGCTGACCGTGTTCCTCTCCTACCTGCGCGACCTGTACGGGCCGATCCAGAGCATCAGCGCCAACCTCGCCGAGATCGCCTCCTCGCAGGCCGGGCTCGAGCGCGTGTTCCAGGTGCTCGACCAGGAGCCCGACGTGCAGGACGCGCCCCACGCGAAGCCGTTGCCCGCGATCACGGGCCGGATCGCCTTCGAGGGCGTCAGCTTCGCCTACGACGACGACCGGCCGGTGCTGCAGGACGTCAGCCTGGCGCTGGCCCCGGGCGAGGTAGTCGCGCTGGTCGGCCGCACCGGCGCGGGCAAGAGTACGCTGGCCAGCCTCGCGCTGCGGCTGTTCGATCCGCAGGCGGGGCGTGTCACCATCGACGGTCACGACCTGCGCGACGTGTCGCTGGCCTCGCTGCGGCGGCAGGCCACGCTGTTGCTGCAGGAGCCGATCCTGTTCCACTCGAGCGTCGCCGACAACATCGCCTTCGGCTCGGACGCGAGCCGCGAGCAGATCGTCGCCGCCGCCCGCCAGGCCGAGGCCGACGAGTTCGTGCAGAAGATGGCGCAGGGCTACGACACCGTGCTGGGCGACGGCGGGGTCACCCTGTCGGGCGGCCAAAGGCAGCGGCTGGCGCTGGCGCGGGCGCTGCTGCGCGACTCGAGGATCGTGATCCTCGACGAGCCGACCAGCGCCCTCGACCTCGGCACCGAGGCCCAGGTCTGGCACAACGTCGAGCGCGTGCTCGACGGCCGCACCGCGCTGATCATCGCCCACCGCTTGTCCACCGCTCGCCGCGCGGACCGCATCGCGGTGATGGAGGACGGGCGGCTGATCGAGATCGGCAGCCACGCGGAGCTGCTGGCCCGCGGCGGCGCGTACGCCCAGTTGTGGGCGAAACACTCCAACGACCCGACGGTGCTGCTGGACGCGCTGCCGGAGAGCGCCTGAGGAGCGGCATGGCGAAGCTGGTCGTGCTCGGCATGATGGGCCGCTGCCCGTTCGGCGGCCAGACCTGGCTCTATCTCAACTGGTTGCGCGGCCTGTCGCGGCTCGGCCACGAGGTCTGGTACGTCGAGGACGACGCCACCTGGCCCTACGACCCGCGCCGCGACGCGATCACGGACGACCCCGACTACGCGACCTCGTACCTCGACCGGGTGCTGGGCCGGATCGGCATGGGCGACCGCTGGGCCTACCGCGCGCTCTACCGCGGCAAGGACGACTGCTACGGCCTGTCGCGCCAGAAGCTCGAGCAGCTCTATCGCGACTGCGACGCGCTGCTGAACATCTGCGGCGCGACGGTGCTCAACGACGACCACCTGCAGGCGAAGCGCCGCGTGTACGTCGAGACCGACCCGGTCACCAACCAGCTCGAGCTGGCCAACGGCAAACAGAAGACCCGTGACGTGCTGGCGCTGCACGACACGATCGTCACCTACGGCGAGAACTACGGCGGCCCCGGCTGCGGCGTGCCGCTGGGCGGGCTCACCTACCTGAAGACGCGGCAGCCGATCGACCTCGAGCTGTGGCCGTACACGTTCGACGCGCGCGCGAAGCACTACACGACCTCGGGCAACTTCAAGCAGAAGGGCCAGGACGTGGAGTGGAACGGCTCCACGTACCACTGGAGCAAGCACCACGAGTTCCTGAAGTTCCTGGCGCTGCCGAAGCGGCGGCCGAACGTCTCGTTCGAGCTCTGGCTGAACGTCGACGACGCGGCAGACCGGGCCACGCTCGAGGGCGCGGGCTTCGCGCTGCAGAGCCCGCTGGCCGGCTCGCTGGAGCCGTTCGGCTACCAGCAGTTCTTCCGCGACTCGCGCGCCGAGTGGACCGTCGCCAAGGACCAGAACGTGCGGCTGCAGAGCGGCTGGTTCTCGGAGCGCGACGCCTGCTACCTGGCCTCGGGCAAGCCGGTGATCGCCCAGAGCACCGGCTTCGAGCAGGTGCTGCCGACGGGAGAAGGGCTGTTCGCGTTCAGGACCGTGGACGACTGCTGCGCGGCGATCGACGTGATCGAGGCAGACTACAAGAAGGCCTCGCTGGCGGCGCGGGCGATCGCCGAGGAGTACCTGGAGGCGACCAGGGTCGCCCGCAAGTTCGTCGCGGACCTGGGGCTGTAGGTGAAGGCGTGATCGGGAAGAGCGGCAAGTACGTCGTCTTCAACGCGGACGACTTCGGCTACAGCCGCGGCATCAACCGCGGCATCGTCGAGGCCCACCAGCGCGGCGTGGTGACGTCCGCGACGATGATGATCAACGGCCCCGCCTGCGACGAAGCGATCGCGCTCTCCCGCGAGAACGCGGAGCTGGCCGTCGGCCTGCACGTGAACTTCACCAACGAGGCCCAGCGGCTGGTCGACCTCGAGGACCGGCGGGCCACCAAGGACTTCCTGCACCGGCAGTTCGACGAGTTCTGTCAGCGCGTGGGGCGCAAGCCCACCCACCTCGACTCCCACCAGCACGTCCACCGTCACCCCGTGCGCCGACGCCACTTCCAGGAGCTGGCCTTCGAGCACGGCATCCCGCTGCGCGACGAGTTCCCGGTCACCTTCAAGGGCGGCTTCTACGGCCAGTGGGAATACGGCGTCACCGACCCGACCAAGATCTCGTTCGAGGCGCTGGAGGGCATCCTGCGCCGGGAGATCGACGAGGGCGTGTCCGAGGTGTCGTGCCATCCCGGCTACGTCGACCCGGGCCTCGAGTGCGTGTACCACGCCGAGCGCGAGATGGAGTTGCGCACGCTGTGCGACCCGCGCCTGAAGCGGGTGCTCGCCGAGGAGGCGATCGGCCTCATTTCCTACGCCCGACTGCGGGACGTCGCTCCCGTCCTCCACCTGCACTGAACGTGACCGAGCCGACCCCAACGCCGGCGCCGCCGGAGCCCGCACCCGCCCGCCTCGCCCGCCTCGGCGGCTTCCGCCTCGGCGCCGCGCTGGTGCCGGTGCTGATCGCGGCCAAGGCGGCGCACTGGGGAGTGCCGCGGGCGGAGTACATCTCGCTGCGCGACTTCGTGCGCGACCTGTTCGCGAGCGCCGCGGCGGACCTGGCCTTCGCGCTCGGCTTCGGTCTGCTGGCCGCGGGCCTGCTCGGGCTGGCTCGCCGCCGTGCGCACCGCGGGCGGGTGGCCGAGGCCGTGCTGCTGGCGACCGGGGCGTTCGTGGCGATCTACTCCGTGGCCTCGGTGCAGATCTTCTCGTTCCTGCGCTCGCCGCTGACCTACCCGCTGCTCTACCTCGCGGGCGACATGCAGAGCATGCGCTCGTCGATCTCGGCCTTCGTCACGCCGGGGGTCGCGGCCGGCATCCTCGCCGCGCCGCTCTTCTACGTCTGGCTGGCGACCGGCGACTGGCCGCGGGTGCGGCGGGTGCGCCCGCTGCTGATCGGGCTGGCCGTCGCCTGGGCGGCGCTCGGCCTGCAGTACGCCGACGGCCGCTGGAAGGATCGCGCCGACCACCTGATCGCGCGCAGCCCGCACTGGGCGTTCCTGGCCTCGCTGCCGCTGGCCCTGCACTCGCAGGGGCCGACGCTGGAGGAGGCCTTCGACCCCGACGACCTGACCGACTTCCGGCCCGGCGAAGCGCGCAGCGGCTTCGACCCGGGCGGGCGGGCGCGGCCGAAGAACGTGATCCTGGTGGTGATGGAGTCGACCGGGGCCAAGTACCTGTCGCTCTACGGCAGCCGCTACCCGACGACGCCCAACCTCGGCGCCGAGGCCCGCCACGCGCTGGTCTTCGAGAACATCTACGCGCACGTCGGGCTGACGGCGAACTCGCTGGTCTCGATGATGTTGTCGATCTACCCGTACATGACCTGGCGCGAGTACACGGTCGAGTACCCGACCTTCCCGGGCGAGACACTGGCCCAGGTCCTCAAGCATCGCGGCTACCGCACCGCGTTCCTGGAGAGCGGCTACCTGGACTACGTCGCGCAGGACAAGTTCCTCGCCAATCGCGGCTTCGACCGGCTGGAGGACTGGGACGACCTCGGCGACGGGCCGGCGGTCAACTCGTGGGGCGGCCACGACCGCGCGCTCGTCGACCGCGCCCTGCGCTACGCCGAGGAGGACCCGGCGACACCGTTCTACGCCGTGCTGTGGTCCGTGCAGAGCCACCACCCGTACGACCCGGTCCCTGGCCAGCCCGAGATCGACTTCTTCCAGCCGGGGCCGCGGCCGGACAACTGGTGGGACCTGGGCCGCTATCTCAACACCGTGGCGGACGTCGATCGCCAGCTCGGCCGGCTGTTCGCGGGCCTGCGCGAGCGCGGCCTCGACAAGGACACGATCGTGATGGTGACGGGCGATCACGGCCAGGCGTTCGGCGACCCGCACCCGACCTGGGGGCACGGCTTCCGCGTGTACCAGGAGAACGTGCACGTGCCGCTGGTGGTGTGGGCGCCGGGGCTGTTCGCCGAGGAGCGGCGGGTGGCGACCATCGGCGGCCACGTCGACCTGGCGCCGACGCTCGCCGACATGCTGGGCATCAAGCCGTCGCCGACCTGGCAGGGGCGCAGCCTGTTCCACCCCACGCGCCCGCCACGGGCCTACTTCTACGCGGTCAACGACGACTACCTGCTGGGCGTGCGCGAGGGCCGCTTCAAGTACGTCTACAACGCGACCCGCGGCAGCGACGAGTTGTTCGACCTGGTCGCGGACCCGGACGAGCAGCGCAACGTCGCGGAGCAGAACCGCGAGCTGGTGCGCCGGCTGCGGCGACGGGTGGCCGCCTGGCGCCACCACGCGGCCGAGCACCTCGAGGGCGCCCGCGTCGTGAAGTAGTCGTTCGCCGGGCGGCTAGACTCCAGGGCCATGGGCGAGCTGGCGGGGAAGGCGGTCGTGCTGACGGGCGCGTCGCAGGGCATCGGCAAGGCGCTGGCGCACGCGCTGGCCGCCGAGGGATGCCGCCTGGTGCTGGCGGCTCGCGACGAGGTGGCGCTGGAGGCGGTGGCGGGGGAGTGCCGTGCCCACGGCGCCGAGGCCCACGTGGTGCGCTGCGACGTCGGGGTGCAGTCCGACTGCGAGGCGCTGATCGCGCGCGCGGTCGAGCGCCTGGGCGGGCTCGACGTGCTCGTCAACAACGCCGGGATCGGCATGATCGCGCGCTTCGAGGACGTCATCGACCTCGCGCCCTACGAGCGGGTGATGCGCGTCAACTACCTGTCCTGCGTGTGGTCGACCCACGCGGCGCTGCCGCACCTGAAGCGCTCGCGCGGGCTGATCGTCGCCGTGGCCAGCCTCGCCGGGCTCACCGGCGTGCCGACGCGCACGGCGTACGCGGCGTCCAAGCATGCCGTGTTCGGCTTCTATGATTCGCTGCGGATCGAGCTGATGGGCAGCGGTGTCGGCGTGACGATCGTGGCGCCGGACTTCGTCGTCTCCGAGATCCACCGCAGGGCGATGGACGCCAGCGGTCGCCCGCTGGGCAAGAGCCCGATGCAGGAGGCGCGGATCATGGGCACCGACGAGTGCGCCGGCCACATCCTGCGCGCGATGCGACGTCGCGACCGGCTGTGGCTGGGCAGCCTGCGCGGGCGCTTCGGCCGCCTGCTGCAGATCGTGGCGCCGGGCGTGATCGACCGCATCGCGAAGCGCGCGGTCGAGCGCGGCGTCTGACGCCGCTCAGCGACCGGCCGCCGCGGCCTCCTCGGCGACGTCCGCGGTCATCAGCACGAAGTCGCGCGGGTCGAGCCGGACGGCGCCTGGCCGCGCGGCGAGCGGGAAGCTGAAGCCCTGGCGGCGCTCACGCAGGTCGAGCCTCTCGACCCGTGGCTCGGCTTCGCCTTCGACTGCGAACGCGACCTCGATCGGCATCCGGTAGGGCGCGCCCGCCTGGAGCTGCTCGAGCTGCAGCCGGAGCACGCCCGCGGTCACATCGTGGTGCCAGCGCGCCCGCACGTTCAGCATCCCGCCGCGAGTCAGCCACTGGTCGAAGAACCACGACAGCTCGAGCCCCGAGGCCTCTTCCATCACCCGGCGGAAGTCGGCCGTCGTGGCGTGGCCGTCGCGGTGGCGGCGGTAATGCTCGCGGATGCCCTGCCAGAACGCCGCGTCGCCGACGACCCCGCGCAGCATGTGGAGCGTCCACCCGCCCTTGCGATAGGTGCCAGGCCCGGAGAGCACCTGTGACATGTCGGCGAGCTGGTCGTGGACCACCCGGTAGTTCGGCTGCTTGCGGTCGAACTCGCGGATCGCATCGCGGTCGGCGCGCAGCCCGGCGACGAACGCGTCGCGGCCGCGGGCGTGCTCGACGAACAGGTGGGTGAAATAGGTCGCGAAGCCCTCGCTCAGCCACACGTCGTCCCAGTCGGACTCCGTCACGGAGTTGCCCCACCACTGGTGGGCGATCTCGTGGACCATGACGTTGCGCCAGCGCGGGATGGGCGGGTCCGTCACCGCGTCGGCGCCGTAGAAGATCGAGGTGGCGACCTCCATGCCGCCCGCGACGCCGTTGGCCTGGACGTGGGCCAGTCGCTCGTAGGGGTAGGGGCCGATGCGGTCCTCGAAGAAGTCCAGCGCCGCACGGGTCGGCTCGGCGAAGACCCGGAAGCCGGCGTCGCGGTCCTGGGCGAAGACCCAGGTCTCGAGCGGCCGGCCGCGCCAGTCGCCGCGGTGCTCGACGGCGAAGCGGGCGACGCCGACCGCGTACAGCCACGACGCGATCGGCACGGACTGCCGCCAGCGCGTGCGGCGGCGACCGGCGCCCATGTCCGTCTCCTCGGCCAGCACGCCGTTCGATACCACCTGGTAGTGGGCGGGCGCCACGACCTCCATCTCGCTGGTCGCCTTGTCGTACGGGTGGTCGACGACGGGCAGCCAGTGGCGCGCCTTGTCCGGCCAGTTGTCGCTGAAGAAGGTGCGTTCGCCGTGCTTGTTGGGCGCGATCAGCAGCCCCGTCGCCGGCACGCCGTGATAGCGGACCAGCAGCCGGCGGCGTTCGCCCGCGCGCCCGGGCGTCGCCAGCGCGATCTTCAGCCGGCCCTCCGCGTGCACGTACCGCAGTCGGACTTCGCCCTCGCGGACCTCGCTCACGGTCATGCCGCGGTCGGGCGCCGCGGGCGACGGAGTGACGAAGTCGAGCCCGACTTCGCCGAGCCCGTCCGCTCGGACCTGCAGGTCGATCGCGGCTTCGCCCGTGACCACGTCGCTCTCGTCGGTGAGTTCCAGCCGGAACGCGTAGTGCTGCACGTCGAAGCCGGGCTGGCGTGGATAGGTGTCGGCGGCCAGCGGCGCCGCCGTGACGAGTGCTGTCAGCGCCAGCGCGCGACGCATGCCGTTCATGAGCCTCCCGTGGTTCGTCGGTCGCCGATCTTAGCCGCTGGCGCGGCCCGCGGCAGGCCCCGTTTCTGGTACAACCTCCCGATCGCCAGGAGGCAACGCCCTTGTCCGACATGGTCCCCGTCAAGCCGCACGTGGCCGAGCGCGCCCACATCTCCTCGCTCGCGGAGTACCACCGCCTGTACCGGCTGTCGCTCGACAACCCGGAGTGGTTCTGGGGCGAGCAGGCGAAGGCGATCTCCTGGTTCCACCCGTACTCGTCGGTGTTCGACGCCGACTACGACGAGGTCGACTTCTCGTGGTTCTCGGGCGGGCGGCTCAACGCTTCCTTCAACTGCGTCGACCGCCACCTGCCGACCATCGGCGACCGCACCGCGATCATCTGGGCCGAGGACGAGGTCGGCGTCTACAAGCACATCACCTACCGCGAGCTGAAGCACCGCGTGGCCCGGCTGGCCAACGTGCTGCTGCACCACGGCGTGCGCAAGGGCGATCGCGTCTGTCTGTACATGACGATGATCCCCGAACTGGTGGTGTCGATGCTGGCCTGTGCCCGCATCGGCGCAGTCCACTCGGTGGTCTTCGGCGGCTTCAGCGCCGAGTCGCTCCGCGACCGCATCATCGACGCCCGCTGCAAGATGGTGATCACGGCCAACGAGGGCCTGCGCGGCGGCCGCAAGGTGCCGCTCAAGAAGACCGTCGACCGCGCGATCGAGGGCATGAACCTGGTCGAGACGGTGCTCGTGGTGCGCCGCACGGAGACGGAGGTGCCGATGCAGTCGGGCCGCGACCTGTGGTTCGACGACGAGTGCCACAAGCAGCGCTCGACCTGCACCAACGCCTGGATGGGCGCCGAGGACCCGCTGTTCGTGCTCTACACCTCGGGCAGCACGGGCAAGCCCAAGGGCCTGCTGCACACGACCGGTGGCTATCTCGTGTACGCGGCCTACACCCACAAGCTGGTGTTCGACTACCACCCCGGCGACATCTACATGTGCGCCGCGGACGTCGGCTGGGTGACGGGGCACAGCTACATCGTCTACGGCCCGCTCGCCAACGGCGCGACGACCGTGATGTTCGAGTCGACCCCGACCTACCCGGATCCCGGGCGCTACTGGCGGATCATCGACGACCTCGGCGTCAACATCTTCTACACGGCGCCGACGGCGCTGCGGGCACTGGCCCAGCACGGCGACGAGTGGGTCAAGCGCTACAGCCGCAAGTCGCTGCGGGTGCTGGGCAGCGTCGGCGAACCGATCAACCCCGAGATCTGGCGCTGGTACCACGACGTGGTCGGCGACGAGCGCTGCGCCGTGGTCGACACCTGGTGGCAGACGGAGACCGGCGGCATCCTGATCACGCCGCTGCCCGGCGTCACGCCGACCAAGCCGGGCTCGGCGACGCTGCCCTTCTTCGGCGTCAAGCCGGTGATCGTCGACCCCGCCAACGGCCAGCCGCTCGAGGGCAACGGCGTGTCGGGCGCGCTCTGCCTCAGCTCCCCGTGGCCGGGCCAGGCGCGCACGGTGCACGGCGACCACCGCCGCTTCCGCGAGACCTACTTCTCGCAGTACCCCGGCTACTACTTCACGGGCGACGGCGCGCGGCGCGACGAGGACGGCTACTACTGGATCACGGGCCGCATCGACGACGTGCTCAACGTCTCGGGCCATCGCCTCGGCACCGCGGAAGTCGAGAGCGCGCTGGTCGCCCACGAGGCGGTCGCCGAGGCCGCGGTGGTCGGCTGCCCCCACCCGATCAAGGGCCAGGGCATCTACGCCTACGTGATGCTGACGACGGACGCCCAGAGCCTCGACAAGGACCAGTTGGCGGGCGCGCTCAAGGAGCAGGTGCGGCAGGCGATCGGCGGCTTCGCCGCGCCCGACGTGATCCACATCGCCTCGGGCCTGCCGAAGACCCGCAGCGGCAAGATCATGCGCCGCATCCTGCGCAAGATCGCCGCCAGCGAGTACGAGGGACTCGGCGACCTGACCACGCTGGCCGAGCCCGAGGTCGTCGAGCGCCTGATCGCCGAGCACCGTTCCAACCTGAGGTAACTCCCCGATGTCGACGACGACCGAACCGCAACCGCCGGGTCTGGGCGGAGGAGCCGTTGCGACGGAGCCCAGCGGCCCGAGCGCCGGGATTCACTCCCGGCGCGAGCCGCCGTCGAACCTGGCCGAGTTCACGTTCAAGGCCGTCGTCGCGGGCATCGCCCTGGGCGTCGTGTTCGGCGCCGCCAACGCCTACCTCGGGCTGCGGGTCGGGATGACCGTCTCGGCGTCGATCCCCGCCGCGGTGATGACGGTCGCGCTGTTCCGGCTGTTCGGGGCGAAGGGCACGATCCTCGAGGCCAACATTTCGCAGACCATCGGCTCGGCCTCGACCTCGTTGGCCACCGGCACGATCTTCACGATCCCCGCGCTGTTCCTGTGGGGGATGGCGCCGCCGTATTTCCAGGTCGTCGTGCTGTGCTTCCTGGGCGGCGTGCTGGGCCTGTCCGCGATGATCCCGATGCGGCGGCTGCTGATCGTGCAGAGCCACGCGGAGCTGCCGTACCCCGAGGGCACCGCCTGTGCCGAGGTGCTGCGGGCGACCGCCGGCGACGCTTCGGCGTCGCGCTTCATCTTCTACGGCATCGCCGTCGGCTTCGCGGTCAAGCTGGCGCTGGCGCTCGTGTTCCTGGTGCCGGGCGAGATCGCGATGGCGCTGCCGGTGCTGCCGAAGGCGGAGCTGGCTTTGGAGATCGCGCCGGCGCTGCTCGGCGTCGGCTTCATCCTCGGCTACCGGCAGTCGGCGATCTGCGTCGCCGGGTCGGTGATCTCGGCGCTGGTATTGACGCCGCTGATCGCCTGGGCGGGCTCCCAGGGCGGCGCGCCGCTGCCGCCCGAGACGACGCAGCTCGTCACCGACATGAGCGCGGGCCAGATCTGGTCGCGCTACGTGCGCTACATCGGCGCCGGCGCCGTGGCCGTGGCGGGCCTGCTGACCGTGATCCGCAACCTGCCCGCGATGGCGGGCGCCTTCTTCGCCGTGGCCAAGGGCATGCGGGCGAGCGGCAGGGACGGGGGCGAGGCGGTGGCGGTGCCCGAGACCGACCGCGACCTGCCGCCCGCCTTCGTGTTCGGCGGCGTCTCGTTCGTCGTGCTGGTCGCGGCGCTGGTGCCCGGCGTGTTCGCAGGCGACATGTCGCCCGTGCAGCGCGCCGTGTGCGCCGCGGGCGTCGGCTTCTTCGGCGTGCTGTTCGTGGCGGTGGCCGCCCGCATCGTCGGCATCGTCGGCGTGTCGTCGCAGCCGACCTCGGGCATCACGCTGGTGACGCTGCTCGGCGTGGCGTCGATCTTCGCCGCGGCCGGCTGGGTCGACTCCGGCGCGCGCGCGGCCGTGCTGACGGTGGGCACGATCGTCGCCATCGCCGCCTCCAAGGCGGGCGACATCTCGCAGGACCTGAAGACCGGCTATCTCGTCGGCGCGACGCCGGCGAAGCAGCAGTTCGGCCAGTTGATCGGCGCCTCGTTCGCCTGCTGGGCGGTGGCCGCGACCGTGCTGCTGCTGGGTGGCGCCTACGAGTTCGGGTCGAAGGAGATCCCCGCCCCGCAGGCGACGCTGATGAAGACGATCATCGAGGGCGTGCTGGCGGGCTCGCTGCCGTGGGGCCTGGTGCTGACCGGCGGCGGCCTGGCGATCGGCGCGATGTTGTGCGGCGTCTCCGGCCTCGCCTTCGCGATCGGCGTCTACCTGCCGCTGGCGACGATGGCCCCGCTCTACGTCGGCGGCTGCGTGCGTGCGTTGCTCGAGAAGAGCGGTGCGGCGACCGGCGAGAGCGACCCGGGCATCCTCGCGGCTTCGGGCCTGGTCGCGGGCGAGGGCCTCGCGGGCGTGCTGGTGGCGCTGCTGGTCGCGGCGGGGCTGGCGCCGAAGTCGATGGACCCGCGGATCGCCGGCGTGGCAGGCGAGGTCACGGCCGCCGCCATCGTCCTGGCGATCTGCGCGTTCCTCTACAGGTCCGGTCGCCAGCGCACGTAGCGCGCGAGGCGGCGGCGCGTCGCTACTGGCGTCGCGCCGTCGCCATGAAGGGCGTGTTGCGGGTCTCGTGGAGGCGGCCTTGCGCGTCGACCGCGATCAGGCCCGCCGCGCCCGCGATCTGGTCCTGCTCGCGGATGACCTGGGCCGAGGCTTGCTCGAGGCTGCGGCCCGCCTCGACCAGGTCGCACAGCCGGCGCGCCGAGAGGCGGACCAGGATGCGCTCGCCGACGCCCGTCATCGAGACGGCCGCCCTGGCGGTCGCGAACGTGCCCGCGCCGATCACCGGCGTGTCGCCGATCCGGCCCGGGTAGCACTGCCCGGTGCCGCCCGTCGAGGTGGCCGCGGCGAGGCGGCCTTCCGCGTCGATCGCCACGCAGCCGACCGTGCCCAGGCGGCGCGGGTTTTCCTTCTTCCAGGCGGCGCCCATCGCCACGTAGTCCAGGTTGCGGCAGGCCTCGTCGAGGTTGTCTCTCCAGTAGTCGATCTTGGACGGCGTCGTCACCACGCCCGGCGCGTGCCCGAGGCGCAGCGCCAGCTCCAGCGCCTCGCGGCCGGAGAGCATCACGTGGGCGTCCTGCTCCAGCAGCCAGCGCGCGAGGCGCACGGGGTTCTTCAGGTTCGGGACCTGGGCCACGGCGCCCGCGCGGCCGTCGCCGCCCATGATCGAGGCGTCGAGTCGGGCCACGCCGTCGGCCTGCAGGTAGGCGCCGGTGCCCGCGTTGAGGATCGGCTCGTCCTCCAGCCGGCGCACCGCGGCCTCGACCGCGTCGAGCGCGCTGCCGCCGTCCGAGAGCACGGCCCAGCCGGAGTCGGCGGCCCGCTCGCACGCGGCGAAGCGCTCGGCCTCCTCTTCTTCGGGGGGCGTCCCGCACCCGCCGTGCACGATCAGCGCTGGCTTCATGTTGCTCCTCAGGCGGTGCCGCGACCGCACCCGGGGTGCGGGGGCGGAGCCGTATCCGGATGGTGGCGTGAGCCCCCGTGGCGGCTCGCGCCGGGAGTGAATCCCGGCGCTCGGGCCGCTGGGCTACGTCGCTTCGCTCCTTCGCCCAGGCCCGGGGACCGGCGACGGGTTCACCCCGGCGCCGGAACCCGTTTGACGGCCACGGGCGGCGAATGCAGAGTCTCCGCGGAGTCCGATCGTGGTTCAAGGAGGTCGCTGGTGACGAAGTTCTCCCGGGTCCTGGCCGTGCTGCTGCTGGCTCTCGTCGCGACCGCGGCGCAGGCGGGCGAGCGCCTGGTCGTCGTCGGCGGCGGCAACCGCGACGCGCTGGCGATGAAGCGCTTCGTCGAGTGGGCCGGTGGCCCGAAGAGCCGGATCGTCTTCGTGCCGTGGGCGACCTCGGTTCCCGAGGAGAGCCTGGCGGGCTTCCTGAAGGACGTCGAGCCGCACGGCGGGCGGACGGTGACGGCCCTGCCGCTGGCGCCGCTGACCGAGGAGAAGCGCAAGGCGGCCCGCACGATGCTCGAGCAGGCGACCGGCGTGTTCTTCTGCGGCGGCGACCAGGTCAAGCACATGGCGGCGTTCGCCGAGGCGCCCGAGTTGCTGGCGCTCGTGCGCGAGCGCTTTCGCGCCGGTGTCGTGATGGGCGGGACCAGCGCCGGCGCCGCCGTGCTGTCGGACCCGATGATCACCGGCGAGGGCGACTTCACCGTGATCGACGGCGAGAAGGTCGAGACGAAGCCGGGCCTGGGGCTGCTGCCCGGCGTGATCGTCGACCAGCACTTCGTCAAGCGCCAGCGCCAGAACCGGCTGTTCGGCCTGGTTCTCAAGCACGGGCTGCCGGGGATGGGCGTGGACGAAGACACCGCCGCGATGGTCACCGACAACCGCCACGTCGAGGTGATCGGGGCGGGGCCCGTGCTGTTCGTCGAGCCGAAGCCGGGGCCCGCTCTGCTCGTGCACGTGCTGCGCAACGGGGACAAGTTCGACCTGCAGACGCGCGAGCGCGTGCCCTAGTCGGACGCCGGGAGCGCCGATCCGATCCGATCAGTCCGCCGCGAGGAACGCCAGCAGGTCGGCATTGACGCGGTCCTTCTCGACCGTGCACATGCCGTGCGCGGAGCCCGCGTAGACCTTCAGGGTGCTCTTCGAGACGAGCTTCGCGGTCTGCACCGCCGAGGCAGTGATCGGCACGATCTGGTCGTCGTCGCCGTGGAGAATCAGCGTCGGCACGTCCAGCCGCCGCAGGTCCGCGGTGAAGTCGGTCTCGGAGAACGCCTTGATGCAGTCGAGCTCGCTCTTCAGCGAACCCTGCATGCCCTGCAGCCAGAACGCGTCGCGGACGCCCTGCGAGACCTGCGCTCCCGGCCGGTTGTAGCCGTAGAAGGGCATCGTCAGTTCCTTGAAGAACGCGGAACGATCGGCCGCGACCGCGGTGCGGATGTCGTCGAACGCCGCCATCGGCAGGCCACCCGGGTTGGCAGCGGTCTTCAGCATCAGCGGCGTCACCGCACCGACGAGCACCACGCTCTGCAGGCGGCCGGTGCCCTGTCGGCCCACGAAGCGCGCGACCTCGCCGCCACCCGTGGAGTGGCCGACGAGCGTGATCTGCTTCAGGTCGAGGGTGTCGATCAGCAGCGACAGGTCGTCCGCGTAGGTGTCCATGTCGTTGCCCAGCCACGGCTGGCTGGAGCGGCCGTGGCCGCGCCGGTCGTGGGCGACGACCCGATAGCCGCGCTCGGCCAGGAACACCATCTGGTCTTCCCAGGCGTCGGAGCACAGCGGCCAGCCGTGGCAGAAGACCACGGGGCGGCCCGTGCCCCAGTCCTTGTAATAGATCCGGGTGCGGTCCCGGGTCGTCAGGATGCTCATGTCCTTCACCTCGCACGGGCCGTCGGCTGTCGCCCGTGAGGGTACCGTTTGCAAGATCCGGTCCCTGTGGCGGAGCGGCACGGGGGGCCCGGGCGCAGCCCTGGAGGACTGGAGCGGGAGGCGGAGTGTAGATCCTGCAAGCCGTGCAATCGGACGGCGGTCTCGAAAACAGGGCTTGCGCGGAGCACCCGACTCGGGTAACGTACAACCAGATGGTTGCACGTTATGCCCTTTCCGACGCGGAGCTGGACCGGCTCTTCCGCGCACTCGCCGACGCCACGCGGCGCGACATCGTCGCGCGCGTGCTGGGCGGCGAGCCGGCCTCGGTATCGGCGCTCGCGTCTCGCTACGAGATGTCGTTTGCCGCGGTCCAGAAGCACGTCGCGGTGCTCGAGGAGGCGGGGCTCGTGACCAAACAACCGCAGGGCCGCGAAAAGATGGTGCGCGGCAACCCCCGGCAGCTCGCGCGTGCGCGTGCGCTGCTCGTGCAACTCGAGAGCCTCTGGACATCCCGCTTCAGCCAGCTCGACGCGATCCTCGCCGAGCCGCGCCCAAACAAGGAGTAGCCATGCCGATCACGTCCGTGACCTCCGATCCTGCCGCGCTCACGCTGACCGTCGTCGCCGACTACCCGGTGCCAGTCGAGCGCCTGTGGGAGGCCTACTCCGATCCACGCCAGATCGAGCGCTTCTGGGGGCCGGAGCAGTGGCCCGCCACCTTCACCCGCCACGACATGGCCGTCGGCGGTTGGTCGCACTACTTCATGACCGGGCCCGATGGCCAGAAATCGCGCGGCTGGTGGCGCTACCTGGCCGTCGAGCCGCTGCGCAGGATCGAGGTCGAGGACGGCTTCGCCGACGAGAAGGGCGAGCCCAACCCCGCGATGCCGTCGATGCGCATGGTCTTCGGCTTCAGCGCGACGAAGTCGGGATCGCGCTTCGAGAGCGTCACCTTCTTCCCGAGCCTCGAGGCCATGGAGCAGCTCGTGAAGATGGGCATGATGGAAGGCATGAGGTCGGCGATGGGCCAGATCGACGCGCTGCTGGCCGATCTCGCGTCGTTCGCGGCCTCGCGCGCGACGGAGGCGCAGATCCTCGGTGACACGCAGGTGCGCATCAGCCGCGTGATCCGCGGCTCGGTGCAGGACGTGTGGCGCGCCCACCACGACGCCAAGCTGATGCAGCGCTGGCTGCTGGGCCCCGACGGCTGGACGATGCCGGTGTGCGAGATCGCGACGAAGGTCGGCGACCGTTACCGCTACGAGTGGGAAGCGGCGGACGGCTCGCAGCGCTTCGGCTTCGAGGGCGAGCTGCTCGAGTCCGCAGCGCCGTACCGCGCCGTCACCAGCGAGGCGATGATCGGCATGGAGGGCCCGGGCACACGCAACGAGATGACGCTGGTGGCCGTGCCCGGCGGCACCCTGCTCTCGATCGTCATCACGTACCCGAGCAAAGAAGTGCGCGACATGGTGCTCGGCACGGGCATGACCGGAGGTATGGAAACGAGCTACGCCCGCCTCGAGCGCGAGCTGCTCGCGGCCTGACCCGCCCGCGGAGCGTCGGAACCCCGGCGCTCCGCCACCCCGACCCGCGGAGCGTCGAACCCCCATCGCTCCGTCGCCCCGCCCGAGCGCCATCGCCGAACCGCGGCGCTCCCGCCCCGCCCGGACGCCGCCGAGCACCCGCGGCGTCCCGCCCCGCCCGCGCAGCCGCAGGCTGCGCCGCCCCGTCCGTTCGCGCGCCTGGCCTGAACCAAACGGCCGGGGTCGGCCCAGCGGTCGGGGCGGTGCGCGGCGGGCTTCGCATCGCCGCGCGCGGTCGGGGCGGCGTGCGCGGCCTCCGGCGCACGCGGGCGGGGTGGGCTCGCTCCGCACTCGGGCTCGCCGGGCGGGGTGGCGCAGGCGGCTCGCGACCTGCGCGGGCGGGAAGGGACTCGGCCAAATGCACCCGACGCGCCAGACCGCCGTAGCTACGAGCGGACGGTCTGTCACGCCGGCTGCACCGCGGCGCGGCGGAACTCGCGCGGCGCTTCTTCGTGAAGAGTGGCACCTTGTCGCCCTCCCTCTCTGCGAGAGGGCGACAAGGCGCCCCTCATCCCAAAGGAGGAAGCGATGGCACAGGTTCACACCCCCGGCACCACGGCCCCGGCTCCGGCTTGCCGGTTGGACGCCTACCGGCTGGCGGTCGAGTTCGACCAGTTCGTCTCCAGCTTCGGTTTGAGCGGTCCCCTGCGGG
>JAMPXO010000221.1 GCA_023701125.1 Vicinamibacteria bacterium | reverse complement strand
GCCTGCGTGGCCTCGAGGACGTCGCCCGCGCGGGCGGCGAGCTCGCCGTGTCCGACCTGCCCGCCGCCCACGAGGCCCGGCGCGCCGCGGAATCCGCGGCCCCGGGCCGGGTGCGTCCCGCCGGCGCCGCGCGCGTGCGCAGCGCGACGCTGGCGCTGGTCCCGCTCAGCCTCGCCGGCGGGGGCGATCGGCTCGCCACCGAGCTGCGCCCGCTCGAGATCCGCGGCGCGGTGCTGGCCACCGCTCGCGACCCGCAGGCCGCCCGCGAGCTGCTGCGGCGGCTGGCCGCTCCGCCGGCCCAGGACGCGTTCGCGGCCTGTCGCTAGCTTCCTAGAACGCCCAGCCGACGCCGAAGGTCAGGCGCGGGTTGTGGCTCCAGAAGCTCTCGAGCCGCGGCTCGAAGCCGGCGTCCATCACCGGGCCCTCGTACTTGACCACCTGGTCGCGCAGCTCGACGAACAGCCGCGCCCGCTCGTGGATCCCGTGCTGGTAGCCGGCGCCGAACTCGACGGCGGGCACCGTGTCGCCCTGGGCGATCGCACAGGTCAGCGGCGGCGGGAAGATCAGGATGCAGGGGAAGGGCGCGTCCGCCGCGCCGAACTTCACGACACCGCCGCGCACCAGGCCGTAGGCGCCCGAGGTGCCGAGATCGCGGCCGAAGCGCAGCCCGCCGAGGAACTCCGTGCGCGAGCCGCTGAACGGCCGCGAGCCGCCGAGACCGCCGGGCGCCAGCGTCGCCTCGGCGTCGATCGCGAGCCACGGTGCGAGCCGCCACGACGGTCGCAGGCCGAACCCGAAATCGGTCGCCTCCAGCTCGCGGCGATCCGTGACGGCCCCCTGGACCGCGACCTCGAAGCCGGACTCCGAGGCCCGAGACGAGGGCCCCACCGCGAGGCCCGCCAGCACGACCCACGCCCACGCCTGTCGACTGCTCCGCTTCACGCTTCTGCTTCCTCCGGCCCCCGTCGCTCTTCCGACTCTACCGCGACCACGACGCGGTTGCGGCCGCCCTGCTTGGCCTCGTACAGCGCCGCATCGGCCGCGCCGATCAGCGCGTCGCGGGTGCGACCGGCACCCGGCCACACGCCGACGCCGAAGCTGGCCGTCAGCTTGATCGTCGCGCCCTCGAACACCACGGGGTTGTTCGCCAGCGCCTCCCGCGCGCGTTCCGCGACCTGGCGGGCGCGGTCGGCGTCGGCACCGGGCAGGATCGCGACGAACTCCTCGCCGCCATAGCGGGCCGCGAGGTCGCCCTGGCGCAGCCGGCCCCCGATCAGCTTCGCGACATGGCGCAGCGCGGCGTCGCCCGCGGGGTGGCCGTAGGTGTCGTTGAGCTTCTTGAAGTGGTCGACGTCGAGCAGCATCACCGCGAAGCGGCCGGCCGTGCGGTCGGCGTTGGCCAGCGCGCGCGCCAGGCTCTCCTCGAACGCGCGACGGTTGTAGAGCCCGGTCAACCCGTCGCGGGCGGCGATCTCCTTCATGCTCTCGGCCTGCCGGATCAGCACCAGCGTCGCCCCGGCCTGGTTCGCGAGCACGCCGAGCACGCGGGTCACCGAGGCGGTGAACGTGCCGCGGCGCGCCATCAGCAGCAGCGCTGCGCGCAGGCCGCTGCGCTCCGGATCGCCCGAGCGCAGCGGCAGCGCCAGCAGCGACTCGACCCCGCGCACGTCCTCGTCGAGCACCAGCACGGGCATGCGCTTGCGCTCGTCGGCGACGCTCTCCAGCAGGTAGGCCTCCTCGGTGCTCCGCAGCATCCAGGCCGCCCACGTGGTCTCGGTGATCGCGACCTGGCGGCCGACGAACTCGCGCGGCCAGCCGAGCGTCTCGTCGTCGACGGTGTAGGCCGTCCCCGTCTCGTCGGCGGTGACGAACGCGGCCGCCTCCAGCGTGGGCACCAGGTCGTGAGCCGCGTTCAGCAGCACGCGCTGCACGGCGCCCGCCTCGCCGAGCTTCGCGAGGTTGGACGAGACCTGGTACACCGCGCGGAACTCGGTGCCCAGCTCCTCGCGGGCCAGCGACTCGCGGGCCTGCCACAGCGCGCGGCCGATCAGCGCCGCGAAGTCGCGCAGCAGCTCGGGCTCGGACTGGTTGAGGGCCTGGCTCTCCACGCGGTCCGCGACCAGCACCGCCGCGATCGCCTCCCCGACCAGCACCGGCTGGGCGAGCAGGGTGCCGATCCGGGTCGCGCTCCGATACCAGGGCAGCGCGTGCAGCAGGCGCGGGAAGTCGGTCGCGTAGAAGGGCTGGTTGCGCTGCAACACGAAGCCGAAGGGATCGGCCCCGAGCGGCACCTGGCCCTCGCGGGCGAGGCTCTCCGGTCCGTCAGCGCAGCGCAGCACGGCCACGTCGCGGCGGCGGTCGACGTCGAACAGCAGGAGCGCGTGGGCGCTGGTCGCCGCGCGGGCCAGCGACACGATCTGCTCGAGCGTCGTCTCCAGCTCGGTCGCGCGCTCCGCGCCGCGCGCCCGCCGGCCGTCCTCGGACACCTGGCGCAGGCTCAGCGTGGGTCCCGTGCTCGCCCCGGCAGCGAGCTCGTCGAGCTGGTCGAGGCCGTGGCGGACCCGCTCCAGCTCCGCACGCACCGTGGCGAAGCGGACCTGCTCCAGGCGCAGCGCGCGGTTGACCGCCAGCGCCAGGGCCAGGAAGCCGAGTGCGGCCGCCGCCTGCGCTGCCGGGGCGCCGGCCGCGGCCCGGACCTCCGTGAAACCGAGCCAACCGCACAACGCGGCCAGTCCCAGCGCGGGGCCGAGTGGCTCCGAGACCGCGGCCGCCCCGACCAGCAGCGCCAGCAGCGGCCAGCCCGGCCAGCCCCACGGTGCGGCCGCCTGGGCCACGCCGTCGAGGGCGAGGGCGAGGAAGGCGAGGAAGGCGCGATGCTCCCAGGGCCCGCGCCCGCGCAGGCTGGCGAGCAACGCGGCGAAGGCGGTGCCGGCGGCCAGCGCCATGGCGACGGACAGCCGCAGGCGCGGGTGGGCGGCGGGAGCCAGCGGCCGCCACCACGCCACCGCAGCCAGGCCGACGGCCAGCAGCGACAGCGCGATGCCGGCCCGCCAGCGCGTGCGGATGTCGACGATCGGACGCCGTGCGGTCAGGGCGTCCGGGCTCACTTCCCGAGCAAGCCTTCCTCGCGGCGGCCCAGGACCAGCGCGTAGGCGATCAGGTCCTGCTCGGTCAGGCCGAGGTGATCGAGGTGGTTGTAGTAGTTGCGCACGCCGTCGAGGTGCTGCGAGACGAGCGCCTTCTTCTCGCGCACTTCCTTGACCAGCCGCAGCAGCAGGTTGACGAGGTCGGGCGTGACCGTGACGCCGGCCGCGTTGAGCTCGTCGCGGTGGCGCTGCAGCACGGCCTCCAGCGCCATCGCGCCCGAGTGCTTGCCGAACAGGAAGCGCAGGTGGCCGCCGACCGACTCCGGCTCGATCACCTGGTAGATCGCGGGGTGGATGGTGATGCCCGCGGTGTGGATGCCGGTCTCGTGGCTGAACACGTTGTGGCCGATGATCGGCTCCATCGAGCCGACCGGCAGGCCCGAGAACTCCTCGACCTTGCGCCGCAGCGCCCACAACATGTCGTAGCGGAAACCCGGGATGGTGATCCCGTACAGCTCCTTCAGGATCATCGCCGTGGTGTGCAGCGGGGCGTTGCCCGCGCGCTCGCCGATGCCGTTGACCGTGCAGGTCGGGATCGTCGCCCCGTGCTGCAGCGCGCGCACCGTGTTGTACGCGCCGAGCCCGAAGTCGTTGTGGAAGTGGATCACCAGCGGCTTGTCGGGGAACGCGGCGACCAGCTTCGGGATGTAGAAGTCGACGCCCTCGGGGGAGAAGAAGCCGACCGTGTCGGGGAACGCGTAGCGCGCGCCCCCCGCCTGGTAGCAGGCGTCGGCCAGCGCGATCAGGTAGTTCACGTCCGCGCGCGAGCCGTCCTCGCCGCCGAACTCGATCACCTCCACCCCGCGGCTGCGGGCGTGGGCGATCGCCTTCGTGGCCATCCGGATGTTGGCCTCGCGGTAGAACGAGACCGGCAGCTCCAGCCACTCCTCGGGCCGGCGGCCCTCGAGGCTCAGCAGCGTCTTGCCGATCTTGTACTTGAGGTGGAGATCGGAGCCCGAGGTGAAGATGAAGAAGCTGGCGTCCGAGGCCTTGCCGCCCATCTCCTCGAGGATCGCGATCGTGGTGTCGATGTCGCGCTGGTTGGAACGGCACATCACGACGATCTCGAGGTCGGGC
>JAMPXO010000093.1 GCA_023701125.1 Vicinamibacteria bacterium | reverse complement strand
CTACGAATCTGTAGGTTGGCGGTTCGATTCCGTCGGGGCGCACCACCTCAACTCCCTCATTCGCAAGGACTTCCGTAACCGCTTTCCGCGGTAGCCCTGCCTCCGGGTATCCTCGCCCCTTCCCTGCCCGCATGAAATCCTGAGGGGAGATCTACCTTGAAACGCACACTGCTGCTGACCGGGCTGCTCGTGATCGTCAGTTCGGCCACCTCGGAGACGAGGCTGCGGGCCGAGGACTGGCCGGGCTTCCGGGGAGCGAACGGCGACTCCACCAGCGACGGAGGCGGGATCTTCGCGAAAGCGGGCGCCGTTTCCCTGGCCGTGTCCTGGAAGCACAAGATCGGATCGGGTTACTCCAGCGTGCCCGTGGTGGATGGAGTGGCGATCAATCTCTTCTCGGACCCGGACTCGGACTTCGCCGGGGCCTTTGACGCCAGCAGCGGAAGGGAGCTCTGGCGTTTTCGACTGGGAGATCGTTATCCCGGGCGCTGGGGATCGAAGGATGGGCCGATCTCGACGCCCTTGATCGATCGGGGCCGGGTCTTCGTGCTGGACCCCGCCGGCCATTTCTACTGTCTCGATTTCAAGACCGGCCGGAAGATCTGGGACGCGGACCTGCCCAGGGCCCACGGGGCGACTGAGCCCTTCTACGGTTTCGCCAGCTCCCCAACGCTCGTCGAGGACACGGTCGTGCTTCAGATCGGCGGCCCGAAGGGCTCGAGGGTCGCCGCCTTCGACGTCACCAGCGGGAAGGTGATGTGGAAGTCCGGGCCGGAAGATGTGGTCAGTTATCAGTCGGCCTCGCTGATGACGGTCGCTGGCCAGCCGGTGCTCATCGCCCTGGGCGACAAGGTCCTGTCGGGGCACGATCCCAGGACCGGCCAGGCCTACTGGAGCCTCGACTACGGAGATGGCCTGGACATCGGAAGCAAGACGGCCCACGTCGTCAAGACCTCCGGGAGCCGCTTCTTCGTCAACGGAAGGTCCACGGATTCGACGCTCTTCGAACTGTCTCCGACCGATCTCCATGCCCCCCCGAGAGAGGTCTGGAAGACCACTCATATCAAGAACACGTACGTGATCCCCGTCTACCACGACGGGCTGCTCTTCGGATACAACGGCCGCATCCTGGCCTGTGTCGACGCGGGGACCGGCGAACTGGTGTGGCGATCGCGCCACCCGGGGGACGGGTTCCCGATCGTGGTGGACGGCCACCTGGTGATCGCGACCAAGGAGGGCCATCTCTCGATCGCGCCGGCTTCTCGCGACGGCTACGAGGAGATCGCGAACATTCCTGTCCTGGAGGACCTGGTCTGGTCGCCGGCCACCTTCGTGGACAGGAGCCTGTACGTGCGCAGCATCGAGAGCTGGGCCCGCGTCGACATCCGACCAACGCGGAGCGTTGCGAACCTCGAGAAGGAGGCGACCGGGATCCTTCCCGACTCGGAGTTCGGGCGATTCATCGCCAGGGTCTCCGCGGCCGAGCAGAAGCAGCCGCTGATCGACGCGTTCCTCGCCGCCCACACCACGCTTCCGGTGATCGAAGGCAAGGAGATGGTGCACTTCGTCTATCACGGGCCCGGAAGGGACATCTCCATGTCCAGCGACCTCTTCGGAGACCGCTACGATCGCCCCCTGATTCGGATCGAAGGAACCCAGCTCTTCTACTACTCGAGCCGTCTCGAGTCGGACTCCCGGCTCCCGTACGGCTTCATCCGCGACTTCGACGAGTTCCTGGGCGACCCGGGCAACCCTGCCAAGGCCGAGGGGAGCAAGGCGGCGCTGGTCTCGATGCCCGACTGGAAGGAACCCGACTTCCTCCGGAGTCCGGCGCACGGGTCGCGCGGCCGAGTCGAAGAGGTGTCCCTCGTCAGCAAGCACTTCGGCGAATCCCTCGGAATCAAGGTCTATCTCCCCCACGGATACGACGCGGCGCGGAGCTACCCCGTGGTCTACGTCCAGGGCGGAACCGCCGCGATCGGCGAGGGCCGGATGGTCGACGTGCTGGACAACCTGCTGGGCAAGAGCGTCGAGCCCCTGATCGTGGTCTTCGTCCCGGACCCGGGGGAGCGTCCCGGAGGTGCTTTCAGCAGCCGGAAGTCCTACCTGGACCTGGCGGGGGACAACAAGGACAAGAGCCGCCTGATGCTCGTGGAAGAGCTTCTGCCCCTGGTCGAAAGTCGCTACCGGATCGAGGGGAAAGCCGAGAAGCGGGCGCTGATGGGCCTCGAAGACGCGGCCTACGCGAGCCTCTATGCGACGCTCCGGCATCCCGACCTGTTCACCGGCCTGGGGCTGCTCTCTCCCAGTTGGGAACCGGGCTACCGGGCACAGAACACGGCGCTACTCAAGGCGGCTTCCGAGCAGCCGCTTCGAATCTACCTGGAATGGGGGAAGTACGATTCGAGGAGCCCTCGTGAAGGGTGGGACGGCGTCGACAACGGCCGTGCGCTCTCGGCGACGCTGCGATCGAAGGGACATGCCTTCGTCGGCGGTGAGACCCACGAAGGAGCCGGATGGATCGCCCGGCGCAACCGGCTGGACAAGTTGCTGGAGACCCTCTTCCCTTTGAAGTGAATCTCCGGGAGGTCACCGAAGGACCATCGGTCCTTGCCGCACGGGCGCGAACATCGGCACGGCGCGCCCCGGCACCGCGCCGAGCTCCTGCTGGATCACGGCGATCTCCGCGAGCAGGTCCGCGGGCGAGACCGGGTACGCGTCCTCCGCGTGCCGAGGTCGCATTGCACCCCTTGCCGCGCGAGGCCCGCGACGTGGGCGGCCGCTTTCCTCCACAATCGAGACGATGAGATGGAGTGGCTCGTTCGCGTGGAGTCTGGCACTCGTCGTGGCGCTGTCGAGCGCCGCGCAGCAGCCGCGTTCCATCGACACGGAGTCGGCGCGCGAGCTCGTCCGCCTGCGCGAGCTCGGCGCCGAAGTACCCACGGAGGCCGACCTCGAGCTCGCCGAGCGGCTGCTCGGGCGCCACGGTCCCGACCTCCCAGGCTTCCCCCAGTTCGTGGCCGGGTTGTACCTGCGCGCGGCGCAGGCGGACCGGAGCGCGGGGCGCCCCGCCCAGGCCGGCCAGCGCCTGCGGCGAGCCGCGGACCTGGCACCCGAGCGCGCGGAGCCGTGGCTGGCGCTGGCCCACTTCCACCTGGCCGAGGCGCGCTGGACCGAGGCCGAGGCCTCGGCGCGTCGCAGCCTCGAGCTCGGCGGACCCGGGCGGCTGCCGCTCGCCTGGGCCCTGTACCGCCAGGACCGCAACGCCGAAGCCGCCGAGGCTCTCGAGGAGCTCCTCTCCGCGGGTGAAGACCCCGCCGCGCGCGCGCTGCTGGAGCGCCTTCGCAAGCAGGAGCGCGACGAAGCGCGGATGGCGGAGCGCCGCGACGGGCGCTTCACGCTCCGCTTCGAAGGTCACGAAGTGGCGGACGTCGGCGAGGCGATCCTCGACGTCCTCGATCGTCATCGCGCGACGCTGGCGGCGACGTTTCTCCACGAGCCCGAGGCGCCGATCCCGGTGATCCTGTTCTCGCGCGAGGCCTACCACGACGCGACCGGCGCGCCCGCCTGGTCGGGCGGCGCGTTCGACGCGAGCGACGGCCGGGTCCGCATCCCGATCGGCGGCCTGGACCGCGGCCTGCCGCCCGGGCTCGACGCCGTGCTGATCCACGAGCTGACTCACGCCTTCGTGGCCGACCTGTCGAAGGGGGTGTGCCCCCGCGACCTTCACGAGGGGCTCGCCCAATACCTCTCGGGCCAGCGCAGCGACGCGCGGACGCTCGCCGCCCTCGAGCGCGGCGGCGTCGCGGCCCTGTATGCGGGCGGCCTGTCGTTCGTCGAGCACCTGGTCGAGCGGCGCGGCTTCGGCGGCATTCGTTCGCTGCTGGAGGCGATGGCCGAGACCCGCTCCGAGCAGGCCGCGTTCGAGCGCGTCTACGACCGCGGCGCCGACGAAGAGCGGCAGGCCTGGCGCGACAAGCTGCACGAGCGCCCGCGCTGACGGCGACGGAGGGGGAGATGTCGGAGCCGCACGAGCAGGTCTTCTTCGAGGTCTTCGAAGCGCTGCCGCGGCAAGGGCCGGGCAGCCGCGAGTGCACCGCGCGCGCCCTGGCCCTGTGTCGCGGGCTGCCGGCGCGCCCCGCGATCCTCGACCTCGGTTGTGGTGCCGGGGCGCAGACCCTCGACCTCGCGTCACTGACCGACGGGACCGTCGACGCGCTCGACACCCATGCGCCGTTCATCGCGCGGCTCGCCCGGGAAGTGGCTGCACGCGGGCTCCAGGAGCGCGTCCGGCCCGCTGTCGGCGACATGGCTCGGCCGCCGTGCGTGCCGCACGGCCTCGACCTGATCTGGTGCGAGGGCGCCGCGTACTTCCTCGGCATCGAGAACGCCCTGCGCACGTGGCGCCCCTGGCTGCGCCCCGGCGGCTTCCTCGCGTTCACCGAGGTCGTGTGGCTGCGCGCGGATCCGCCCGGGGAGCTGCGCGCGTTCTGGACGAAGGAGTACCCGCAGATCACCGACGCCGCCACCCACCTCGCCACGGCGGCGCGCTGTGGCTACCAGGTCGCCGGCCACTTCACGCTGCCCGCCTCGGCGTGGTGGACCGACTTCTACACGCCGATGGAAGCGCGCGTGCGCGAGCTGCGCCTGGCCCATGCCGCCGACGCCCGGGCGACGACGGCGCTGGACGCGATCCAGGCGGAGATCGACCTCCACCGCCGCTTCGGCGCGTGGTACAGCTACGAGTTCTTCGTGCTCCGCGCCGCCTGAACAATCACCCTTCCCTCGCGGGCCCGGGCAGTCCACAATGCGCAATTCCCCGGGGGTGTCCATGTTCGAGCGGCTGTCGCGGAGCTGGGAGCTGACCAAGGCGTCGCTGGCGGTCTTGTCCGCGGACAAGGAGCTCCTGATCTACCCGCTGCTCTCGGGACTGGCCTCGGTGCTGGTGCTGATCACCTTCGCCGTGCCCGCCGTGCTGGCGGGGCTCGGCGATCGGCTGGCCACCGGCGAGGACGGCGTGCGCGTGCTGGGCGCGATCGTCGCCTTCTGCTTCTACGTCACGCAGTACTTCGTCATCCTGTTCTGCAACACGGCGCTGGTCGGCGCGGCGCTGATCCGCCTGCGCGGCGGCGACCCGACCGTGGGCGACGGCTTCCGGATCGCCTTCCAGCGCCTCGGCGTGATCCTCGGCTACGCGGTCGTGTCGGCGACCGTGGGCATGGTGCTGCGCGCGATCGCCCAGCGTGGTGGCGTGGTGGGCCGGATCGTCTCCTCGTTCTTCGGCCTGGCCTGGGGGCTGGCGACGTTCCTGGTCGTGCCCGTGCTGGTGGTCGAGGGCGTCGGCCCGATCGACGCGGTCAAGCGCAGCGCCGCCTACCTCAAGAAGACCTGGGGCGAGCAGCTCGCGGGCAACCTCGGCATGGGCGCGGTGTTCGGCCTGCTCACCTTCGGCGTGGCGCTCGCGGGCATCGGCGGAATCATCGCCGCCGCGGTGCTCGAGTCGGGGCTGCTGCTGGCCCTGGCGGTGATCGGGATGGTGGCCGCGTTCGTGGCCCTGGGGCTGGTCAGCAGCGCGCTCGCCGGCATCTATGCCGCGGCCGTCTACCGCTACGCGGCCGACGGCCAGGCGGGTGCGTTCTTCCCCGAGCGGCTGGTCAAGGACGCCTTCGTCCGCGGCTGACGTCGGCCGTCCGGTCCCGGCGTCCTGCTAGCATCCGCGGTCCGACCGCGAGGTCGAGAACTCCCCAGAGGTCTCTCGCATGTCGAAGTCGCTCGCCGTCCGGTCGTCTCTCGTGCTGGCCGTGCTGCTGGCGGCCGCGCCCGCGCTCGCCCAGGAGCAGGCGAACTACCGGCCGGGTCGCCGCGAGCAGGCCACCACCACCATGCAGCCCAGCACGACGGGGAAGCGCCACACCCGCGGCTTCGGCGCCGAGATCACGCGCAGCCGCGGCAGCGCCGCGGAGCCCGAGGCGGAGGTCGAGGCGCCGCTCGCGGCCCTGGCCTGGGAGCCGTTCGTCGGCATGGACGGCCAGATCTTCCCGTCGTTCGTCGTCTCCACCGCGACCCTGCGGCTGCCGCAGGAAGAAGAAGAAGAAGAAGATCCGCGACAGAAGGGCGAGGGGATGGGCTTCATCGGCGCCGCGTTCGAGGGCGTCAAGGCCGGCAGCCGGCTGAAGGTCGAGATCAAGCCCAACGCGGTGATGGAGGCGAGCGTCGTGGAGGCCGTGGCCGACCAGGGCAGCGGCGAGTACCAGCTCTTCCCCCACGTCCAGTACCGCTTCGACGCGCTGCTCGACTGGCGCCAGCCGATGCCGATGAACCTGGCGATGGAGGCGTTCGTCGACGGTCGCTCGCTCGGCGTGCGGACCCAGACCGTCACCGTGCGCTCGATCAACGACTGCCCGTTCGCGGTGCTGGCCGAAGAGGACAGCGACGAGGAGGACCTCGACCTGGCCTGGATGTTCGCGGCCTACGTCAACGAGGACCACCCGTGGGTGGACACGCTGACCCGCGAGGCGCTGCAGACCCGGATCGTCGACGCCTTCACCGGCTACCAGGCCGAAGACGAGGCGGAGGTGCTGAAGCAGGTGTACTCGATCTGGAGCGTGCTGCAGAAGCGCGGCGTGCGCTACAGCGACATCAGCACCACGGCCGCCGCGTCGCAGGTGGTGGCGAGCCAGCACGTGCGGATGTTCGAGGAGACGGTCGCCGCGCAGCAGGCCAACTGCGTGGACGGCACGGTGGCGATCGCGGCGATCCTGCGCAAGATCGGGATCGAGCCGTACCTGGTGACGTTGCCCGGCCACATGCTGCTGGCCTTCGACCTCGACCCCGAGGGCAACCGCACGGTCGGCCTGGAGACGACGATGATGGGCGACCCCGACGCCGCCGCGCCGGGCCGCAACTCGCTGGTGCCGCGCGAGCTGGTGAGCCGCTTCCGCGGCGAGGCCAGCTTCCGCAGCTTCGCCGCGGCCCTCGCCAGGGGCACCGACCTGATCGAGGAGAACGCGCAGCAGTTCGAGAGCGAGGACGCCGAGTACCAGATGATCTCGCTCGAGGCGGCGCGGCAGCTCGGCATCCTGCCGCTCGCCTTTCGCAAGAAGTAGGAGGGCCGTCGGGTTCCGACGCCGGGGTGAACCCGGCGCCGGTCCCATGGGGGCTCCGTCGCAAACGGAGCTCCTCCGCCCCCAAGCCCCCGCCCGCCGGTCAGCGCCGGCGACCGCGGGTCACGGCCCGCCACAGCGGGCGCGCGACGAGGGCCAGCAGGCCCAGCGGCAGCAGCCCGAACAGGTAGGCGCCGCCGGGCCCGCGCACGACGATCGCCCGCGCCGGGTCCTCCGGGTCGTACCAGCAAGGCACCTCGGCACCGGGGCCGAACGCCTCCAGCTCGCGGCCGGGCCAGGTCGCGCCGCCGACCCGCAGGTGGGACCCGGAGTCGAAGCCGGTGCCGAACGTGGTGGTGCCCGCGAGCTCGAAGCGGACGGCGACGAACGGCTCCGAGATGTTGGTCGCGTGGCGGCCCTGGCCGCTGGTGCGGGTGTGCAGCCCGGTGTCGGTGACGACGCAGGCGGCCTCGCGGTAGTCGGAGAGCAGCCGCGCGTCCTCGCGCGCCAGCGCCGCGAACACGAGCAGGAAGCCGGACGCCACCCAGGCGGCGACGGCGAGGCCGAGCACCCCGGGCCGCGGGCCGCCGAGCAGGGCGCAGCCGCCGATGAAGATCGGTCCGGTGGCGAGGAAGCCGAGCACCCAGAGCCCGGCGGAGGTGACCGCCACCGGACCGAGCGCGGTCGTTTCACCCACGCGCCGGCGCGGGTCAACTTCGGTCGTCGCCGACAGGTAGGTCGTGTCCGCCCCCGCCACGGACGCGCGCAGGGTCAGCCGGCTGCCGTCCGTCTCGGGCGCGGCGACCAGCGAAAAGCGCACGGCCTGCACGCCGGCGGGCGCGATCAGGGCCTGGCCCTGCAGGACGCGCCGCTCCGGGTCGAACGTCGCCTCGGCCCCGGTTTCGACCTCGGCGAACAGCGCCTGCGGCGGCAGCGTCACGGTCCACTCGGTGCCGGCCGGTTCGTCGAAGCGGTCGACCGCGCCGCGGCGCAGCGTCAGCGTGCAGCGCACCACGTCGCGCTCGCGCACGGTCGCGGGGCAGTCCAGGCTCGACGTCGACCAGTCGGGCAGCGGCAGGTCCTGGCCGAGGGTCGAGACCGGTGCGAGCGCCAGGAGCACGAGCGGGGCGAGGCGGAAACGGGACATGGTGGGGCGGAGCATAACCAACCCCGGCTCGGCAGGAATTGCGCGGCATCGAGATTGCTCGCGGGATACGGTATGGCCACGGTGCCGCTGTCCCCGGTTGCGAGTCTTCCTCCCGATCTTCTTCACTTGCTCGAGAGCGGGGACCCGCCGGCGTTCGTCACCGACGCCCGCGGTCGCATCGTCCTGTGGAACGACGGCGCGGCGCGGCTGATCCCGAAGACCGCCAGCGAGGCGCTCGGCCGCGCCTGTCACGAGGTGGTCCAGGGTCACGACATCTTCGGCAACCGCTACTGCCAGGGCGCCTGCCCCGTCAACGAGATGGCGCGATCGGGCAGCGGGCCGCGGCCGTTCGAGCTGCGTGTGCCGTGCCCCACCTGCGGAGCTGGCCCCGTGCGGGTGACCCCGCTGCGGGTGCCGGGTCCGCGCCCGGACCTCTACCTGCTCGTCCACCTGCTCGAGGACGTGCGGCTCGACGCTGCCCTCGCCAGCCTGCGCCCGTTCCTGCCCCCCTGCTCGGGGCAGCGGCCCGGACTGCCGGCGGCCACGCCCTCGCCGATGACCGCGCGCGAGACCGACGTGCTGCGCCACGCCGCGCGCGGTCAGCAGAACAAGGAAATCGCCCGCGCCCTCGACCTCAGCCCGGCGACGGTCCGCAACCACCTGCACGCAGTGCTCGAGAAGCTGGGCGTGCACACCCGCTCCGAGGCGGTGTTCCTGGCCCACCAGCGCGGCTGGCTGGAGATGCCCTGAAAAGGGCCGGGGCCCGCGTCCTTGCCACGCGGGCCCCGGGTACGACCCATCCCAGGGGTTGCGCTAGAACAGGAAGCCGACCGCCAGGCTGACGACGTGGTTGCGGCCGCTGGTGTCCTCGAGGTACGGCGCGTCATCGGCGTAGTCCACGTAGCGGTACTCGCCGCGCAGCGACGCGCGGGACGAGAGCTTGTAGTGGGCGGAGACCGCCGCGTCGAGGCGCTGCACGTCGAGGTCGGAGTAGCTCCAGGTCTGCGTGTAGTCGTACGGCATCAACGGCACGGCCGCCGCGAAGGCCGGCGTGATCGGCATCGTGAACGGGTCGAGCGCCTGCGCCGCGTCCATCCACGAGAAGGTCACGGCGGCGTCGAACTTCGGGCTCGGGCGCAGGTTGAAGCCGGCGGAGACGGCGTTGGTCGAGGTTTCCATGCGGAGGTCGTCGGACGTGTACAGGCCGGACCGGCCTGTCAGGATGCCGGCCGCTCAACCATCGAACATCGGCGTGCAGACGTGACTTTGCAGCTCGCCGTCCTCGTGGCTCCACGCGAACCAGGCGTCCCAGCGCTCCTCCGGCGCGAACCACGCCGTCGCGGTGACCGTCGTCCGCGAGCGCGCCCAGTCGGTCAGGTCGCCGCTGTCGTTGCTGCCGTCCCAGTAGCGCAGGGTCGCGGTCGCGCCGACCCGCGCCTTCGACACCGTGGCCGAGGCGCGCAGGTCGTTCCAGGTGTCGGGCGAGGCGGTGGTGTCGCCGACTCGCGCGTCGTGGACCTGGAAGTACTGGATCGAGCCGGGCGCCAGCGGGCTCGGCAGCGGGCCGACGTCGGCCAGCGGCGCGCAGGCGCCGTCGACCACGCCGTACGGCGCGTCGACGCTGCCGTAGCGCCACTCGGCCGCCAGCTTGACGTGGGACGCGGGACGGGCGCGCCAGGACAGGCCCAGCTCGTGGGTGCGGGTGCGGCCGCCGTCGACCGCGACCAGCACGTTGTCGCGGTCCACGTCCTCGTAGTCCCAGCGGCCGCGCAACGTGCCGGCCTTGCCGGGCAGCTTGTAGACGAGCTCGGCGCCGGCCTCGTAGGCGTCGCGGTCGAGGGCCGAGGCGCGGACGTAGTCGGGGTCGTAGCCGTAGACCTGGCGGTAGGTCTTGCCCGCCTGCGGGCCGGCGATGGCGGCGCGCTCGGTGAAGTCGATCGCGTAGCCGTCGCTGCTCGCGCTGTAGGCCCGGGCCCGCAGCCGCATCGACAGCCGCTCGCGGAGCTCGCGGCTGACCAGCAGCGTGCCGCCCTGGTAGTCGGACTCGATCTCGGTGCCGCGGTTCTTCGTGTTGGCGAAGGCGCCGGTGGCGGTGACGTCGAAACCGGCCAGCTCCGCCACGTTCAGCTCGATCCGGCCCTGGGTGCGGTCGGTCTCGGGCTGGGAGTCGACGGGCACGGCGCCGTTGAGCGAGTCGAACAGCACGCGGTTGTCGAAGATCGGCAGCCGCGTCTCCGGGTGCAGGGCGCGGTCGTAGACCAGGGTGTTGCCGGCCGCATCGTTGCGCAACTGGCGTTGCGACAGGTTCGCCTCCAGCGCGCCCGTCTTCCACTGCCAGCGGCCATCGATCCCGACCTCGGTCTGGCGCTGCTTCACCACCCGGGTCTGGCTGTAGACGTGGCAGGTGTCGCAGTGGCTGATGGTCAGCGACTGGTGGTGGCCCGAGCGGCGCTGGTCGCGCAGGAAGAAGCCGAGCGCGAGGCGGCCCGCGGGCCGCACCTCGGTGCGGTGGTCGAGGATGGCGTCGACCTGCTCGTAGCGGCGGTCGGGGTCGAGATCGGTGTGCCACACGATGCGGCCGTTCTTCGACGCGGCCTCGAGGTTCGACATCGGGTCGTGGCCCAGGCGGACCGGGAAGCGGTCGTAGGTCGTCAGCGAGCGCACCGCCTTGCCGATGTCGAAAGACAGGACGTGGCGCATGTCGTCCGCTCCGAGCACCTGCGAGAACAGCTTCAGGCGGTTGCGGCCGTCCTTCAGGTTCAGCTCGAGCACGCCCAGCGGCAGCGTCTCGTCGGCGCTCTCGAACTCGGCGGCGAGGTCGGGCGAGCCGGACACGGAGGACGTCCACAGGCCGAGCTCGAGCTTGCCTTTCTCCGGCGCCTTGTCGGCGGCCGGGGCCTGGGCGAGGAGCGCGGGAGCGGCGCAGGCGAACGCGGCGGCAGCCAGCAGTGCGAGGACGCGAGGCAGTTTCATGGTGTCCCTCATCACCGCACCAGGCCGCGGCCGTGGCTCGACACGCCCTGGCCGGGCAGGTCGGAGCCGTGGATGCGGCTGTGGCACTGCGTGCACTTGGTGTTGAACGCCTTGTTGAGGCCGAGCACGCCGTTCGAGCTCTCGCGGTGGAGGCCGCCGATCTCGATCGCGCCGTCGCTGGCCGTGTAGCCGCCGTGGAAGTGCAGCTCGTGGCACTGCGCGCACAGCATCGGCTCGCTGGCGGTCAGCAGCTTGTTGGCGACCGAGCCGTGCGGCGCGTGGCACAGCCGGCAGTCCTCCTGGACCGGGTCGTGCTCGAAGACGAACGGGCCTTCCTTGTCCTGGTGGCAGCGGTAGCAGGTGTCGTTGGCGCGCTGCTTCGTCTTCAGTTGCGCTTCGCCCGCGGCGTGCGGGTCGTGGCAACTGACGCAGGTCATCCGACCCTCCTGCAGCGGGTGGCGCGAGGGCAGCCGGAACTGCGCGTTCTCCGCCTCGTGGCAGGTGGCGCACAGCGTCTCGGGCCGGCTCGCCGCGTGGACCTTGTGGCAGTCGTTGCAGGCGACGCCGGCGCGGGCGTGCTCCGAGGCGTGCCATTCGTTCTGGCCCATCGAGCGGTGGCAGGTCAGGCAGGCCTGCGAGCCCTCTCCGGGCGCGAAGCGCACGACGTCCTTGGCCTCGCCGCTCTCGAGGTGCTTCGCCGGGTCGCCGTGGCAGCCGGCGCAGCCGACCGCGCGGCCCTGCACTTCCGACGGCGTCAGTGCCAGGTGGCGGTTGTCGAAGCGGGCCTGCGCCTCGTGACAGGACGCGCAGTCCGGCGGGTCCTGGGCGCCCGCCAGCGCGGCCAGCGCCAGGCCGAGCGCCGCTGCCGCGAGCAGGGGTCTGCGGGGGGGGAATCTCATGGGGTGTGACCTCCGTACGCGGCACGCTCCTCCGGAGCGACCCGGCGCGAGGGTCAACCCGAGGGGGGAAGGAGGGCGCTGGTTCCGCGTCTCATGCCGGCCGCAGTCTCGGCCCCGTGCGGGCACGGAGATAGGCGACGAAGCATCCAGGCCGGGGGATCGTTCGTTCCAGATCGCGGCCCGGGGCTATCCTCGGTGGCGAACGGCCCGCGGGCCGCCCCACATGGATCGCCCCTCCGACGTCTCGACCCCGTTCGCGCTGGTGCGGCGCCTGGTGCAGGACGCGGAGCTGCACGCGCACTGCGGCTCGATCGCGTTCTTCTCGCTGCTCGCCTTCTACCCGAGCGCGTTCCTGCTGCTGGCGCTGCTCGGCCGGCTGCCGTGGGCGGCGCCGCGGCAGGCCCTGCTGGAGGCGCTGCGCCAGTACTACCCCGCCGGCCAGGACTTCCTGCTGCGCAACCTCGGGGTCAGCGTGATCCAGTACGGGCGCGAGGTGGAGTGGACCGCGGCGCTGTGGATCCTGGTCGGCGCGGCCGGCGTGTTCATCCCGCTCGAAACGGTGCTCAACCGCGCCTTCGGCTTCGACCGCCATCGCCCCTACCTGCACAACCAGGCGGTGGGCACCGTGCTGAGCCTGGCCACGGCGGCGATCGCGGTGGTGACGCTGCTGCTGGCCGGCGCGGTGCGCGGCGGGATCGAGGCCCAGCTCGTGCCCAGCTTCGGGCGCAGCGCGCTGCAGGTGCTGGCGCTGCGTGGCTTCGCGCTGCTGGGCACGGCGGCGGTGGTGCTGCTGTGGTTCCGCCGGCTTCCCAACGGGGCCGTGCCGCTACGGGTGGTGCTGGGCCCGGCGTGCTGGACGGCGCTGGCCCTGCACGTGGTCCACTTCGTCTACGGTCTCGCCCTGCCGCGCCTGGCGCTGCCGCGCGCGCACGGACCGTTCTACGTGTCGATCGGCTTCGCGCTGCTCGCCTATGCGCTCGCCTTCGTGCTGGTGGGCGGTGCGCTGGTGGCGGGTCGGCGCGGTCTCGGTACACAATTGGCCGTGGGCGACCCTCCGCCCGGTGAGGAGACCGATGGAGCAGCTCGAACTTGCTGACGGCGCCACCGTGTTCCGGCCGGGGGAGCGCTCGAGTCACGCGTACCGGGTGGAGTCGGGGGCGATCGAGATCCTGATTGGCGAGCCGGGGGCCGTGCTCACCCAGTACGGCCCGGGCGAGACCTTCGGCGAGATCGGCATGCTCGAGGGCCGGTTGCGCCGCTACGGCGCGCGCGCCGCCGGCGCGACGCGGCTGACCCGGCTCAGCTCCGAGGAGTGGTCGCAGGCGTGCCTCGCCAACCCGGAGGCGGTGCTCGTCTACCTGCGCACGCTGTTCCGCCGCGTGCGCGAGATCGACGAGCGGCTGCTGCGGCTACCGCCCGACGCCGAGCCGCTGCGGGTGGGGGCGACCCGGTTGCGGCTGGTGCCGGCCAGCCCCGAGGCCGAGAAGGCACTGCCCGGCGGCGAGTTGCGCATCCGCACGTTCCCGTTCCGGATCGGCCGCGCCTCCACCGGCGGAGAGTCGGAGCAGAACCCGCCCGACCTGATGCTCAACGACCGGGCGCCCCACAACGTCTCGCGGCGGCACCTGTCGCTCGAGGTGGTCGCCGGGCGGGTGGTCGCCGCCGACCTCGGCAGCTCGCTCGGCACCCAGGTCAACGGCGTGCGCGTCGGCGGCCAGCACAAGGAGTCCGAGATCAACCTGCAGCCGGGTCGCAACGAGATCGTGCTCGGCGGCTCGCGCTCGCCGCACCGCTTCCTGCTCTTCGTGGAGACCGATTGACAGACGCCGACGTCGCCTTCATGCGCCAGGCCCTCGAGGAGGCGGCGGCGGCGGAGGCCGCGGGCGAGGTCCCGATCGGGGCGGTGGCGGTGCAGGCCGGCGAGGTCGTGGCACGGGCCCGCAACGCCCCGGTCGGCAGCGGCGACCCGACCGCTCACGCGGAGGTGCTGTTGCTGCGCGACGCGGCCCGCGCACTCGGCAACTACCGGCTGCCGGGGCTGACGGTCTACGTCACGCTCGAGCCGTGCCTGATGTGCGTCGGGGCGCTGGTGCTGGCTCGTGTCCAGCGCGTGGTGTTCGGGGCCGCCGAGCCCAAGTTCGGCGCTCTCGGCTCGCGGGTCGACGCTCGCGGCCTCGGGCTCAACCACGGTTTCGAGGTGGAATCCGGGGTGCTGGCCGAGGAGTGCGCCGCCCGCATGGTGGCCTTCTTCCGCTCGCGCCGGGGCCGGGACTTGAAGTAAACTCCGTATTCCGACCGTTTGCCCCATGGAGAGGTGCGAGAGCGGTTGAATCGGGCGGTCTCGAAAACCGTTGAGCCTTCACGGGTTCCGTGGGTTCGAATCCCACCCTCTCCGCCATCCTCCCCGCGTGCCGATCGCGGGCAGGGTGTTTCGACCAGGACAAGCTGACGGCTGGACCGCGGAGAGATGCGAGAGCGGTTGAATCGGCTTGACTGGAAATCAAGTGTGGGGGTAACTCCACCGGGGGTTCGAATCCCCCTCTCTCCGCCAATTTGGTTCTGTTCGCCCGGCAAAGCCGGGCGACAGTCCAGCAGGGGCTCACGCCGCGAAACGGACCGCGGCTCCGCCCCCGCACCCCGGGGTTGGGTCCTCTCCGGTTCCCTCGGGTGAGGGGTTGAAGTAGGCTAAGAGTTCCCCGGGTCGGTCGCACGTGGGTCCCGGTCCTGCGCAACGCGAGACGTCGAACCCCGCCAGGCCCGGAAGGGAGCAACGGTTAGACGCCCCTCGGGTGTGCCGCAGATCGCCGGGGCCCACGTGGGGCCGATCCCCCAATAGAGATCCCGAGGCAACCAGCCACCGTGTCCTACCGCGCGCTCGCGCTCAAGTACCGGCCGCGGACCTTCGCCGAGATCGTCGGCCAGGAGACGGTCGTGCGCACGCTGCAGAACGCGCTGCGCAGCGGTCGCATCGGCCACGCCTTCCTGCTGACCGGCACCCGCGGCGTCGGCAAGACGACGTCGGCGCGGATCCTGGCCAAGGCCCTCAACTGCTCGCGGGCCGACGGGCCCACGCCCGAGCCGTGCCTCGAGTGCGCGTCGTGCACGGAGATCGCGGCGGGCAACAGCCTCGACGTTCAGGAGATCGACGGCGCCTCGAACAACGGCGTCGAGAACGTGCGCGAGTTGCGCGAGAGCGCGCGCTACAACCCGTCGCGCGACCGCTTCAAGGTGTGGGTCATCGACGAGGTCCACATGCTCTCGACGGCGGCCTTCAACGCGCTGCTGAAGACGCTCGAGGAGCCGCCGCCGCGGGTCAAGTTCATCTTCGCGACGACCGACTACCACAAGGTCCCGGACACCATCCTCTCGCGCTGCCAGCAGTACGACTTCAAGCAGCTCTCGACCCGCCAGCTCCACGACCACCTCCGCCACGTGGCGAAGGAGGAGCAGATCGCCATCTCCGAGCTGGCGCTCGGGCGGGTGGCACGCGCGGCCGAAGGCAGCGTGCGCGACGCGCTGTCGCTGTTCGACCAGGTGCTGGCCTACTCCGGCAGCGAGGTCAAGGACGAGGACCTGGCGACGCTGCTCGGCCTCGTCGACCGCGAGCTGCTGACCGGCGCCTCGCGCGCGGTGCTCGAGTCGGACGCGGCCACGCTGCTGCGGCTGGTCGATTCGCTGGCCGTGGCCGGCGCCGACTACCGCACCTACTGCCGCGAGCTGCTGCTGCACTTCCGCGAGCTGCTGCTGCTCAAGGTGGCGCCGGGCGACGAGGCGCTGCTGCAGGAGCTGACGGCGGAAGAGCGCGCGGCGATCAGCCCGATCGCGGACGCCTTCTCCGAGGACGACCTGCTGCGCGCGCTCGACCTGCTCGGCCGCTCGGAGCTGGAGCTGCGCAACGCGACCGACCCGCGGGTGGCGCTGGAGCTGGTGCTGCTCAAGCTGGCCACGCTGCGCCGGCTGCTGCCGCTCGCCGAGCTGCTGGCGCGCGCCGAGCGTTTGGACGGGTTCCAGCGCCGGGATGAACCCGGCGCTGGTCCCATGGGGGCTACGTCGCGAACGGCCGCTCCTCCGCCCCCAAGCCCCCACGGGGCGGCTACCCCACGTCCGACACCCGCCGCGGTCGCACCCGCGCCGCGCCCGGCTCCCGCGCCCGCCTCGCGTCCGACACCTGCTGCCGCTGCCGCTGCCGCACCCGCCCCCGCGCGCCGTGGTGCCGCGGCCCCCGCGTCGCCGCCGGTCGACGTGCCCGCGCTGCCGGCCGACGCCCCGGCGGAGGACGTGTTGCAGGCGCTGAAGGCCGCAGCCTCGGCCCGGCCGTCGCTGTCGACGCCGCTCAAGGGCGCGACCGCGCGGCTCGAGGGCGGCGCCCTCGTGCTCGAGCCGGACGCCGACTACGCGGCGTTCGTCAGCTCGCACGCGGCCGACTACGAGGAGTTGCTCAGGCGCGCCGGCGCCCGCCTCAAGCTGCGGGTCGAAGCCCGCGCCGGGGCGACGGCGGAGGCGACGCCGCAGCAGAAGAAGCGCGAGGAGCTGATGCAGGAGGCGGCCGCGGACCCGGCAGTCCAGGTCACCCTCGACCTGTTCGGCGGCCGCGTCGTCGACGTGCGCGAAGCCAGCGACCAGGAGAAGGTGAAATGAACCCTTTCGGCAACCCGCAGAAGCTGCTGAAGCAGTTGCAGAGCGCGCAGGAGCGCATCCAGCGCGAGATCGCGGAGATGAGCCTCGAGGCCTCGGCCGGCGGCGGCATGGTCAAGGTCGTGATGACCGGCGAGAAGCGGGTCACGGCGATCACGATCGACCGCCAGGTCGTCAACCCCGACGACGTCGAGATGCTGCAGGACCTGATCGTCGCGGCGCTCAGCGAGGCCTCGGCCCGCGTCGACGAGACGGTCAAGGAGAAGATCGGCTCGCTGACCGGCGGCATGAAGCTGCCCGGCTTCTAGCCGCTTTCACCGGCAGCAAGACCGCCCCGCCTCGTGCAGGACTACCCCGCCCCGCTGGCCGCGCTCGTCGACGAGCTGCGGCGCCTGCCCGGCATCGGCCAGAAGACCGCGCAGCGGCTCGCCTTCCACCTGATGAAGGCGCCCGAGGCCGAGGTCCAGCGGCTGGCGCAGGCGCTGTCGGGCTTCCGCGCCGCGCTGCGATTGTGCACCGTATGCAACGCGGTGGCCGAAGGCGAGTTGTGCGCCTGCTGCACCGACCCGGGCCGCTCCGATCGCACGTTGTGCGTCGTCGAGGAGCCGCTCAACCTGGTGGTGGTCGAGCGCACCCGCGACTTCAAGGGCCGCTACCACGTGCTGCACGGCGCGCTGTCGCCGCTGTCGGGGATCGGGCCCGACGAGTTGCGCATCGACGGCCTGCTCGAGCGCGTGCGCGCCGGCGGTGTCGAGGAGGTGATCCTCGCCACCAGCCCGACCGTGGAAGGCGAGGCGACGGCCGTCTACCTCGCCCGCCTGCTCAAGCCGCTGGGTCCGAAGGTGACCCGAATCGCGATGGGCCTTCCCGTCGGCTCGGACCTCGACTGGGCCGACGAGGTGACGTTGGCCAAGGCGCTCGAGGGGCGCCGCGAGTACTGATCCGCCAACCCGAGTCTTTTCAACGCTTAAGCGCGTCGGCGTCGCCTTGCATGAAAACCGGCGCCCACGCTAAACTGCCCCGCTCTCACGAAAAGCCACGTCTTAGGGGCATGGCGCACGTGCGGCGGCCTTGAGGAGGTAAGCGATGGCGGCCCCCGACATCGTGATGTACGAGGAAGAATTCAACCAGATCAAGGGCATCATCGCGAAGCTGCGCGTCGACGCGAACAGCAAGGTCGTGTTCCTGGTCGACAAGAACGGCCAGCAGATCGCTGCCCACGGCGAAATCGAGCACCTCGACACCACGTCGCTCGCTTCTCTCACGGCCGGCAACGTCGCCGCCACCGACGGCCTGGCCCGGCTGATCGGGGAGAAGGAGTTCTCGATCCTCTTCCACGAGGGCGAGAAGGACAACATCCACATCTCGATCGTCGCCAGCCGCGTGATCCTGGTCGTGATCTTCGACGAGCGCTCTTCCCTCGGCCTCGTCCGCCTGCGCGTGAAGAAGGCCTCGGAGGAGCTGAACCGGGTGTTCTCCAACATCATGGCCAAGGTGGAGAAGGAACGGGCCAACGTCGGGACGACGTTCGAGAGCCCGTTCGCCGAGATCACGGACGAAGACATCGACAGCCTGTTCTCCTAGGAAGCACGGGCAAGAGCGATGACCTTCATCAACTACGCCTCGCGTGAGATCAACTGCAAGATCGTCTACTACGGTCCCGGACTGTGCGGGAAGACGACCAACCTGCAGTGGATCTACGAGAAGACGAACCCCAACGCGAAAGGCAAGCTGATCTCGCTCGCGACGGAGACCGACCGCACCCTGTTCTTCGACTTCCTGCCGCTCGAGCTCGGCACCGTGCGCGGGTTCAAGACCCGCTTCCACCTGTACACGGTGCCCGGCCAGGTCTTCTACGACGCCTCCCGCAAGCTGATCCTGAAGGGCGTGGACGGCGTCATCTTCGTGGCCGACTCCCAGGTCGAGCGGATGGACGCCAACGTCGAGGCGATCGACAACCTGATCGTCAACCTGAAGAGCCAGGGCTACGACCTGCTGAACATCCCGTACATCCTGCAGCTCAACAAGCGCGACCTGCCGAACGTGGCGACCGTCGACGAGATGCGCAAGGCGCTCTCGCGCAAGACCCCGCCCGAGCCGGTGATCGAGGCCTGCGCGGCGCGCGGCACGGGCGTGTTCGAGACGCTGAAGGGCGTCGCCAAGCTGGTCCTGGCCGACCTCACCAAGACCTCGTAACGGCGGGGCCGCTGCCCCCGCATTGACAGCCCCTGCCGGGTTTTCTACACTCACTCTCCGCCTGAGTGCGGCCCGTTCCTCAGTAGCTCAATGGTAGAGCATCCGGCTGTTAACCGGAGGGTTGTAGGTTCGAATCCTACCTGAGGAGCCAACCTCCACGCGCACTTACGCGTCACTTTGTCACCACGTTGTCACCAACGTGGGAAATCCCCGCGTAGAACCCCGCCAGGCGGTCCGCGATCGCCGGGTCCCCACTCGGCAGCCAGCTCCCGTAGGTGTCGACTGTGATCTGGATCGAGGCGTGCCCGAGCTGCTTGCTCACGTAGTAGATCGGCGCGTGCCGGGTGAGCAGCGTGGTCGCGTAGGTGTGACGCAGGCAATGGGCGGTGAAGTGTCCGGGCAGGCCGGCCGCCGCGAGCACCCGCTTGATCGCCCGCTGCAACTGGCTCTCGTCCAGCGGCGCGTCGCGCGCCTGGGACGGGAACAGCCACTCCAGCCGCGCCCTGCCGCTGGCCAGCGCTGAGGCCTTGGTTGTCACGTCGTAGGCCCGCAGCTCGTCAGCCAGCTCCGCCGCCAGGTCGACCGCGCGTTCCTCCCCGTTCTTCGTCGGCTCCAACCGGCCGCCGGTCCACCCGCGCTGGATCACGATCTTCCGGCCGGCCCAGTCGATCGACGACCACTTCAAGGCCATCGCCTCCCCGGGCCGCATCCCCGTGAGGCTCATCAACCGGAAGATCAGCCAGTAGCGCGGCGCCTTCGCAGCGCACGTGTCGAGCAGCAGCCGGAGCTGCTCCGGCGTGAAGGCTTTCACCTTCTCGCGCTTCTCGGCACGCGATCGTCGCAGCAGCGTCTTCCGCCCCTTCGAGCTCGCAGCGGGGTTGCGCACGATCAGGCCATCCTCGACGGCGGTGGCCAGGCAGGCGTGCAGGGTGCGCGCGATGTTGAGGACGGTCTTCTTGGCCAGCCCCTCGCGCAGCTTCATGCCGACGAGGTCGCGCACGTGCGAGGCCGTGACGGCGCCGATCGTGAGCGGGCCCAGCACCGGGGTCACGTGCTTGCGGAGGTATGCGGCGTAAACCCGGTGCGTGCCGACGCGCAGCGTGGGCCCCACCTGGCCCAGCCACCGCTCGATGTAGGCGCCGAGCGTCTCGCCGCCGGCGGCCACCATCGGCACCGCCTGCCGCAGCTCGAGCGCCCGGTCCTCGGCGGCCGCCCGAGTCCGGTGCTGCTCCATCCGCCAGGCGCCGCCGTCCTCGGTCCGATACTTGAGAGCCCAGCCCCGCCGGCCCGCACGTCGAAAGATCGAATGCTGCACAGGGGCAGGGTCGGCCCACGGGCCACCCCGGCACAAGTTCCGACCCGAGGGTTAGTCGAGGAGGCTGGTCTGCTGCCCCTGG
>JAMPXO010000220.1 GCA_023701125.1 Vicinamibacteria bacterium | reverse complement strand
GGCGCGGGCCCAACCGCGGGCGCCCGACGCGTCCTCGATCCGCAGGTACTCGCCCGCGCGCTCCAGCACGGGCACGACCTCGCCCTCGCGCAGGCGCCCCAGCGGCCGGGCGCCCGGCGAGGCCTGATCGAGCAGCGCGGCATCGCGAGCGGCGACGACTGCGAGCGGCTTCGCGGCCGTGCCCAGCAACGCCGGGAGCGCGGCGAACGCGGCGAGGCCGAACGCGACAGCGGCCGGGCGCCGCGAGGCGTGGCGGGCGCGAGCGCCCGCGTGCAGGGCCACCGAAATCAGCGCGAGCAGCGCGACCACGACGCCGAGCCGGAAGCGGCGAGCGGCGCGGGCCAGCTCGGCGAGCGGGTCGGGGGCGATCTCGGCGGCTTCCAGCCCCAGTCGCTCGCGCACGCGCTCGACCTCGCGCCCGAGCGCGCGATCGCGCGGCTCCACCTCGCGGCCGCGCAGCAGCGCCCACAGGGCCTCGCCCTGGGCTCCGCGCGCGGCCGCGGCCTGGGCCCAGTTCCAGTACAGCGCGGCGCTCTCGTGGCCATCGGCAGCCAGCCGTTCGTAGCCCGCGATCGCGCGCGGCTGGTCGCCCGCGAGGGCGTGGGCGTTCGCCGCGCGGAACCCCGCGCCGGGATCGCCCGCGTCCTGGGCGATCGCGACGCCGGCAGCAACGGCCGCCGCCAGGCCGAGCGTGCACAGCTTCCGCTTCACGCGGCCCTCCGCAGCAGGTCGGCCGCACGCGCAGCCAGCTCGCGCAGCTTGTCCGAGTAGTCGCCGAGCTGCGGCGCATAGCGCAGGAACTGGACGTCGGCGAGCAGTGCCCGCGCCTCGCGCGCGAGGGAGCTGTCGTCGCCGGCGCCCGGCTCGCCGAAGCGCTCGTGCAGCGCTCGCTCGACGAGCGCCGACAGCTCCTCGCGGGAGACGCCGCCGCGAGCCGCGCGCTGCAACTGGCCGAGCGTGTCTCCCTCGCGCTCGCGGCCCGTCCGGCGCCGCGGTCGCCACGCGAGCAGCGCGTGGGTGAGCGCCGCCAGCGCCAGCGCCGTCGCGCTGGCCGCGGGCAGGTCGAGCGACGAGGCGCCCGGCAGATCCAGGTCCGAGCGCAGGCCCGGCGCGTCGTCCCGGGTCCGCGCCGCGGCGGGCAGCGGGGCACCGGCGGCGGCGGCGGTGATCTCGATCCGCAGCGGCTTCGACTCGGCCTGCGCCAGCGCGCCGCGGGCGGGGTCGAAGTAGGCGAGCGACAGCGCCGGGATCTCCAGCGCGCCCGCGGTCTGCGGCACGACCACCCACTCCCAGCTCCGCGAGCCGGTCAGGCCCTTGTCGGTGGCCTCGAACTCCGAGCGCGACTGCGGCGGGTAGAGCTTGGTGCCGGGCAGCTCCAGCGCGGGCGCAGCATCGACCCACTTCAGGTTGCCGGTGCCGATCACCTTGAACCGCAGCGTGACCGCCTCGCCGAGCGCCACCACGTCGCGGTCGACGCTGGCCTCCGCCCGGAACGCGCCGACGGCGGCCGCGCCCGCGGGCAGCGGCGCGACCTGCACGGTGAGCGGCTCGCTGCTGCGCTCGGCCGGCGGGCGCGGCGGGTCGAACAGGCTCTCGCGCGGAAAGCCGATGCGGAAGGTGGCCGCGGGCACCGTGAGCGCGCCCGCGCGGGTCGGGAACAGCAGCTTGCGCAGCAGCGGGAAGCGGCGGAACGACTCGCCTTCGTCGGTGACCGGGTCGCCGTTGGGCGGGCCTTCGCGCTTGGCCAGGTCTTCCGACCAGAAGCCGGGGAACTGCGGGGCCTCGACCAGTTGGAGGTCGGAGACGGAAGCCTGGGTGTCGATCACGAACTCGACGACCAGTGGCTCGCCGACGTGGAGCCGTGTGCGGTCGGCGAGCGCGCGGATGCGCACCTTCGGCTCCGCTCCGCGGCGGGCGCGGCCCGAGGCCATCCCGCCGAACGGGTCGCCGAACGGATCGGGCCGGCCCCGGCGCTGGGCCTGGGGTGGCGGCCCGAACGAGCCGGCCACCACCTCGATCTCGATCGGCGCCGTGCTGCGCTTGCCGCCGTCGACGTCCACGGTGACGACGCCGACGCTGGCCTTGCCGACGCTGCGCGGCTGCAGCACCCAGGTCGCGCTGCGGGTCTGCGAGGTGACGCCGTTGACCCAGCTCATCTGGCTCGACGTGAACGGGCCCGCGACCGCGCGCAGGTTGACGAGCGGCGGCAGCGGCAGGTCGCCGCCACCACCACCCGACAGCGTCAGCGTGAGCTGGACCTGGTCTTCGACCCCGATCTTCGTGGCGTCGACCTCGGCGCGCAGGGTCGGACCCTCCGCCCAGCCGGGGAGCGCGAACGCCGCCACGAGGGCCAGCGCGATCACGCCCGCCATCGGAAACCGAGAGCCAGTCACCAGTCGCGCCCCACGCGGGCCTTGGCCCGCTGCGCGGCGCGCTGCTTCTTCTGGTCTTCCTTCTCGTTCTGGGCCAGCGCGTCGAGCAGCGCCATCGCCCGCTCCTTCGGCATCCCGGCCGCCTTCTCGAAGCGCTCGCGCTCGCGCTGCTCCGGCGTCTGCGGGCTCGGCTGCGGCTGGCCCTGCGCGTCCTGCTTCTGCTGACCGGGCTGCGGCTGCCGTGGCTCCTGCTCGTCGCCCTGTTGCGGCTTCTGGTCCTGGCCCTGCTCGCCCGGATTCTTCTTGTCCTGCTTCTGGTCCTGGTCCTGCTTGTCCTGGTCCTGCTTCTGTTGCTGCTCCTGCTGCTTCAGCTCGCGCAGCGCCAGCTCCAGGTTGCGGCGCGCGTCTTCGTCGCCCGGGGTCGCCCGCAGCGCGTGCTTGTAGGCCTCGACCGCGCCGGCGAAGTCCTGGCTCTCGAACAGGCCGTTGCCGCGGTTGTAGGCCGCGGCGGCGCGCAGCGGCTCGGGTCCGCGGCCGGCCAGGTCCTCGAACAGCGGCGCTGCCTCCTGCACCTTGCCGTTCTTGTGCAACGCCGCGCCGAGGTTGAAGCGGGCAGCCGGATCGTCGGGCCGGGCGGCGAGCGAACCCGAGAACGCCTCGAGCGCCTTCGGGTGATTGCCCTCGGCGTACTCGGCGCGGCCCGCGTTCGCGCGGCGGGTGGGCCGCAACAGGACCTCGTCGAAGAAGCGGCGCGCGCGCTCGGTCCACGTCTCGGGCGCCGCTTCGGAAGCAGCGCTCGTGGCCGCAGCCGGCGACGCCTGGCCGAACGCGGGTCCCGCGCTCAAGGCCAGCAGCAGAAACGCGCCGGCCTGGGGGAACCGAGATCGGGGCCTGGGGGCGGAGTCGCGTCCGTTCGCGGCGTGAGCCCCCATGGGACCGGCGACGGGCTCTGCCCGGCGCCGGAACCCGATCATCGGTACGAGCAGCGCGAGGCCGAGGCAGAACACGCCGATCGCCAGCGGAAGCTGGTAGCGCTCCTTGCGCCGGAAAGCGAACTCCGCCGCCAGCGCCTTCTCCTCGAGGCCCTCGATCGCCCGCGTCAGCGACTGCAGGCTGGTGTCCTGCGGCGTCAGCTTCACGTAGCTGCCGCCCGTCGCCCGCGCGATCGTCTCCAGCGTGCCCGGGTCGAGCCGGGAGACGACCACCTGGCCGGCCTCGTCGCGCTTGAAGCCGGTGCGGCGCCCGTCGCCGTCGTGCTCGGGCACGGGCCCGCCCGCCTCGGTGCCGACGCCGACGGCGTGGACGACGACGCCCAGCTCGCGGGCCCGTCGCGCAGCCGCCGTCACCTCACCCTCCAGGTTCTCGCCGTCCGAGACCAGCACCATCACCTTGTGCCGGCGCTGGCGGTCCGCGAACAGCGCGAGGCCCTTCTCGAGCCCGGCGCCGAGCGAGCTGCCCGGCCGCGGCACGAAGCCCGGCTCGAGCGTGTCGAGGAACAGCAGCACCGCGTCGGCGTCGAGCGTGAGCGGCACCAGCGGGTAGGCCTCGCCCTCGAACGCGAGCAGCGCGAAGCGGCTCTCCGGCAGCCGCGCGACGAGGCTGGCGAGCGCCGCGCGGGCGAGGAAGAAGCGGCTCGGGCTCACGTCCTCGGCCGCCATCGACAGCGAGGTGTCGAGCGCCAGCACGACGTCGACGCCCTCGCGCTCCACCTTCTCCCGCACCAGCCCCCACTGCGGCCGCGCCAGCGCCAGCACGAAGCCCGCGCAGGCGACGATCAACAGGGCGACGCGCGCGGCCCGCCAGCCGGGACGGGCCGTGGCGACGACCCGCGGCCACAACCCGGACGCAACCAGCCGCGACACCCG
>JAMPXO010000092.1 GCA_023701125.1 Vicinamibacteria bacterium | reverse complement strand
GTCGAGGCGGCCGCGGGTCCACTCGAAGACGGTGCGGTTGTAGGTTGCCTCGAGGTGCTGCGGCTCGGCGTCGAGCGCCCGGTTCCACAGCGCCATCGCCTCGTCGAGGTGATCGAGGTCGAGCAACGAGACCGCGGAGTTGTTGAGGCTGTCCGCGCGGCCGCTGCCGGCGCGCGGCTCGGGCCGCGGGTAACTCCGTCCCAGCTCCTGCTCGTACGCCGCCTGCAGGACGCTCGCGGCGGCCGCGAGGTCGTGCGGGCGCTGGTCGGGGTCCTCGCGGAAACACGCGCGAAGCAGGTCGACGACCGCCGCCGGCATGGGCGGCAGGGTCGTGCGCTCCGGGCCACTGGCCAGCAGCGACTCGAGCGCTTCCGCGGCCTGCACCCCGTACTCCCAGTGGCGGCCGCCGTTGAACATCTCGACCACCGACAGCGCGAACGCCCACAGGTCGGAGCGGCGGGTCAGGTCGCCGCCCGCGACCTGCTCGGGAGCCATGTACGCGGGCGTGCCGGCGCCGCCGCCGCGAACCAGCAGGGTGCCCCCCGAGTCGCCGCTGGCACCCGCGATCGGGCCGAGCGCGCCGGCGCGGGCGAGGCCGAAGTCGGTGACCTTGGCCGTGCCGTCGGCCGCGAGCATCACGTTGCCCGGCTTCACGTCGCGGTGGACGAGCCCCTGCTCGTGGGCGTAGTGGAGACCCCACGCGAACTGGATCGCCGTGTCGAGGATCGCGTCGAGCGTGCGCAGGCGGCCGGTCCGAATCCAGTCGTGCAAGCTGCCGCCGTCGACGAACTCCGCGAAGACGCGCGGGATGCCGTCGACGCGGCGCACGTAGTAGCAGGGCACGACGTGGGGGTGGAGCCCGAGGTGGACCCAGGTCTCGGCCTCGGCCTCGAAGGCCTCTGCGCCGCCGGCGGCCTCGAGCAACCGGGGCAGCGGGCTCTTGACCGCGAGGTCCAGGTCCCAGCCGCGGTGGCGGGCCTTGTACACGCGTCCCATGCCGCCCTGGCCGAGCACGGCCGTGATCTCGTACAGGCCGAGCACGACGTCGCCGACGCGCCAGCCGTCTGCCGGCGGCGGCGCGAGGCGCGGTACCGCGGGTGACTCGGGTGTGGTGGGGAGCGGGCCCTCGGGTGTGGTCGCGAGCGGGGCCTCCGGGGTCGTCGCGAGTGGCGCCTCGGGTGTCGTCGCCGCCGGCAACTCGGGCGTCGTGGCGGCGGGACTCGCGTCCAGCTCGAGTCGGAAGCGACGCTTGCAGCGGGGGCAGGCGACGTCGCGGCCGACGAGATGCGCCGGCACGCGTTCGGAGCGGTACCCGCAGCCCGGGCAGATGGCGGCGACGACGCTCATCCGCGGGCGCGGGCGGTGCGCAAGGCGTCGCGGAACTCGCCCGCGGTCGGGTAGCGGATCGACAGATCGTCGGCCAGCGCACGATCGATCACGACGGCCAGCGCCGGTGGCAGTCGCGGCTCGCGCTCGCGGATCGGCACCGTGCCGCCCTTCAGGATGATCGCGAGCGGGTCCTTGTCCGGCGGGAACTCGCGGGCGTAGTAGCCCGTGATCAGGAAGTACAGCGTCGCCGCCAGGCTCCACACGTCGCTGACCGGCCGCAACTGCCGGAAGCCGGTCAGTTGCTCGCGCGGCATGTAGTAGAGGGTGCCCGCGACCGTACCCGTCGCGGTCATGCCCGACAGGCCGGCCTGGGAGAAGCTCTTGGCCAGCCCGAAGTCGGTGACACGCACGCCGCCGTCTGCCGCCACCAGCAGGTTGTCGGGCTTCACGTCGCGATGGACGAAGCCCGCGGCGTGGGCGAAGGCGAGGCCGTCGAGCGCCTCGTCGGCGATCTGCAGCGCGCGGGACAACGGCACCTGGCCGCCGCTCGCCCGCATCAGGGCCAGCGCGTTGCCGCCGGGGCAGTACTCCATCGCGAAGAAGAAGCTCTCGCCTTCGTAGCCGAAGTCGAGCAGTTCCACGATGCGCGGGTGGCGCAGGCTGCGGGTGACCTCGATCTCGCGCAGGAACGTCTCGCGCGCCGCGGCACTGACCTGGACCTGCGGCAGCATCAGCTTGACGGCGACGGTGGCGCCGTCCGTGCGTCGGCGGGCGCGGTAGACGGCTCCCATGCCGCCGCGGCCCAGCAGGTCGCCGATCTCGTAGCCGCCGACGCTGGTCGGTGGAGGAAGCCCGATCGCGGACACGGCCTCGACCAGCGGCGACTCGCTGACGGGGTCGACCAGCGCGTCGACGACGGCACCGGGATCGGTCGGCGCGGAGTCGGGCCCGGGCGCCTGGATGGCGACGGCGAAGGTCGTCGCGCCGACGCGGATGGCGTCGCCGTCGTGCAGGTCGACCTGGGGGAACTCGCGGCCCGCAGCCTGCTCGGGCGTCTCGCCCGCGGCGCGACCGCCGTGGCGGCGGCCGTTGACGTGGCAGCCGTTGAGGCTGCCGAGGTCGCGCAGCCGCGCCCGCGGGGGATTGACCTCGAGCAGGAAGTGGTGGCGCGAGGCCGAGGTGTCGCCCTGCGGCAGCTCGGCGTGGCAGTCCGGGGCGCGGCCGAACAGGAAGGTGTCGTGCTGGTCGAACTCGAAATGACGGCCCTGCATCGGGCCCGTCGTCACCGTCAGCGTCACCTTGCCTGGCATGGTGGATCGGCGGGAGTATGCGCCATGCGAATGCGAAGCGCCGTCGCCGTCCTGCTGCTGGGCGCCTGCCTCGCCGGCTGTGGCCGCGAGCGCGAGAAGAGGATCGAGGCGGTCTCGAAGGACGCCGAGGTGCTCAGCAGGGCCAACACGATCGTCAACCAGGTCGTGCGCGCCGCGGGCGACTGCGACGCGGTCAAGGCCAGCCTGCCGGAGGCCCGGCAGCGTCTCAACGAGGCGGCCGGCCAGGTTCGGGAGGAGGGCAGCCGCAAGCTGCTGACCACCCTGCGCGAACAGGTGGACCGCGTCGCCCAGGCCTGCCCTTAGCGGCATCCGTGGTATCCACCGTTCCTTCGCCGGACCGGTTCCGGCCGTCCGTGCGGCTGCTCGCCGTCACCCTGTGGGCGCTCGGCGTCGGTCTGCCGCTGCTCGGTCTGGCGACGGAGGCGGGGCTGCGCTGGCGCTGGCACGCGCGGGTCGAACGCGCGCGGGAGTACCGCCGATCGCTGCCCGAGCTGTTCGACGCCCGCCCGGTCCACGAGGCGTGGCTGGAATCGCTGTGGGAGACGATGTGGGTGCGTTACCGGCCGGGTGCGCGCATGCAGACCACGCTGCGCGGTGTGGAGTACGACATCGCCATCGATCGCCACGGTTTCCGCACCGATGAATTCGAGGACTCGAAGCCCGCCGGCACGCTGCGCATCGCTTGCCTGGGCGGGTCCACCACGGTGCAGGGACGGGTCAACGCGGAGACCTATCCCGGGCTGCTGGAGGCGAAGCTGCAGGTGCTTTTTCCCGACTGGCGCATCGAGGTCCTCAACCTCGGCATCAGCGGGGCGCGGTCGCATTACTGGGTCGACTACTGGCCCGAGCTGGAAGCCTGGACGCCGGACGTGATCGTCCAGTACGAGGGGGTCAACGACATCCTGTGGCGGTGGCTGCCGCGCTACTGGCGCCGCCACGCCGGGCACGCCGCCCTGTCGCGGACGATGCTCTTCTCGGCGCTCTGGCCGCCTCCCGTCGACGCCTTCGAACCCGACTTCGACCGCAGCGCGGCCAACCTGGCCCGCGTCGCGCGCCAGGCCCGCAAGCACGGAATCGCCTACGTGGCGGGCACCTTCGCGGCGCCCGACCCGGCGTTGCTGGAGCCGGGCCAGGCCGAGCACCTCGATCTCAACGTGTCGGAGTGGACGCAGGCGCCGCCGCCGCTGCGGTCGTACCGCGAGTACGAGGCGCTGCTGCGCCGCTTCAACGAGCGGGTCGTGGACCCGATCCGCGCGTCGGGCGGAGAGGTCGTCCCCGTCGCGGAGCAACTGCGCGACCCCGCCCTGTTCACGGACCTGTGCCACCTGCGCCCGCAGGGCATCGAACGCCTGGCCGAGGCCTTCGTGCCGGAGGTGGAGCAGCGGCTGCGCTCCATCCTCCACGACCGCGGGACCCCGCCCGGCGCCCGCCAGCGCTAGTCGATCGCGACCACCGAGAGCTCGAGCACGTCCGCGGAGCCGGCGCGGATCGCGTCGAGGGCTTCGGCCGGGGGCTCGTGGTCGACCTGGATGCGGGCGATCGCCGCCACCGCGCCGTCGAACACCACGTTCTCGGTCTCCGAGACGTTGACGCCGGCCTCGCGCAGGTGGCCGAAGACGTGGGCCAGCACGCCGACGCGGTTCAGGTGCCGCACCACCAGCAGGTGGGTCGCCGGCGTGCGGCGGGCGATGTTGACGCAGTTGGGGACGCGGCCCGTCGCCTGGTACTCGACGACGATGCGCACGGTCTCTCGCGCGATCGCCTCCTGGGCCTGGTCCGTCGACGCGCCGACGTGGTGGCTGGCGTACACGTTCGGCTCGCGCAGCAGCGCGCTGTCGACCGTGCCGGTGCCACCGGCCGGCTCGCCGTTGAAGACGTCGAGGCCGCAGCGGATGCCCTTGGTGTGGATGGCTGCCGAGAGCGCCATCTCGTCGACGACCTCGGCCCGCGAGGTGTTGATGAACAGCGAGCCCGCGTGCATCGCCGCGAAGAAGTCGGCGCCGATCAGGCCGCGGGTCTCGGGCTTGAGCGCGAGATGCACGCTGACCACGTTCGACGCCGCGGCCACGGCCTGCGGCGAGTCGAGGCGGACGATGGCGTGCTCGCGGGCGACGGCGTCGGTCAGCGACCGGCTCCAGGCGCAGACGGGCATGCCGAAGGCGCGGGCGCGGTGGGCCAGCTCGAGGCCGATGTTGCCGAGGCCGACGATGCCGAGCGTGCGGCCGTGGAGCCCGCGCGCCTTGCTGTACTTCGCCTTGTTCCACAGCCCCGCGCGCAGGTCCGCCACGCCGTCGGGGATGTGGCGGTCGAGGGCCAGGATCAGGCCGAAGGCCAGCTCGGCCACCGCGATCGCGTTCTTGCCGGGGCAGTTCGAGACGTAGATGCCGCGCTCCGACGCGGTCTTGACGTCGATCGTGTTGAAGCCCGCGCCGGCCCGCACCACGAGGCCGAGGTTGCTGGCGCGCAGCACGTCGCCCGGGACCTCCGTCGAGCGCACGATCAGCACCTGCGCGCCGGTGCGCACGACGGCCTCCTCCAGCGTCATGCCCTTGACGTCGGGCTCGTAGGAGACGTCGCAACCGACCGCGCGCAACGCGGCGAGCCCGTCGTCGGGGAACTTGTCGGCGACCAGCACCTTCATGGCTGGGGCTCCTTCTCTGTGGAGTCGGTTTCCCGCGCCGGGCGCGCGGCGGGCTGGACGTGCTCCCAGCCGAAGCGGCCCTTGATGCAGAGGTGACCGCGGGTCACGTCGTGGTCCAGCGGCGACGTGGCCTTGACGATGCGGTTGTCCTGGACGTGCAGCTCCAGGTTGCAGCCGACGCCGCAGTAGGGGCACACGGTGCGGGTGACCGTCTGTCGCGACTCGTGCCACTCCCCGCGCGCTCGCAGGTCGTGCTCGCTCTTGAACATCAGCGCGCCGGTCGGGCACACGCCGATGCAGTTGCCGCAGTAGACGCAGGCCGAGTCCGTGAGCGGGACGTTGGCCTCGGTCGAGATGCGGGCGTCGAAACCGCGGCCGGCGACCGCGATCGCGAACGTGTTCTGGGCGTCCTCGCCGCAGGCCTCGACGCACTTGTAGCAGAGGATGCAGCGCGAGTAGTCGCGCACGTAGAGGTCGTTGTCGACCTTGACGGGCTGGGCGACCGTCGCGGCGAGTCCCGGCTGCGGGTGGTGGTGGTGGCCGGGTTTCGCTGCGTCGCGCTGATTCGCGGCCGCGGGCTGCGCACGCGGGCCGAAGCGCTCGGGGTCGACCCCGTACTTCGCCATGAAGCCGCGGGTGCGGGCGTCGACCAGCGACAGGTCGACGGACGAGGCCAGCAGCTCGAACACCAGCTTGCGCGAGTGGCGGACCCGCTCGGAGTCCGTCTTGACCTTCATCCCCGGCTCCGCCTTGCGCGAGCAGGACGGGACCAGCGTGCGGGCGCCCTCGACCTCGACCACGCACACGCGGCAGACGTTGACCGGGGTCAGGTTCTCGATGTGGCACAGCGTCGGCTGGTCCTGGCCGTGGGCGCGCAGCGTCTCCAGCAGGGTGCTGCCCTCGCGGGTCTTCACCTTCTGGCCGTCGATCTCCAGCTCGACCAGGCGGCGGGGCGGGGCGATCGGCACGGCGTGGGTCATGCGCGGCCTCCGAACATCCCGAGCCGGCGGATCGCCGACTGGATCGCGCCCGAGGCCGTCTGGCCCAGGCCGCAGATCGACGCGTCCTTCATCACCTGTTCCAGCTCGGCGAGCAGCGCCCGCTCGCGGGCCTCGTCGGCTCCGCCGGCCAGCAGCCGGGCCAGCGCCTCCTCCTGGCGCACCGTGCCGACCCGGCACGGCACGCACTGGCCGCACGACTCGTCGCGGAAGAAGGCGGCGATGCGGGCCAGGATCGGCTTCAGGTCGACGTGATCGTCGAACACCAGGACGACCCCGGAGCCGAGCGTCGCGCCGCGCTCGCGGGCGCCCTCGAGGGTCAGTGGCATGTCGAGTTCGGCCGGCCCGACGAAGACGCCGGCGGCGCCGCCCAGCAGCACGGCCTGCAGCGGGCGCCCGTCGCGCACGCCGCCGCCCAGCGCGATCAGTTCGCCCAGCGTGGCCCCGAAGTGGACCTCGTACACGCCCGGCTTCTCGATGCAGCCGGAGAGGCAGAACAGCTTGGTGCCGGTCGAGGCCGCCGTGCCGCGGCCCGCGAAGGCGTCGCCGCCGTGGGCGATCACCTCGAGCACGTTGACCAGCGTCTCGACGTTGTTGATGGCGGTGGGCTTGCCGAACAGCCCGACGTGGACGGGGAACGGCGGCTTGTTGCGCGGCTCGCCGCGTTTGCCCTCGATCGACTCCATCAGCGCCGTCTCTTCGCCGCAGATGTAGGCGCCGGCGCCGCGGCGGATCTCGATCTCGAAGGAGAAGTCGCGCTCGAGGACGTTCGCGCCCAGGAAGCCGCGCTGCCGGGCCTGGCCGATCGCGTGGGCGAGACGGCGGGTCGCTTCCGGGTACTCGCCGCGCACGTAGAGGAAGCCGCGCTCGGCGCCGACGGCATAGCCCGCGATCGTCATCGCCTCGACGACCGCGAACGGGTCCTGCTCCATCAGCACCCGGTCCTTGAACGTCCCGGGCTCGGACTCGTCGGCGTTGCAGATCAGGTAGTGCGGCCGGGCGGGGGCCTCGGCGACGGCCTTCCACTTGACGCCAGCGGGGAAGGCGGCGCCGCCGCGGCCCGCGAGCTTCGAGTCGTGCAACTCGCGCAGCACCTCGGCCGGGCCGACCTGGAGCGCGCGGCGCAGCGCGCGGTAGCCGCCGTGGGCGCGGTAGTCGTCGAGCGAAGCGGGATCGGCGACGTCGACCCGGGTCAGCAGCCGCAGCTCCGGGCTGCCGGCCTGTGGCACCGAGCCCGTGCCCGGCCGCTCCGGGACCTCGCGTCCGCGCAGCACGGCTTCCAGCGCGTCGGCGCTGGCGGGGGCCAGCGACTGGTCCTCGCGGCCTGCGCCCGCCTGCTGCACGAAGGCCGCGGGACCGCGCTCGCAGAGTCCCAGGCACGGGCTGCGCTGCCAGGTCGCGCGGCCGTCCTGCGAGGAACCCGCGGGGCCGCAGCGGCGCTCGAGCTCCGCGCACAGCGCCTCCGCGCCGCGCGGCGCACAGGCCACGTCGTCGCAGACGTGGACGACCGTCGGCGGTCGCTCGGTCGTCGAGAACATGCCGTAGAAGGAGGCGACACCGTAGGTGTCGGCGGGCGGGACGCCGAGCCGGGCGCTCACGTAGTTCAGTCCGCCCGGGCTGATCCAGCCGCGCCGGCCCTGCAGCGCGTGGAGCGCGGGCAGCAGCAGGTGGCGCAGCTCGCGCACGGCGCGGCCGCCGTCGACGTGGCGGGTGTCGGCGTGGGGATCGCGCGCGCCGCCGCGCCAGCTCGACTCGGGCGGGCCGAGCAGGGCGTCGACCGCCTCGCGTTCGTCGGCGGTGGGCTCGTCGGACGTGAAGTGGAGGTCCATCTAGGCGCGCGCCTCCGCGAGGCCGACCACGTCCGCGCGCACCAGCTTCTCGACCCGCACGGCCGTGGCCTTGAACTCGGCGGTGCCGGACTTCGGGTCCCAGGCGTCGATGGTGAGGCGGTTCACGTTGACCTCGTCGGGGAAGTGGAAGGTCATGAAGGCGAGCCCCGGGCGCAGCCCGTCGTCGATCCGGACCGGGGCTGTCACCGCGCCGCGGCGGCTGCTCACCCGCGCGAGGTCGCCCTCGCGCAGGTCGAGCGCCGTCGCGTCTTCGGGCGAGAGCTCGACGCACTCGCCGACCCGCAGCGGCGAGTTGAAGCCGCCGCTCTGCACGCCGGTGTTGTAGTCGGACAGCCGGCGGCCCGTGGTCAGGCGCAGCGGGAAGTCGGCGTCGAGGGCGTCGACCGGCGGCTCGTGCTGCAGCACCGAGAACGGCGCGGGGCGACCGCGCAGGGCGGGGTCGCGCTCCCACAGCCGGCCATGGAGGAACGTCGCGCCCGGGTCGTGCTCGTCCTTGCAGGGCCAGCGCAGGCCGCCCTCGCTGTCGAGCCGGGCGTACGACATGCCCGCGTGCATCGGCGACAGCGCGCGCAGCTCGTCCCACGCGTTCTCGGCCATCTCCCGCGGGGCGCTGCCGAAGGGCCACTCGTAGCCCAGGCGGCGGGCCAGCTCCTGCACGATCCACATGTCGTCGCGAGCGCCGGCCGGCGGTTCGAGCGCCTTGCGCACGCGCTGGACGCGGCGCTCGGAGTTGGTGACCGTGCCTTCCGACTCGCACCACGCCGCGGCCGCCGGCAGCACGACGTGCGCGAGCTGGGCGGTGCGGGTGAAGAACAGGTCCTGGACGAGCAGGAAGTCGAGGCCCTGCAGCAGCCGCTCCGCGCGCTGGGCGTCGGCCTCGGACGAGGCCGGGTTCTCGCCGATCACGTAGGCCGCGCGGAACGTGCCGTGCTCCATCGCGTCGAACATCTCGGTCAGGAAGTAGCCGCGCTCCGGTGCGATGGTGCAGCTCCAGCGTTGCTCGAAGCGGCCGCGAGCCACCGCGTCGCCGAGATCCTGGAAGCCGGCCAGCTTGTTGGGAATGGCGCCCATGTCGCCGCCGCCCTGCACGTTGTTCTGGCCGCGCAACGGGTTGAGGCCGCAGGCGTAGCGGCCGACGTGGCCGGTCAGCAGGCCGAGGTTGATCAGCGCCAGCACGTTGTCGACGGCGTTGTGGTGCTCGGTGATGCCCAGCGTCCAGCAGATCTGCACGCGATCGGTGGAGCCCAGCGCGTGGGCGAAGTCGCGGATCGCCGCCCGCGGCACTCCGGTCACCAGCTCGCCGCGCTCCAGCGTCCACGGCTCCACGCTCCGCGCGTACTCCTCGAAGCCGCTGGTGCCGCGGCGGACGAACTCCTGGTCGACGAGGCCGGCGTGGATGATCTCGCGGGCCAGCGTGTTCGACAGTGCGATGTCGGTGCCGACGTCGAGCCCCAGCCAGGCGTCCGCCCACGCCGCGGAGGAGGTGCGCCGCGGGTCGACGGTGACCAGCTTCGCGCCGTTGTGGATGCCCTGCAGCACGTGGTGGAAGAAGATCGGATGCGTCTCGCGAGCGTTGCTCCCCCACAGCACGATGAGGTCCGCCTGCTCGACTTCCTCGTACGTGCTGGTCCCGCCGCCTGCCCCGAATACCGTCGCCAGACCGACGACGCTAGGGGCGTGTCAAGTCCGGTTGCAGGAGTCGATGTTGTTGGTGCCCATCACCTGGCGCGCGAAACGGGCGGCCAGAAAGTTCACCTCGTTGGTGGCCTTGGAGCAGGAGAACACGCCGAAGGCCTGCGGCCCCTTCGCGCGCGCGGCCTGCAGCCCCGCGGCGGCCCGGTCCAGCGCTTCGTCCCACGTCGCGGGGCGCAACGCGCCGCCGTCGCGCACGAGGGGAGTGGTCAGGCGCTCGTACCGCTGTCGCAATCTTCACCTCCGGAACGTTGAGGCGAGTCTATCGCGGCTCCGCCGGCCCTCATCGCGCTTCGGCTCGGCCGCTGCGCAAGGCGAGCGCGAAAGCCAGCCTGGAAAGGTCGGGCCCCTGCTCCTCGAGCGCGGGCCGGGCGCCTCCCGCGGCCTTGATCGCCTCGTGCCACAGCGCCGCGAGGGTGACCTGCGGGTCGGCCCACACGTCCAGCTCCCGGCCCACGACCTGCCAGGCGTCGAGTCCCGGGGTGACCTGCTCGCGGCAGTACCGGCGCAGCGTCGCAGCCCCGCGCGCAGGGTCGAAACGCAGCGTCGCCAACCCGGCCGCGAGCTCGACGAACTCGTCGCGCTCGTGCGGCGCCAGGGCCGCCAGCCGGGCCGGGGTCGACTCCGCGAGCACGGCGCAGATGCCGATCAGGAGGTGCTCGACCGCGACCCGCGGGCTGCAGAGCGCTTCGGCCTCCGCGGTCGCGCGGCGTGCGGCCTCGCGGGCCGCGTAGGTGTGGTCCATCGTGCGGCAGTCGGCGTGGCCGTCGGCGGCTCGCGGTTCGAGCATCGGTCCGACCGTGGTTCGGTGGACCCTCGTGTGAAGGCCGGGCGCGGTCCAGGCCCCGCGCTGGGGAGCATCCCCGGACCGGGCGCGGGCGAGGGCCCGGTGAGCCGAGGTGACCGCGGGATCGTCCGGAGTGCGTCGCTCCGCGTCGCGCAGGTACGCGCTGGCCGTGCCGGGATCGCCGCGCTCCAGGTGAACGTGCGCGAGCAGCAGTCCCGCCCGCGAACGGCCTCCGCCGAAGCTGGCCTCGAGGTCGCCCAGCAGCACCTCGTCGGCGATCTCGGCGCGCCGCCAGCGGCGGAGGCCGAGGTTGTAGGCGGCCTCCGGATGGCTCGGGTCCGCGATCAGCGCACGCGCCCACGCGGCCTCGGCGTCCGCGGGGTGGCCGAGGTCGAGCAAGGTCAGCGCGCCGTCGTTCAGCTGTGAGGCCGCGGTCGGGGCGGTGCTCGGGGCGAGCACGGGGTACGCCCCGCCCACCAGCTCCGACCAGGCCGACTGCAACTCGGCCGCGATCGCCAGCAGGTCGGACGCGCGGCGGTCCGGTTCGACGACGAAGCAGCGCCGGAGCAGAGCGGCGACGGCCCCGGGCATCGCCGGACGACCCGGCTCGGGGCCCCGCGCGCAGAGTTCATCGAGCGCCGCCGGCGCGTGCGGGCCCTGCTTCCAGGTCGCGGCCAGGGCGAACGTGCGCAAGACCGTCACCGCCCACGACCACGCATCCGAGGCGGGGGAGCGTGACCCGCCCCGAATCTGCTCGGGAGAGGCATAGGCCGGCGTGAGCCCTGGCGAGGTCTCCGCTCGCGGTGTCGTCCGCCCGAGCCGCGCCAGCCCGAAGTCGGTGACCTTGACCTCTCCGGCTTCGCCGATCAGCACGTTGCCCGGCTTGACGTCGCGATGGACGAGGCCGTGGGCGTGGGCGTGGTGCAGCCCCCAGGCGAGCTGTATCGCGCAGTCGAGGATCCGCGCGAGCGCCGGCCCCGGCCCCCCGGCGTGAAGCCGGCCGTCGGCCAGCCGGGCGCCCAGGCTGCCGCCGTCGACGCACTCGACGAACAGGCCGGGCACGCCGTCGACCGCCCGCAGGTAGTGACAGGTGACGACGTTGGGATGAGCCGGCAGGTCGACCCAGAGCTGGGCCTCGCGAACCAGCTCGTCGAGCGGCGGCGCGAGCAGCTCGGAGCGGGGGACCTTGAGCGCGACGTCGCGGTCCCAGTGCAGGTGGCGCACGCGGAACACCCGGCCCTGGCCGCCCTCGCCGAGCACGCCGCGAACTTCGTAGGTGCCGGCCAGCACGTCGCCGGCCTTCCACTGGGCGGGAGGCATGTGAACGCATGCTACCGCCGGCGTCGGCCGCGGGCCTTGATGACTGGTGATCAGGGCGTCTGCGGCGGCGCCGCCGCCAGCAGCCGACGGGCGGCCTGGGACAGGGCGACGACGGCCGGGTTGCGCAGCTTGCGCTCGGCCGAGACGGCGAAGAACTGGCTACGCACGCCGGTCGCCACGCCGACCCGGCGCAGGCCGTGGCGGGAGCGCAACTCGGCTTCCAGCACGGCGGGAACGGGGAACAGGCCGAGGCCGTGCTGGCCGAACGTGCTCATCAGCGCGAAGTCCTCGAACTCCGCGTGGACCAGCGGGCGCACGCCCCGGGCGAGCAGCCACAGGTCGAGGCCACGGCGCAACGCGGTGTCGCGCGTCGGCAGCAGCACGGGCGCCGTCTCCAGGCAGCGGGGAAACGCGCGGCGGTGGCGGTGGGCCAGCGCCGGCACCGCCATCCACACGACGCCGCACGCGCCGAGCGGGTGGTTGTAGAGGCGGTCGTCCACGGTGGGGGTGACCGGGGCGTCGGAGAGCACCACGTCGAGGTCGAGCAGCGCCAGGTCCGCGAGCAGCCGCTGCAGCGTGGCCTCGCGGAACACCAGGCGCACGGGCTGGCCGAGGGTCAGCACCGGCTGGACGAGGGCGTGGACGATCTCCTTCGGCACCACGTCGTCGACGCCGATCGCCACCCGCAGCGGGCGCCCACCCGGCCGCTGGCGGAGCGCATCGAGCATTTCGCGGCCCGTGCTGAAGATGTCCTCCGCGTAGCGGAAGGCGAGGCGACCGGCCTCGGTAGGCACCAGGCGCCGGCCGCTCTTCTCGAGCAGCTTCTCGCCCAGCGACTCCTCGAGCCGCTTGAGCTGGGCGCTGACCGTCGGCGGCGCCAGCCGCAGTTCGTCGCAGGCGCGGGCGATGCTGCCCGTGCGCACCACGGTCCAGAAGTACAGCAGGTGGTGGTAGTTGAGCCACTCCATGGCCGGTCTCCACGATGCGGTTATTACGAACGGATCGTCTCATATTTGCTACTCGACCGAACGATGGCCCGGGCTTAGCTTGAAGCTGCGTTCGGGAAGAACGTCGATCCAGGGCGGCAGCCGCGGGGCCCCATTTCCTCCCCCCTCGGCGGCCGCCCTTCGTGCTGGGAGGCGACATGGAACGAGGGCGGATCACCGTGACGGACCGGGACCTGGGTGCGTTGACGCGGTTGCTCGATGGCGCCGCACCGGCAGTCCGCGGGACTGCGGCGTTGACGCGGCTGGAGGAGGAACTGGAGCGGGCCACGGTAGTGGCGGCGGACGAGGTGCCCACCGACGTGGTGACGATCGGCTCGCGAGTCCGGGTCCGCGACCTCGACAGCGGGGCTGTCACCGAGTTCACGCTGGCCCACTCGACGGTCAACGCGCCCCCCGGGGAGAGCCGGGTCTCGATCCTGGCTCCGGTCGGGGCCGCCGTACTCGGCTACCGCGAGGGCGACCGCATCGCGTGGCCGGTGCCGGCCGGCGTGCGACGGCTGCAGATCGTCAAGGTCGTCGCCCAGCCGGAAGCGTTGCGCCGCAAGCTGAGGCCCTCGGCCTAGCCGCGCGCGTCGAGGTGCGCCTCCTCGACCCGCGAGAAGGCGGCGCCGATCCACAGCAGGGCGCCGATCAGCGCCATCACGCCGGGCAGCGACCACTGGGCGACGAGGCCGAGGATCGGGTTGACGATGGCGATCGCCAGCGTGCGCAGCATCGAGGCGAACGACAGCACCGTCGCCCGCTTGTCCGACGGCAGGTGGGCGTTGATGTGGGCGGCGAACAGCGGCACCCGGGGCAGGCTGAAGCTGAAGGCGACGACGATCAGCAGGCCGACCAGTCGCCAGTCGGTGATCACCGACAGCGCGACGAAGGCTGCGCCGGCCAGCAGCGTCGCGCCGCTCAGCACGGCGCGCTTCGAGCCCAGCGCGATCTCGAGCCGCGGGGTGAACGACAGGAACGCGATCTGGCCGAGGCAGGCGGCGGCATGCACGTAGCCGAAGTGGCGCAACTCGACGCCCGCGCGGGCCAGCAGCGGCTGAAAGGTCCAGATCAGGCCCCACGCGAAGGCGTTGGTGATCGCGGCCTCGATCGCCAGCAGCCGCACGACGCGGTGGTCGCGCAGGTAGCGGCCGCCCTCGCGCAGCAGCGTCACGTACTCGCCCAGGCGCGGGTGCGGCCGCTCGGCGCCCGTCGGCACCTCGACCAGGGTCAGGCTGACGACCAGCGCCAGCGCGGCGGGGATCACGTAGGCCTGCATCACCGCGGGCAGCCCGAAGCTCGCCGCGATGTAGGCGCCGGACAGCGTCGCCAGCACGATGCCGAACAGCTTGAAGGCCTCCATCCGCGCGATCACGGCCTTCGCGCCGTCGAGCCGCCCGGCGGCCTTGAGGCTGTCCCAGGCCAGCGCCTCGTCGGCGCCCGAGTGCAAGGTGTAGGCGACCGCGAACAGCAGCTCCGCCAGCATGAAGACGGGGAAGGAGCGGGTGCTGACGTACAGCAGGGCCGCCACGATCGCGACCCCGCAGCCGAGGGCCAGCGAGAGCCGACGGCCGAGGAAGTCGGCCACGGTGCCGGTCGGCACCTCGAACAGGAAGTTGCAGAGGAAGAACCAGCCGTTGAGCGCGAACACGGCCGCCAGCGTGAGCCCGCCCCACTCCTGGTAGAAGGGCACCAGCACCGCGCCGAAGAAGTGCATCCAGAACAGGGTGCGCACGGCGTACAGGCGCGGGATGTTGGCTGCGTAGCGCTCGGGCGTCATGGGGAGCGCCCTTATTAGCACTATCGGTGAACGTTTCGCTCAGCGCGCGCTGCGTGCGAAGTAGATGCCCGGGTCCGGCCTGGAGAAGTCGAGCCACACGGCCAGCAACTGGCCGCCCGCGTCCACGACCAGCGCGGGCTGGCGCTGGTCGCCCTCCGCACCGGAAGGGGGGGAGTCGACCAGCACGCTCGGCTCGAAGCTGTCGGCGCCGTCGCGGCTGCGGGCGGCCCGCAGCCGGTCGGCTCCGGACCGTGAGTCCTGCCAGGCCAGGTACACCGCACCCGATTCCTGCGCGGCCAGGGCGGGGGCGGTCTGGTCGCCGGCGCTCGAGCTCTCGATGGGGCGCGGCGTCGTGAACGACTGGCCGCCGTCGAGGCTGACCGCGACCTGCACCTGCCAGCGACCGCCACGCTGCTCGGCCCACGTCGCGATCATCCGCCCTGCGCCCGTGACGGCCAGCCGAACTCCCGCGCGATCGGTCACCAGCGCGTCCTCCGGGTGCAGGCGCGCCCCGATTCCGAAATGGCCGCCGCGGTCGAGGCTGCGGGCGACGTAGACCTCCGACTTTCCGGAGCGGGCGTCGAGCCAGGCCACGGCCACGCGGCCATCGGTCGTGTGCGCCAGGGCCGGGAATCGCTGCGCGGGGACGGCCGGCTGGCCAGCGTCCACGCGGACCGGCGCCTCGTCGGGCCCGGCCGCCATCCGTCGGGCGAAGCGGATCGCTGTGCCCGCGCCGTTGCCCTCGTGCCAGGCGGCGAACAGGTCTCCATTCGCGGCCGCGCCCAGGGCCGGCGCGCCCTGCTCTCCGCCTGCGCCCGCGGTCGGCAGCGGCTGGTTGGCCGCGAAAGTCTCCCCGCCGTCTGCGCTGCGCGTCGTGAACAGACGCGCACCACGACAGAACGGGTCGCACGTCCCGCCCCGGGTGTCCTCCCAGGCGAGGTGGAGGGCGAGGCCCGGAGCCGTGGCGAGGCGGAGCTGGTCCTGGTCGCCGCGGGTCCAGTCGCCGAAGGACAGGGCGTCGGGAAAGCTGGCCCCACCGTCGTTGCTGCGGCGCAGGGGCGTGTACGTCGTGTAGCGGATGGCCTCGATCCAGCCGACGAACACGCGGTTGCCGTCGACGGCGATCTGGGGGCTGTAGATGAGGCAACACAGGCCGCCCACGCGCACGCTCGCCGAGAAGCTCAACACCGCGCCACCCGGCGCCGTCGACGTCGTGCCGCCGCCACACGCGGCCAGCAGCAGCGCGGCCAGCGCGCCGCCGCAGGCCCGCATCGCGCTCACGGGGGCGCGCGATGGGCGAGCAGGTCGAACTTCACCCGGAAGTCGTTCGCGACGTTGACCACGGAGGCGACCGAGGGCGGTTCGATACCGAGCGCGCGCAGGCGGAGCTTGACCTCGCCGGTGGCCCGGAGGTCGTCGCCCGAGAGCTGGACCTCCACCGGAACCTCGACCGGGAACGAACGCCCCTTGAGTGCGAGCATGCCGCGGGCGAGCAGCCGGAAGTGTCCCGGCCGCGTCTCTTCGCCGGTGACGGACGTGGACAGGAAGACGATGGCCGGGTGCAGGGCGGCATTCAGCACCTCCGGGCCGCGCATGCGCCCCTCGACCTTCGCGACGTCGCCGGCGGGTTCGGTGCCCGGCACGATCGCCAGCGCCGGCGCGTCGAAGCTCAGCCGCACCGTGGACCGGGCGAGATCGCCGCTGACCACCGTGACCGTGCCCGCGGCCAGCGGCGCCCCGATCTCGTGGTCGTGGCCGAGGAACTTCAGCATCCCCGCCCGGCCCAGGTGGACCCGGACCCGACTGGCGCCGACGTCGACCGCGTAGGGCACCGGCTCGGCCGCAGCGAGCGCGAGCGCGCTCGCGAGCAGCAGCGGCAACGCGAACGTGCACGGCCGGGCCATGCCGGCAGGATACGCCTGGCCTGCGGCAAGCCGCCGCGCGGCGGGCGAACGGACGAACGACGGGGCCGCTTGACTTGCCGGGGTCAGTCGGGTTGTAAAATGAATGGGCGTTCATTCACCGGCTGAAGCTCGGCGGGAGGTTTCCTTGGACACGGGTGGCGCTCACGGGCTCCAGGTTCGTCGCGGGCTGGAACAGTCCCACGCGGACGTCCTGACATCCGAGGCCAAGGCCGCGCTGCGGGCGCTGGCGCCGCTCGATGCCACCCGGCGTGACCTGATGCGACAGCGGATGGAGCGCCGCTCGGCGCGCTGGCACGCGAAGCGGCCGATCGCGTTCCTCGACCCCGCCGGCACGATCGGGGGAACGACACTGAAGGTCGAGGACGCACGAGCGGGCCGCTTCGCCGGCAGCGAGATCCCGGCCGACCTGCAGCGGCAGTGGATCCAGGGCACCGGCCCGGCGACGCGGCCCGGCGCCTCGGTCGAGGTCGGCCTGCGCAGCGTCGCCTACGCGTTGCTCTCGGGCGCCGACGGCTGGATGTTCGACGGCGAAGACGCGCTCGGTCAGGTCGGCGCGATGTCGCTCGACAACCAGCGCAACCTGAAGCTGGCGATCGACCGCGACCCGCTGTTCCTGAAGGTCGCCGAGCACGTCGCCGCGGAGATGAACCGCTGGGCGAGCGGCTTCTTCGGCCGCGAGATCGTCGCGGATTGGCGGAAGCAGCTCGACTTCACGACCCTGATCTACCGCGTCCGCGGCCTGCACCTCGCCGACCGCCATCTGCGCCACGACGACGGCACGCCGTTCTCGGCCTCGATCGCCGACCTCGCGCTGTTCGTCGCCCGCAACCACCGCGCGTTGCGGGCCCGCGGCGCGTCGATCGTGCTCTACCTGCCCAAGATCCAGACCGCCGAAGAAGCCGCGTTCTGGAACCGGCTGCTGGTGGCGCTCGAGGATCACCTCGGGCTGGAGCTCGGGACGATCAAGGTCTACGTGCTGGTCGAGCAGATCGAAGCCTGTTTCCAGTTGATGGAGATCCGCGCGGCGCTCTCGCCCCACTTCGTCGGCTTCAACACCGGCCGCTGGGACTACATCAACAGCGTCGCCGACGCGCTGGGCTGGGACGCGGATTTCGTCGACCCCAACATCGACGCGATCGGCATGACCTACGGCTACATGCGGAACTACGAGGACCGCGTGCGCCGGGCCGTGAACACGCCCGACCGCAACGGCGGCTGCGCGCTCTGGCAGGGCGGGATGGAGACCAACATCCCCGTCGGCACCGAGCAGGGCGTGGCGGCCGGCATGGCCCGGGCCCGGGCCGGCGCCGAGCGCGAGCAGCGCGAGGGCGCCTCGGGCAAGTGGGTCGCGCACTGGAAGATGGTCCACATCGTGCGGCCCGTGTGGGAGCAGGCCGGCGCGCCCAACCAGCTCGGCCGCCCGTTCCCCCCGCTCACCTACACCGAGGACGACGCCCGCGGGCTGCGCCTGCTGGAGCCCGCGCCGCGCACGATCCGCGGCGCCCGCGACCTGATCAGCGTGGCGTTGCAGTACGGCAACGCGTTCGGCCAGGGCCTGCAGGCCGCCGCGCTCAAGCCGGCCGACTTCTTCGGCGACGACGACGTGCTCTACCTGATGGAGGACATGGCCACCGGCGAGATCCGCGTCAGCATCCTGTGGGAGTGGCTGCACAAGTCGGCGCCGCTGACGGAGGCCGACGCCGCGACGGGCGTGCATGCGGGCGACCCGTTCCGGCCCGCGCTGTTCGAACGCCTGCTGGGCGAGGAGTACCGCAAGCTGCTGGTGGCCTCGGACCGCGACGTCTACGAAGTGTCGAAGACCACCACGCTGCCGGTCGCGCGCGAGATCCTGGACGCCCTCGTCCGCTCGCCGCTGAAGGCGCCTTGGTTCGTGGATCTGCTCAACCTCAACCTCGGGAACCACGACCTCGAGGTCGCCCGCAAGCGAATCCGGATGTACGAAGACGGACTGGGCCGTGACGGCACGCGCCTGGTCGCCAACCTCGATTTCGAAGCCTCGTAGGAGCCCCCGATGATCTCGATCGAAGCGGAAGTCGCCGAGACCGCGCAGTGGATGCAGGGCCCGCGCTTCGCAGGCCTGACCCGGCTCTACTCCCCGCGCCAGGTCGTCGAGCAGCGCGGCACGATTCAGCCCGACTACACCGTGGCGCGCACGGCGGCGGCGGCCTTCCACGAGCGGCTGCGCGCGCTGTTCGCGGAGCGCAAGGCGGTCACGACGTTCGGGCCGTACTCGCCGGGCCAGGCCGTGGCGCTGAAGCGGATGGGGATCGAGGCCATCTACCTCGGCGGCTGGGCCACGTCGGCCAAGGGCTCGGTCACCGAGGACCCGGGGCCCGATCTCGCGAGCTACCCGCTCAGCCAGGTTCCCGACGAGGCCTCGCCGATCGTGCGCGCGTTGCTGGCGGCGGACCGCAACCAGCGCTTCGCCCGGCTGCGGATGACCGAGGCCCAGCGCGCGGCGACGCCGGAGGTCGACTTCCGGCCGTTCATCATCGCGGACGCGGACACGGGCCACGGCGGCGACGCCCACGTCCGCAACCTGGTGCGGCGCTTCGTCGAGGTCGGCGTGCCCGGCTACCACATCGAGGACCAGAAGCCGGGCGTCAAGAAGTGCGGCCACCAGGGCGGCAAGGTGCTGGTGGCGGAGGACGAGCAGATCAAGCGGCTGTCCGCGGCCCGCTTCCAGCTCGACGTGATGAAGGTGCCGGGGATCGTCGTCGCCCGCACCGACGCCGAGTCGGCCACGTTCCTCGACGGCCGCGGCGACGAGCGCGACCACCCGTTCATCCTCGGCGCCACCAGCGTCGACATCCCGACCTACAAGGTCGGCTACCTGGCGTTGCTCCGGAAGCTGCGCGAGCGCGGCGTCGAGGGCGTCTACGGCCACCTGCTGTTCAAGATCTCGGAGGCGGAGTTCGCCGAGGCCGACGCGTGGCTGTCCAAGGCCGGGGTCAGCCGGGCGGTCGACGAAGCCGTCGCCGCGGCTGGCAAGGGCAAGGCCGTCGACGGCCTGCTCGACGAACTGGAGAACCGCTACCTGGAGGCCTGGTCGGCGGAAGCGGGGCTCAAGACCTATCCGCAGGCCGTCGCCGACGTGATGGAGTTCCGGATCGGCGAGGGCGAGCGCTTCGAGCTGACGCCTCTCGAGTGGCTGGCCTTCGCCAACCGCACGTCATTCCACGCTGCCCGCGCGAAGGCGCGACAGATGGGCATCACGATCATCTGGGACTGCGAGATCTGCAAGACGCCCGAGGGCTACTACCAGGTCCAGGGCGGGATCGACTACGCGATCGCCAAGTCGCTGGCCGCGGCGCCGTTCGCCGACCTGCTGTGGATGGAGACGAAGACGGCGGACCTGCACGACGCCAAGCGCTTCGCCGACGCGATCCACGCGGAGTTCCCGGACAAGATGCTGGCCTACAACCTGTCGCCCTCGTTCAACTGGGACACGACGGGGATGAACGACGAGCAGATGCGCAACTTCCCGGTCGAGCTCGGCAAGATGGGCTTCGTCTTCAACTTCATCACCTACGGCGGCCACCAGATCGACGGCCTGGCGGGCGAGGAGTTCGCGGCCTCGCTGCGGCAGGACGGGATGCTGGCGCTGGCCCGGCTGCAGCGGAAGTTCCGGCTGGTGGACTCGCCGTACCGCACGCCGCAGACGCTAGTGGGCGGCCCGCGCGCGGACGCCGGCCTGATGGCGGTCTCGGGCGGCACCGCGGCGACCAAGGCGATGGGCAAGGGCTCGACCCAGCACCAGCACCTGGTGCAGACCGAGGTG
>JAMPXO010000091.1 GCA_023701125.1 Vicinamibacteria bacterium | reverse complement strand
GCGGAGGGAACATGGACGAAGCGAAGTGGCATGACGTCGGCGCCGCGGCCGAGCTGGCGCAGCGGGCGGTCAGCGCGGTCCGCGCCGGGTCGACCGCGATCGCGCTCGTCCACCGCGACGGCGTCTTCACGGCGATCTCCGGTGCCTGCAACCACGTCGGCGGCCCGCTCGGCGAGGGCCGCCTCGACGGCGAGTACGTCGTCTGCCCGTGGCACCAGTGGAAGTTCCACTGCCGCACCGGCCTTGGCGAGCCGGGCTTCGAGGCGGACCGCGTGCCGTCCCACGCGGTCAAGGTCGAGAACGGCCGGGTGCTGGTCGACGCTCGGCCCGCCACGCCCCGTCACAAGGCGCCTCACGAGCCGCACCCGCTGGCGCGCCCCGTGCGCCGCGAGCCCGGTCCCGTCCGCGTCGCCGGCATCTCGACGACGGTGATGGATCGCGCGAACCCGCGTTTCTCGGGCTCGGAGGCGCTGCTCGAGCACGCGCTGGCCCATGCCGCCGCGAAGCTGGGCGCGCAGACGCGGATGCTGCGGCTCGGCGAGCTGTCGTTTCGCGCCTGCGAGGGTTATTACTCGAAGGCCGCGCGGGCCTGCACCTGGCCGTGCTCGATCACGCAGATGGACTCCGCCGACCAGCTCGACGGCGTCTACGAGGCGCTTGTGCACTGGGCCGACGTGATCCTGGTGGCGACGCCGATCCGCTGGGGCAACGCCAGCTCGCTCTACTACCGGATGGCCGAGCGCATGAACTGCATCCAGAACCAGGTCACGACCCACGACCGGGTGCTGATCCGCGACAAGGTGGCGGGCTTCATCGTGATCGGTGGCCAGGACAACGTGCAGGCCGTGGCCGGCCAGATGCTCGGCTTCTTCGCCGAGCTCGGCTTCCTGTTCCCGCAGTTCCCGTACGTCGCCCACTCGCGGGGCTGGACCGCCGAGGACATGGAGCGCAACGTCGCGATCCTGCGCACGAGCGGCGAGCTGCGCGAGGGCGTCGAGTCGCTGGTCACCCGCTGCACCGCGTTGGCCGAGCGACTGCTGGCGACGGGCGCGGGGGCCGACAGGGTGCCGCGCGGCGGTCGCAAGGCCCACGCGCTGGCCGCGCCCGAGTAGCCGCGGGCCGTTGGCCGCTCTCTCCGCGCACGGCGTCTACAAGGCGTTCGGGGGCGTGCGCGCGCTCGACGGGGTCGACCTCGACGTGGCGCCGGGGGAGCGCGTCGCGCTCGTCGGCGAGAGCGGTTCGGGGAAGACGACCCTGCTGCGCTGCTTCAACCGCATGGTCGAGCCCGACGCGGGCCGGGTGGAGGTGGACGGCGTGGACGTCGCCACCAGCGACCCGGTCGCCCTGCGCCGCCGCCTCGGCTACGTGCAGCAGGACGGCGGCCTGCTGCCGCACTGGGACGTGAAGCGCAACGTCGGGCTGGTGCCGGGATTGCTCGGGCTGGCCGATGGCGAGGAGCGCGTGGGCCGGGCGCTGGCGCGGGTGGGCCTGCCCGTCGACGAGTTCGGCGCGCGCTGGCCCCGGCAGCTCTCCGGTGGCCAGCGCCAGCGCGTGGCGCTGGCGCGCGCCCTCGCCGCGGAGCCCAGCGTGGTGCTGCTCGACGAGCCGTTCGGCGCGCTCGACGCGATCACCCGCGTCGACGTGCAGGACGCCTTCCTGCAGGTCGCGGTCGCGCTGCGGGTCAGCGTCTTGCTGGTGACCCACGACCTGCGCGAGGCGTTCCGGCTCGCCGACCGGGTCGCGGTGATGCGCGCGGGCCGGATCGAACAGGTCGGGGCACCGGAGGCACTGCGGGGCCAGCCGGCCAGCGACTACGTGCGGCAGCTCGTGGATCGCGCGGGCCTCGGCCTCGAAGCGGTGGGCGCGTCGTGAAGGGGCAAGCCGCCGTCGCCCTCCTCCTGGCTCTGCTCGCGACGCCGGTCGCAGCGGGGGAGCCGCCCGTCGTCGTGGCGACCAAGCCGTTCGCCGAGTCGTACCTGCTCGGCGAGCTGTTCGCGCAGTTGCTGGAGGCCCGCGGCCTGGCCGTGGACCGCCGGCCCGGGCTCGGCGCGACGGAGATCGCCTTCCGGGCGCTGGTGGCGGGCGAGATCGACGTCTATCCCGAGTACACGGGGACCGGCCTGCTGGCGATCCTCGGCGAGGCGCCGCGTGGCGACGGCGGCGAGGCGTACCGCCGCGTCGCCCGGGTCTTCCGCCAGCGCTGGGGAGTGCGCTGGTTGCCGCCTCTCGGCTTCGAGAACACCTACGCAATCGCGGTCCGGCCCGACACGGCGCGCGAGCACGGCCTGGCCACGCTGAGCGACCTCGCGCGGGTCGCGCCGCGGCTCGTGGCCGGTCTCAGTCCCGACTTCATCGGGCGCGCGGACGGCCTCGTCGGCCTGCACGCGAGCTACGGGCTTGCACCGCGGGCCGTGCGCGCGCTGATGCCCGCCGTGAAGTACCAGGCGCTGGCCGCGGGCGAGGTGGACTTCGTCGACGGCTACTCGACCGACGGCGCGATCGCGCGCCACAAGCTGGTCGTGCTCGCCGACGACCGCCACTTCTTCCCGCCCTACGACGCCGCGCCGCTGGTGAGCCCGCGGCTGGCGGAGCGGCGCCCCGAGGCCGTCGCCGCGCTGGTCGAACTGGCGGGGCGCATCGACGTCGCGCGGATGCGCAACCTGAACCGCAGGGTCGAGGTCGACGGGGAAGCCGTGGCCGACGTCGCGCGCGACGCCCTGCGTGACCTCGGCCTGGTCGACGCGGAGTCGGCCGCGGCCGACCGCGCAGGGGCCGCGCGCGAGGATTCGCTCGCGACCTACCTCTGGGACGGCCGCGGCGAGACGCTGCTCCGGGCGCGACGCCACCTGCTGCTGGTGGGCCTGTCGTTGCTGGCGGGAGTCGCCTTCGCGGTGCCGCTCGGCCTGGCGCTCGAGCGGACGAGGGGCGCGGCCGAGGCCGTGATCGGGGCTCTCGGCGTGCTGCAGACGGTGCCCAGCATCGCGCTGCTGGCGTTCACGATCCCGCTGCTCGGCATCGGCTTCGTGCCGGCCGTGACCGCGCTGTTCCTGTACTCGCTGTTCCCGATCGTGCGCAGCACCTACTCGGGCGTGCGCGACGCCGACCCGGCGGCCGTGGCCTCGGCCCGCGCCCTGGGCATGACCGAGGCACAGTTGCTGACCCGGGTCCGGCTGCCGCTGGCCGCCCCGGTCGTGATGGCCGGCGTGCGCACGGCGACCGTGATCGGCGTCGGCACCGCCACGCTGGCCGCCTTCATCGGGGCCGGCGGCCTGGGCGACCCGATCGTTGCCGGGCTGGCCCTCTCGGACACCCGGATGATCCTGTCCGGCGCGATCCCGGCGGCGCTGCTCGCGCTGGCGCTCGACGCGCTGCTGGCCGTGGTCGAGCGCGCCGTCACGCCGCGGGGCCTGGCCTGACCGGACGCGAGCCTCAGCGCGACTTGTAGACCGTGCCGCCCTTCATCACGAACTGCACGCGCTCCAGCTCTCGGATGTCCGCCAGCGGATCGCCCGCCACGGCGATCAGGTCGGCGAAGCGGCCCGGCTCGAGCGTGCCGACGCGGTCCGCCCAGCCGATGGCCTCGGCCGCGACCCGGGTGGCGCTCTCGATCGCGGCCATCGGCGACTGGCCGAGCCCGACCCGCACCGCGAACTCGCGCGCGTTGTCGCCGTGGGGAAACACGCCCGCGTCGGTAGCGAAGGCGATCTTCAGGCCGTGGGCGAGGGCGATCCGGAAGGCGCGCTCCTGGGTGCCCTGGATCGCCCGCTCGCGCTCCACCTGGTGGGCCGGGATGTTGAGCGCCGCGTGGTCGTTGAGGATCGTGTGGCCCACGTAGAGCGTCGGCGCGAAGTACGCGTCCTTCGCCTTCAACAGGCGGGCGCCCTCCTCGTCGAGCATGCTGCCGTGGTCGATCGTGCGCACGCCCGCGCGCAGCGCCGCCTTGATGCCCTCGGCCCCGTGGGCGTGAGCCGCCGCGTGGCGTCCCCAGCGCGTGGCCTCCTCGACGGCGACGGCCAGCTCCGGGTCCGAGTACTGCTGGGCGCCCGGCGGGATGCCCTTCGACATCACCGCGCCGGTGGCGAGGATCTTCACGAAGTCGGCACCCTGCTTGAAGTTGGTGCGCACGGCCTGGCGCACCTGGTCGACCCCGTCGGCGAGGTTGCGCACGATCGGCACGTCCACGTAGATCGAGAACTGGCGGGCGTCGCCCGCGCCGCCGGTGGCGGACACGTAGTTGCCGGCGACCTGCAGCCGCGGGCCCGGCACCGAGCCCTTGTCGATCGCGTAGCGCAGGTCGATGTCCACGTAGGGCCAGGTGGGCCCCATGTCGCGGGCGGTGGTGAAGCCCGCCATCAGCGTCGTGCGGGCGTTGACGGCGCCGTAGATCGCGGCCCGTCCGGGCGTCGTGGTCAGCAGCGCCGACTCCCAGTTGGTGCCCACCTCGTCGGTCAGGTGAGTGTGGAGGTCGATCAGCCCGGGCAGGATCGTCGCCGCACCGAGGTCGATCACCTCGTCGGCCGTCATACCTGCGGCGGGTCCGACCCGCTCGATGCGCTCGCCGCGGATCAGCACGCCGCCGTCGACGAGCGGCGCGCCGCCGCGACCGTCGATGACGCGCGCCGCCTTCACCAGCAGGGTGCGTTCGGCCGACGGAGGCTGGGCGATCGCAGTCGTCGCCGCCAGCAGAGTGGTCAGGCCGATCGCCGCGGCGCGCACTCGCTCGTCGCTCTTCATGGCCGGGACTCTACTACGCCCGCGGGAGCGGTCCCGGGCATACCGGCGACGCGGGCTACGAGCCGGGCGGCTCCTCGCCGGACATCAGGCCCGACTCGGTGACGATGCGGGCGAAGCTCTCCACGAGGAACGGGTCGTGGAACGTGCCCGCGCGCTCGGCCAGGACGCCGAGTGCCACGTCTCGCGGTCGCGCCTTCGAGTACGGCCGGGTCGTGCACAACGCGTCGAACACGTCCGAGATCGAGGTCAACTGGCTGACCAGGTTGGGGTGCCGCGAGCGGCGCGGCGTGGGGTAGGCGGCCTGGCCGTCGAAGCGCATGTGGTGCTCGTAGGCGACCAGGATCGCCAGCGGCCGGCTGCCCTCGATGCCGCACAGGTGGCGGGCGCCCTGCTCGGCGTGACCCTGCATGATCTGCCACTGTTCACCCTCGAGCTTGCCGGGCTTGTTCAGCACCTCGAGCGGGATCTTCAGCTTGCCGACGTCGTGCAGCAGCGCGGCCAGGCCCAGCTCGTGCAGCTTGTCGCCCTGGATCCCGAAGGCGCGGGCCTGGGCGATGGTCAGCAGCGAGACGTTGATCGAGTGCACGAACGTGTACTCGTCGTGATTCTTGAGCGGCGCCAGCGGGATCACCGCGCGGGTCGCCTCGGTCAGGCCCTCGATCAGCCCCCACACCACGTCCTCCAGCCGCCGCAGGCCACCGGCACCGTCGGTGCGGAACGCGGTGAAGGCCTCGCGGGCGGCGTCGAGGCTCTGGCCCGACAGCGGCTCGTGGAGCGCGGCCTCGTCGACGCCTTCCTGCACTCGCGCCTGGACGCGCCCCACCTGGACGTGCGCGCTGCCGGCGGGCACGCCGCCGACCGCGAACGGCTCCACGAACAGGCGGCACTCGTCGGCGGTCAGGCCGCGGGCCAGGGTCAGCCGCTCGACGCCGCGGCGGGTGAGCAAGTGCACGAACTGCTCGAGGTACAGGCTTCCGCGTCCCAACGGTTCGCGGCCGACCACCACGTCGTCGCCGACGGCGAGGAACGTGATCGCCTCCTCGCCGCGAGCATCGCAGGCGGCATCGAGCGCCGCGACCAGCCGCTCCATCGAGCGCGTGACGTTGGGATGGCCGGCGGCGTACAGCGCGCGGCAGTTGATCGCCTGGTCGACCTGGACCACCAGGCGCTCGACCGGCGAGCCGTCGGTGCGGGCGATCGGGCTGCTCACAACGGCTCCTCCTGGCGGGACGGCGCCGCCGGCCGCGGGGCCAGTCGGCGGCAGGTGTCGCGGATCTGGGCGTCGCGCGAGCGCGAGCCGAGTTCCAGCCACGGCTCGCGGGCGTCGGCGGGGTAGGCGTCGAGCAGGCGGTAGGCGATCCGGCGCTCCTCCAGCGAGACGAGCGGGATGCGCCAGTCGCGGAAGAAGCGCGACAGCCGCGGCAGCACCGAGGGATCGGCGATGTCCGCCAGCGCTCTCAGCGTCTTCAGCCGCAGGCTGCGCCGGGTCCCGAACGGGTCCCAGCGCAGCAGCACGCTCAGCAGTGGCTCGCGAGCCTCGGCGATGCCGTACTGTCCCGTGAGAGCGACCGCGACCTCGGCCAGCTTGGGATCGGGATCGCGGATCGCCTTGTCGAGCAGGTCCAGCGGCGGCTCCGGGTCGAACGCGATCAGCGTCTTGATCGCCTCCAGCCGCACCCGCAGGTCGGCGTCCTGGGCCGCCCGTCGCACCTGGGGCAGGGACGAGCGGTCGTCGACGGCGCGCAGCAGCACGAGCATGTTGCGCACCACGAACCAGCGCGAGTCGGAGAGCAGTTGTCTGGCCTCCGGCACGATCGCCGGTCCCAGCGACACGAGCAGGTCGAAGAGGCGTCGGCGCCGCGACTGGTCTTTCTCTTCGGTGAGCGCGCCCAGCAGCGAACGCGCGGCCGCCTGGCCCAGGCTCTGGATCAGTTGGCTCAGCTTCTCGGCCGTGCCCTTGCGCGACTGCGCCATGCCGCCGACCATGCCCATCACGTGCTGGCTGGAGGCGAGCCGGACGAGGAAGTCGTGGACGGCCGCGCGAGTGGCCTCGGACAGGCTCGGGTCGCTTCCCAGCCCGTGACACGCCTCCACCAGGGCGATCGCCTCGTCCAGCCGCCCCGCGGCCAGGCTGGCGCCGAACAGCGCCTGCAGGCGATCGTAGGGAGCATTGCTGCCGCCGTCGCGCGCGACGAGGTCCAGCAGCGTGTCCAGCAGGCGCTGTTCGAGGGCGATCTCCGTGATCGAGTCTCCGCGGCCGTCGAGCGGGAAGGTTTCCTCGGGCAGGTAGGCGAAGCTGGCGAGATCGACCGCGGCCGCCTGCTCCACGAGGGCCTGGTGGTCCTCGGGGTTGTAGCGATCGATGTCCTCGTCCTTGAACACCATCGACAACTGGGTGGCCAGCGCGTCGGTGTCGAGTCGGCCGAGCGGCGTGCGCTCCGCGCGGGCGTGGCCGGCGGCGGCCGCCAGCGTCTGCACGATGCGCAGCGCGTGGAGCGAAAGCCGGCTGCCAGCCGCGCTGAGGCGGCGCAGGGCCGTGAGCATTTCGTCCGGCGAGAGCACCTCCAGCATCGCCTGGAGCCCGGCCCCGGCGTCCTCTTCGCCGGCCAGCGTCTTCAGCGCCGCGGACAGGACCTTCTCCCGCACGGCCTGGGGCAGGGCCCGGAGCAGCTCGGCAACCTGGTGCACGGCCAGGTCGCGGGCCGCGCCGTGGGTGCGCTCGAGATGGGCGCCGACGGCGCGGGCCAGCAGTTCGGGGTCCGCTCCTCCTGAGCCGCCCGCCTCGCCCCCGGCCCCCTGGAACAGGCGGGCGATGGCCGCGCCCGAGTAGCTCTCGGCCTCGCTGGCCTCCAGCCCGTCGGGCGCGAGCTGCTTGCCCGTCAGCAGCGCGCGCAGGATGGCGTCCCACAGGTCGCGGGGCTCGCGATCGGGGTCGAGGCCCGCGAGTGCCAGCTTGTCGAAGTCGACGCTGGTGACGCTGATACCGGTGACGCCGTCCGCGCGCAACTCGTCGGCCAGCGGCTGGCCGCCCTCGCGGTTCTCGCCCAGCCGGCCCAGCAGCGCCTCCAGCTCGCCGGGGCGTACGGCTTCCTCGAAGTGGATCAGCGCCGCGCCGCGACGATGCAGCGCTCTCGCCAGCCCGGCCACGTTGGGTGCGCGCAGCTTGAGCTGGCCGTAGACCAGGCCCTCCTTCTCGACGCCCAGGTTGAGGGGACCGCTCTGGGCCATGAAGGCCAGCAGGCGCCGGTGCGCGGCCTCCAGGCCCTGGGTCCGCGTCGGGTGCCCAGGTGGATAGGAGGCGAGACTGCGCCAGGCCGTCGCGAGGGCGGCGAGCGCGTCCTGCGGGCTGGGCGGCGCAGGGGATGTCATCGTGTCCAACGTGCACGGTGTTCAGTCGGCCTGGACCGGCTGTTCCGAGTCGTTGGAGCATAACCCGGTCCTTCACGGAATTGGCAACGTGAGATCGACCCGGTGACGCCAGTCCGATGCCGACGGAGTCGCCGCGGCCGCGCCCGGCGACTGGTAGAGCCAGCGCTGGAATCGCTCGTGGACATCGCTTCCGCTCCAGGCTGCGAACTCGTCGGCCAGGTCCCAGGTCGTGAACGGGTCGAAGGAGCGTCGTCGGTGCAGGTCGCGCAGGAACGCGACCATCCGCGCGCGGCCGCCCGTCTCCACCGCCAGCGCCTGGATGATCCGCGCGCCCTGGTCGTAGGCACGGCGGTCGAAGCCGACGGCGACGGCCGAGCGCCCGCTCACCATGTCGGAGCGGAAGTCCTCGGCGATGGCGGCGAAGGTGGCGTCGGTCGAGAGCTCGTACCACATGGTGATCGCCTCGTCCCACCACGAGTCGCGATACGTGCGGGCCACGGTGCTGCACGCGTAGTACATGTGGAAGACCTCGTGGCGCAGCGCGCGCAGCGAGGTCGTGGTGGCGCCGTAGTACTCCATGCCGCCGCCGCCCTGGGTGAGCACGACGTCCAGCCCGTTCGGCATCGGGAACGGGCCGAGTGCCGTCCCGAGCTCGGCCAGCCACGGCTCGAGCGTCCCGAACGCCTCCTCCGCGCTGACGCCGCCGATCGGCGCGAGCACGCGCACCTCGACGTCGCCGATCCTCCGCTCGGCGACCGCGTGGCTGCGGGCCGGGGCGAGGTGGAACATCACCGTGTAGGCGGCGACCTCGCGCCCGGTGTCGAGCACCCACTCCTGCACGTCGCCCGCGATGCGAGGCGTCAGCCGGCCCGAGCCGACGGCAACGTAGGGCTCTGCCGCGTGGACGCGGAGGACGAGGACGTGATGAGCGAGCTCGTGGGGGGTGTTCAGCGCGGGGAACAGCGTCTCGTTGCCGCGGCCGTCGATGTCGTTGACGTCGGTGAAGTAGCGTCCGCCGGCGTCAGTGAACGGCAACGGATAGCCCGCCTCCAGCCGGTGCAGGGTGCCCGCGGCGAGGTCGCGCTGCAACTCCAGGGAGAGCTGGCCGGAACCCGCGTACGTCAGCAGGCGGACGTCGGAGGCGCGCGCGGGATCGAGGGTCTCGCCGTTCAGGCGCAGGCTCAGCCCCGGCGAGCGGGCGGCCTCGAGGTGGAAGATGGGCCGCGTCTGCCCGGGCCGCATCCGGAACGTGACCGCGGCCTGGGCCTGGACGCGGCGGTCGGCCGGATAGACGTCGAAGACGACCTCGGCCCGTTCGACGTCGACCCGGAACACCGCGTCGAGCAGGGCGGCCTCGCTGGCGGCCGCCGGCAGCGGGACTTCGACGACCGCGGACGGGGTCGCGGCCGCGGTCGGTGCGACCGCGGGGCTGGTCGCGGGGGCGCTCGCACCGCCGCATCCGAGGCCACCCGCGGCCACCAGCGCCGCCGCCACGAGTCGCACGCCCGGCATCGTCCGCGCCATCGCCCGCCTCCGGGCCCCGCTGACGATGCTACGCCCGATCGGGGCCTCCGCCCCGGCACGGTGCGCGAAGCCGGTGGACCAGAAATAGTTGGAGATCAAAGAAAGGCTCGCTACGATCTCGCGCAGGAACCTTGGCTCTCTCCGCGCTGGACCTCTGCATCCTGGCCACGTATCTCGTCGCCGTGGTGGCGATGTCGTGGGCTTTCGCGCGCCGCCAGCGCTCGGGCGAGGACTACTTCCTGGCCGGTCGGGCGATGTCCGGTCCGCTGCTGGCGGCCTCGATCGTCGCCAACCAGGCCAGCGCCGTCAGCCTGGTGGGGGCGCCGGCCTTCGTCGCCCTGCGCCCCGGCGGGGGGCTGGTCTGGCTCCAGTACGAGCTGGCGCTGCCGCTGGCGATGGTGGCCGTGATCGTGCTTCTGCTGCCCGTGCTGCGCTCGGTGCCCGGCTCGTCCATCTACGCGTACGCGGAGGCGCGCTTCGGCCGGCCGACGCGGCGGGTGCTGGCCGCCGCGTTCCTGCTCTCCCGCGGGTTGGCGCTGGGCGTGGTCCTCTATGCCTCCGCGCTGGTGCTGGCCCAGGCGCTCGGCTGGCCGCTGGACGTCGCGCTGCTGCTGGTCGGGTTGTTCTCGGTGGCGTACACGGGACTCGGCGGCATCGTCGCGGACATCTGGAGCGACGTGGTTCAGCTCGCGCTGCTGTGGGGCGGCACGTTCGTGTGCGCTTTTTACGTGCTCGCCCACGGCGGGCTGGCCGTGCTGCACGCGATCCCGGCCGCGCGCACGCAGGCGCTGGTGCTGGACTCCGCGGGCCTCGCCGGCGAGGGCCCGTTCTCCTTCTGGCCGATGTTGCTCGGCGGCTTCTTCCTGTACGTGTCGTACTACGGCTGCGACCAGAGCCAGGCGCAGCGGCTGCTGACCGCCCGCGACGAGAAGGCCGCGCGGCTGGCACTGGTGCTCAATGGACTCCTGCGCTTTCCGCTGGTGCTCACCTACTGCCTGCTGGGGCTGCTGCTCGCGGGCCTGCTGCAGGTCGACCCGGCCTTCGCGGCGGCGATGCAGGGCAAGCCCGCGGACAGCCTGGTGCCCGTGTTCATGACCAGCTACCTGCCGTCCGGGCTGCGTGGGCTGCTGCTGGCCGCGTTGCTGGCTGCCGCGATGTCCTCGATCGACTCGGCGCTCAACAGCCTGGCCGCCGTCACCCTCGAGGACGTCCTCGGGCGCGCGCCCGAAGCGCAGGGCGTGTGGCTCGCGCGCGGGACCACGTTCGCCTGGGGACTCTTCGCGGTCGGGTCCGGGATGCTGTTCGCGCGCGCCGGCACCGGCGTGATCGAGTTGATCAACCAGGTCGGCTCCGCCTTCTACGGGCCCGTGCTGGCCGTCTTCGCGCTGGGCGTGCTGGCCCCGGCGGTCGACGGTCGGGCGGCGATCAGCGGGCTCGCGGCCGGGCTCGCGGGCAACTTGCTGCTGGGCGCGCTGGCGCCCGGCGTTTCGTGGCTGTGGTGGAACCCCGCCGGCTTCGGCGTTGCGACGGCGACCGCGCTGCTGGTCAGCGGCGGCCGCCTGCTCCGGCCGCGGCTCTCGTGGCCGCGGCCGGAGCTGGCGTGGCTGGTCGGCGGCTTCGTCGCGATGCTGGCCGCGCTGGCGCTGCTGGCTGTCGCTCCGATGCTGCTTCGCGCCTGACCCGGCTCAGGCGTGGGGGCGTGGCTCCTGTCCCGCGTCGGCACCCGTGGCGACGCCCGCCCGACGCGCCGACCAGATCAGGAGCGGCGGCGTCGCCATGGTCGTCGCCACCACCATGAACACGGCGGCGGCGTAGGTCCCGGGGTCGATCACGGGCTGGCCGTTCAGGATCAGCGTCGCACCGATGCCCGCGAAGATCAGGCCGACCTCGCCGCGCGGCATCATGCCGAGGCCCACCAGCAGCCCGGACATGCCCTTCGGCACCGCCAACCCGCAGGCCAGCTTGCCGATCACCGCGGCGGCCGTCAGCGCCAGCGCGATCCCCAGCACCGAGCTGTCGAGGAAGGAGCGCACGTCGACCAGCAGTCCCATGCGCACGAAGAAGACCGGCACGAGCAGCGCGATCAGCGGCTCCAGCGTCTGATGGAGTTCGGGCTCGCCGCGCTCGGTCAGGCCTTCGAAGTGCACGTCCTCCAGCACCAGGCCGGCGGCGAACGCGCCGACGATCGGCGCCAGGCCGGCCTGCAGCGCCGCCCACGCGAGCAGGAAGCAGAAGCTGAGCGACAGCGACTGGACGATGCCGCGCGAGCGTAGCGCCAGCGCCGCCTTGAACACCCGCGGCGAGAGGAAGCTGCCGATCACCAGCGCGCCGAACAGGAACGCGAAGGCCTTGACGCAGATCATCGCGATCGCGCCGTAGCCGAGCGTCGCGCCGCTGGCGGCGGCCGTGATGATCCCGGAGATGACGGCCAGCACGATCAGCCCCAGCACGTCGTCGATCACCGCGGCGCCGAGGATGATGCGGGCCGCCGGCGTCTTCAGTGCGCCGACGTCCTGCAGCACGCGGGCGGTGATGCCGACGCTGGTCGCCGCCAGCATCGCGCCGAGGAACGCGTGCAGCATCCACGAGTCGTTCGGCCGGAAGACGACGCCGACGCCGTAGCCGAGCGCCATCGGCGTGACCACGCCGAGCACCGCAACCGCGGCCGCGCGGCCGCCGACGGCCATCATCTCGCGCGGCGTCGACTCCAGGCCGACGTGGAAGAGCAGCAGGACCGCGCCGAGCTCGGCCAGCACCAGGAAGGTCTCGTTGGCGCGCATCGCCGCCAGCCAGGAGTCGGCCACCAGGTTGCCGAGCAGGATGCCGACCATCAGCTCGCCGAGGACCGCGGGTTGGCCGAGGCGCTCGACCAGCTCGCCGGCCAGCTTGGCCCCGATCATCACGAACGCCAGCAGCAGCAGCGTGACCGAGACGGCCTCGGCCCCGTGGCCGCCGGCCAGCACCATCGCGTGGATCATCACTCCTCCATTGTCCGGGGCCGTGGCGCCCGGGGTCGAAGACTAGGCGCCGAGGTTTCCGCTCAACAGCTTGGCGAACTCCAGGGCCAGGAAGGGATTGCGCAGCGCCAGCGCGCGCACGGCGGCGCCGGGCACGGTCAGCAGCTCGCCGTCCTCGACCATCCGCGCGCTGCGGGTGCGGGCCTGGCCGGTCAGTGCCGTGCGCTCGCCGAAGAAGCTCGGGTGGCGCAGCACGGCACTGCCGCCCCGCCCGCTGACCTCGCAGGCGCCCGACTTCACCACGTACAGCATGTCGCCGGGCTCGCCCTGGGTGTACACGACGTGGCCCGCGTCGAGGCTCACCAGGCGAGCCTCGGCGGCCAGCGGTTCGAGGTCGTCGCGCGAGACGCCGGCCAGGAACGCCACCCGCGCCAGCAGCGCGACCGCCTCGCTGGCCTCGGCCGTCAGCGCCTCGGGCCGCGGGGCGGTCAGGCAGGCGAGCAGGCGCGGCAGGTCGGGGCGGTGCGCCGCCAGGATCACGCTGACGCCGCCGGCGATCACGGTCGAGCCCACGGGCACCTTGACGTCGCCTTCGGGTGACTCGACGCCGATGAACAGGCAGCCGCTGGGGAAGGCCTCGTCGCGCACGATGTCCTGCACCGTCCGGCCGGCAACGCGGGCGAAGGTCGACACCCGGACCTCGAAGGCGACCAGGTCGCGCGGGCCGATCGACATCAGCGCGCCGATCTCGGGGAACTCCAGCGAGGTCAGGAACGAGTTCACGATCAGGTCGGACTCGGAGTGGATCTTGGTCGCGCCGACCAGCTTGTACGGCACCTCGTACTGCGGGTCGAGCATCCGCGCCAGCACCCGCGGCACGCCGTAGTAGCGCGCCAGCAGGCAGAACGCGAGGTTGTCGGCGTCGCGCCCGGTCATCGCCACCGCGGCGTCGGCGCGCTTGAGGCCTGCCTGCTCCAGCACCGCGAGGTCCGTCGCGCTGCCGGTGACGGTGACCACGCCGTGCTCGGCGTAGAGGCGCTCGGTCACCCGCGGGTCGGTGTCGACGACCAGCGTCTCGTGGCCCGCGGCCAGCAACCGCGCGGCCAGGAACGAACCCATGTGCCCGCCACCGGCGATCAGCACGTACATCGTCTCTTCTCCGCCTCAGTCGTTCCCGAGCTGGTCGAGCGCGTGGTCGAGGTCCCGCGCGATGCTGGTGCCGACGTCCTCGGCCAGGATGCCGGAGCCGACCGCTTCGCGCACCGCGCTCTTCTCGACCAGCAGCAGGTGCCGTCGCAGCATGCGCTGGCGGCGGCTGTCGCCGGCTTCGCGCACCGCGGCGAGGTCGCGCAGGCCGCGCTCCGAGCGGGCGATCACCTGCTGGTACGCCGCCCGCAGGCGCTGGAAGTCGCCCAGCGCGAGCAGCCCCAGGTGTTGCAGGCGGTCGAGCTCGGTCTGGCCCGCGCGGGCCGCGAGCAGCCGCCCCTGGTGACTCTCCAGCTCCTCCTCCGTGGCGTCGCGGCGGCCGACTCCCAGCCGCCGTGCCACGCCCGCGAGGGTGAGCCCCTGCACGGTCAGGGTGATCAGCGCGCAGCCGAAGGTCACCGTCACCAGCAGGTCGCGGTAGGGCAGGTCGGCGGGCAGCGAGAGCGCGACGGCCATCGACAGGCTGCCCTTGAGGTTGGACCACACCAGCAGGTGCTGCCAGGCGAGCGGCACGGCGAGACGGCTGCGACGGAGCAGCGCCAGCAGCGGGTAGATGCCTGCGGCCCGGCCGGCGAAGAGGGCGACCAGCGCCCACAGGATCGCCGGCGCGGCGGCCAGCAGCGCGGGCCCGTCCACCTGCATGCCGACCAGCAGGAAGACGACGCTGTTGACGGCGAAGGCCGCGACCTCCCAGAACGAGCGCACCGCCAGCCGCGAGGGCGCAGGCAACCCGGCCCAGCCGTGAGCACGCAGCGACAGGCCGGCGGCGACGACGGCGAGCACGGCCGAGGCCTGCGCGGCCTGCGCGAGCTGCGCGGCCCCGTACGCGAGCGCCACGGTCAGCACCACCGTGTTCAGGTGATCGCCGGCGTGGCGCGCGAGCAGGGCCGCGCCGAAGCCGGCGGCCCAGCCGATCACGGTGCCGACGACCATCACCCAGAACAGGTTGCTCGCGATCGCGGCCGGGGCGAACGTGCCGCCCGTGAGCACGGCCAGGATCGCCCCATAGGCGACGAGGCCGGTGCCGTCGTTGAACAGGCTCTCGTTCTCGACCAGGCTCTTGAGCCGCGGCGGCGCGCCGACGCTGCGGAAGCCCGAGAGCACCGCGATGGTGTCGGTGGGGGCGAGGATCGCGCCCAGCAACAACCCGAACCCGAGCGGCAGCCCGATCGTCGCCCGCAGCACGCCGCCGGCGACCAGCAGCGTCAGCACCAGCCCCGGCAGCGCCAGCAGCAGGATCGGACCCAGGTTGTCGCGCAGTCGCCGCAGGTCCGTCGAGATCGCGGCTTCCAGCAGCAGCACGGGCAGGAAGAGCTGGAGCACGATGTCGGCGCTGAGTGCGACGGGCGGCATCAGGTGGGTGGCGCCGACCAGCACGCCGGCGACGACCAGCGCGACGTTGTAGTGCACGCGCACGCGCCGCGCCACGAAGCCGACCAGCAGGGCCAGCAGCACCAACTCGAGCGCGGTCGTGAGCAGCGCCTGCATGCGTCATTTTAGCGAGCGCGCGCGGTCCGCGGCCCGCCTCGTGGCGAAAATCGACGTGACGCGGTAGGTTTGGCGGTGATGCGACTCGCTGCCCTCGTGCTCATCTCCTCTTTAGTGACGCCGTGCCTCCATGCCGACGACCCGTGGGCTGCGCCGTTGCCGCCGGTCCCGGCCTGGGAGGGGCGGAGCCGCGCGCGAGTGGCGGCCGCCTCGCACCCGTGGGTCACGCCCGCCGAGGCGGCGAACTTCCGGACGACGCCCTCCTACGACGAGACCGTGGCCTGGCTGAAGCGGCTCGACGCGGCCTCGCAGCGGATTGCACTGGTGTCGATCGGCCGCAGCGGCGAAGGCCGCGAGATCTGGATGGTCGTGGCGAGCGCCGCGGGCGCCGCGACGCCCGAGGCCGTGCGCGCCGCGGGGAAGCCCGTGCTGCTTGCCCAGGCCGGCATCCACGGCGGTGAGATCGACGGCAAGGACGCGGGGCTGATGCTGCTGCGCGACATGGCCTTCGCCGACGCGCCGCGGGCGGCGCTGCTGGAGCGGGCCACCTTGTTGTTCGTCCCGATCCTGAACGTCGACGGCCACGAGCGGGTCACGGAGCGCAGCCGCATCAACCAGCGTGGGCCCGACAACGCCGGTTGGCGCACCAACGCCCGCAACCTGAACCTCAACCGCGACTACACGAAACTCGACACGCCGGAGGTGCGGGCGGTGGTCGGCGCGCTGCAGTCCTGGGGGGCGGACCTGTACTTCGACCTGCACGTGACCGACGGCGGCGACCACGCCTACGACATCACGTTCGGCTCGCTGGGCGGCCACGGCCACTCGCCCGCGATCGACGGCTGGATGAGCGGCACGCTGGGAGCGGGGCTGATCCGCGACCTGGCGGCGGCAGGCCACGAGCCCGGACCGCTTTACGTCGCCAACTGGGTCGACAACCGCGACCCATCGCAGGGCTTCCGCGATTACCCGGCCTCGGCCCGGCTCTCCCATCCTTACGGGGACGCGCGCCACCTGGGCGCGCTGCTGGTCGAGAACCACTCGCTCAAGCCCTATGACCGCCGCGTGCTCGGCACCCACGTGCTGCTGGAGTCCGCGCTGCGCACGCTCGGGGAACGCGGCGCCGCGCTGAAGGAAGCGACCGCCGCCGACCGCGCACGACGCCTCGCCGAGGTGCCCGTGCAGTGGAAGCCCGCGCCGGCCCCGGTCGAGGTCGAGGCGAAACTGATCGGCTGGCGCCACGAGCCGTCGGCGGCGACGGGCGGCACGAAGCTCGTCTACACGGGCGAACTCGTCACCCGCAAGCTGCCCCTCTACCCGGCCGACGCGCTGGCCGTGGCCGTGCCGCGCCCGCGCGCGTACTGGCTGGGGCCGCAGTGGAGCGACGCAATCGAGCGCCTGCGCCTGCACGGGATCGCGCTGGAGACGCTGACCGCGCCGCGTGAGCTCGAGGTCGAGATCTGCCGGCTCGAAGGTGTCGAAGTCGGCGTCCACAACGAGGGCCGGACGGGGCTGGACAAGGCGGGCTGCCGCTGGCAGGCCACGAAGCGGACCTTCCCGGCCGGCTCGGTGCGGGTGGCGACCGACCAGCCGCTGGGCGCGCTGGCCGTGGTGCTGCTCGACCCGCTCTCGCCCGAGTCGTTCCTGCGCTGGGGCTTCTTCAACTCCGTACTCCAGCGCACCGAGTACGTCGAGGAGTACGTGATGGCGCCGCTCGGCGATCGCATGCTGGAGCGCGACCCGGCGCTGCGCGCCGAGTTCGAGGCCGCGCTGGTGGCGGACCCGAAGCTGGCCGCGGACGGCGACGCGCGGCTGCGCTGGCTGTACGCGCGCACGCCGTGGACCGACCCCACCTGGCGACTGGCGCCGGTCGCGCGGGAGCGCTGAGCGGGGCATGGACGATCAGGCGATCTACCTCGATCACAACTCGTCTGCGCCGCTGTGCCCCGAGGCGTTCGAGGCGATGAGGCCGTTCCTCGTCGACGTGCAGGGCAACGCGGCCTCGTCGCACGCCGTCGGCCGCCGCCTGGCCGAGGCGGTGGCGGAGGCGCGCGAGGCGCTGGCCGCGCTGATCGGCTCCGCGCCCGACGAGATCGTGTTCACCAGCGGCGGCACCGAGTCGAACAACTGGGTGATGAACGGCGTCGGCCCGGGCCACGTGGTGGTCACGGCCGTCGAGCACTTCTCGGTGCTGGAGAACGCGCGACGCCGGGCCGCGCGCGGCGGCAGCGCGACCATCGTCCCGGTCTCGCTCGAGGGCCGCGTCGACCCCGCCGCGGTCGCGGCGGCGCTGCGCGAGGACACCCGCCTGGTGTCCGTGATGCTGGCGCAGAACGAGGTCGGCACGGTGGAGCCGGTCACCGCGGTGGCGCAGGCGGCTCGCGCCCGCGGCGTGCTGGTCCACACCGACGCCTCGCAGGCCGTCGGCAAGATCCCCGTCGACGTCGCGCAACTGGGCGTCGACCTGCTCACGATCGCGGGCCACAAGCTGTACGGCCCCAAGGGCATCGGCGCCCTCTACATCCGCCGCGGCGTCGAACTCGAGCCGTGGATGCTGGGCGCGCCGCACGAGAAGGGGCTGCGCGCGGGAACCCAGAACGTGCCGGGCATCGTCGGCCTCGGCGCGGCCACGCGGGTGGCGGCGGCCAAGCTGCCCGTCGAGGGCCCGCGCCTGCGCGAGCTGTCGAAGCGCTTCCACGCGGCGCTCGCGTCGCGGGTGCCCGGCCTGCTGCTCAACGGCCCCGGGCTCGACGACCTCGACCGGCTGCCCAACACGGTGAACGTCTCCTTCCCCCGCGTCGCCGGCTTCACCCTGCTGACCCGGGTGCCTGACGTGCTGGCGACGCCCGGGGCGGCCTGCCACTCCGGCGAGCCTTCGCCCTCGTCCACGCTGCTGGCGATGGGCCTGGCGAAGGAGCGCGCGGGCGGCGCCATCCGCTTCTCGCTCGGCCGCGCCTCCACGGCCGCAGCTCTCGATCGCGCAGCCGCCCTCGTGGCGACCGCGTGGCATGAACTCCAGGGAGACTCGAAATGACCGACGCTGCCACCTGTGTGCTCTGCTCGAAGACGTCCGCCGACACGCCGCTGATCCCGTTCGACTACCGCGGCCGCTCGTGGCGGATCTGCTCGCAGCACCTGCCGGTGCTGATCCACGACCCCGCCCGCCTCGCCGGCCAGCTCCCGGACGCGGACAAGTTGAGCCCGGCCGAGCACAAGGACTGAGGCATCCCCCATTTGGGGGGCGACGGCCGGGGCCCGATTGGCCATCATCCCGCTTTCCGCCGGGCGCACGACCGGGTGGAGCGGGGGGGCAGATGGCGGGTCGCTTCCAGGCCTTCGTCGCGGAGTCGGACGAGCACAAGGAGCAGCTCTACCGGCTGCGCTATCAGGTCTTCGTCGAGGAGCAGCGCAAGTACAGGGGCATCGCCGACCATGCCCGCAAGCGCCTCGTCGACGAGCTCGACGACGTGGCGGTCCACGTCTGCGTGGAGCGCGACGGCCAGCTGGTGGCCTCGCTGCGCCAGGTGCGGGGCGGTCAGCTCGCGCCCGAGGCCTGGCGCCGCCGGTTCGGCCTCGACCGCTTCGACGGCTACGAGCTCGAGCAGATGGGCTTCTGCGGTCGCCTGCTGGTGCTGCCGGAGCACCGCAGGTCGCGGGCCCTGCTCTACGCGGTCGACCTGGTGTACCGCGGGGCGCGCAAGTCGGGGCTGACCCTCGACTTCATCCACTGCGACCCCTACCTCGTGCGTCTCTACGAGCAGCTCGGCTATCGCCGCTACCGCCCGGCCTACCCCGACCCGCAGCTCGGCTACCAGGTGCCGCTCGTCCACCTGCTCGACGACGGCCCGCACCTGCGGGCGGTGCGCTCGCCGTTCCAGTTGGCGTGTCGCGACCTCGGCGAGGCGGACGGCCGGAGCGCGTGGTTCGCAGCGCGATTCTCCGAGTACCGTGGCCTGGTCGCGCCCGTCGCCATCGGCGGCGTGGAGTTCGTCGAGCACCTCAGCCGCTCGGCCAACACCCCGGACCCGCCGCTGCTGCGCGGGCTGCAGGAGGGCGAGGTGAAAGAGCTGCTGGCCTGGGCCAGCCGGGCGCGCGTCCCCGCCGGCAGCCGGGTCGTGCGCCAGGGCGAGGTCGGCACCGAGCTGTTCGTGCTGATCGACGGCGTGGCCGAGGTGCGGCGCAACACCCACGACGGGCCGCTGCTGCTCGCCACCCTGGGCAAGGGCGACGCCTTCGGCGAGGTGGCGGTGCTGACCTCGCGGCTGCGCTCGGCGGACGTCGTCGCCGCGACCGACCTCGACCTGGCCTGCCTGGACCAGGGCCTGCTGCGTCGGCTCGTGGCGGACAGCCCGGCGCTCGCCTCCAAGCTGCTGCTCAACCTCTCCCAGATCCTGGCCGAGCGGCTGGAGGAGAGCACGGCCCGCGTGGCCTGAGCGGCGCTCCCTAGCCGAGCACCTCGTCGCGCCGCCGGAGCGCCGCCATCTCCTCCTCGCGCAGCGCGGCCAGGTCCTCCTCGAAGCCGGTCTCGATCACCTCGGCCATGCGGTGGACCGAGTGCAGGCGCGGCACGTAGACGAAGTCCGCGCCGTCCTCGTACAGCTCCAGCGCCGTGGTGAAGGTGTCGGCGGCGACCACCACCCGCGCCTGCGGGCACAACCGCCGCGCGGCCTGCAGCAGCCGCCTGTTGGTGGTGCCCTTGAGCACCGCGTCCGTGATCGTGGCCACGACCAGTCGGGCGTGGTGGACGGCCGCGTGGTGCAGGGTGTCGAGGCTGGCGATGTCGCCGTAGACGGCGCGCACCCCGCGCTTCTTGAGCGCCGACAGCACCGCGGGGTTGAAGTCCACCACCTGGACCTCCTTCAGCAGCGGATGCGCCTCGCCGGCAGGGCCCGTCTCGAACTCGTGGAGGATCGAGCTGGCGTCGCGCCAGAAGCCGAGGAAGACGATGCCCGCGCCTTCGCCGTGGCCGTCGTCGGCGTGGTGCTCGCCCTCGTGCAGGCCGAGACGCCGCAGGACCGAGCCGAAGGCCGCCTGCAGCGGGTGGTTCCACGTGATCATGTAGGTCGAGCTGACCGCGGTCAGCGCGAAGACCAGCGTCAGCAGCGCCACGGTGCCGGCGTCGACGTGGCCGAGGGCCAGCCCCAGCGCCGCGATGACCAGCGAGAACTCGCTCATCTGCGAGAGGTTGATCGCCGGCAGCAGGCTGCCGCGGAGGCCGCTGCGCAGTGCGTACAGCACGGGGAAGATGGTGACGAAGCGGGTCGCGACCAGGAACCCGGCCGCCGCCACGGCCGCGGCCAGCAGCGCCGGCTCGGGCTTCGGCACCTGCATGCCGAGGGTGACGAAGAACAGGGTGACGAAGAAGTCGCGGATGTTGATCACCTTGGCGATCACGTCCAG
>JAMPXO010000219.1 GCA_023701125.1 Vicinamibacteria bacterium | reverse complement strand
TCAAGTGGCTGATGAAGACGCGGCAGTCGGGGTCGTACGCCTCGCAGCCTCGGGCGCGGTCGACCGCGCTCTGCATCGACTCGTCGGGTCGTCGCCGCTGAGTCCGCGGCGTCACGTAGGTCTCGAACTGGACCGCGGGCACGACGATCTGGTCTCCCGCCCGGTTCGTCCAGCGGCAGGCGGAGCCGGCGGGCTGTCCCTCACAGCTACAGACGCGGGGGTTGAGGGAACAGAGCAGACGGTCCAACTCGACAGGGAAGTGGGCCCCGAACAACTGGGCCTCTGCGCGCAGCACCAACTCGGGGGTCCGTCCGTCCGCGGTGACCGCTCGGGTCGGCAGGACTCCATGGAGGCGGAGGGTCTCGAAGAGGGCGGTCATGTCGCCGGGGATCTGGTGCGGGTTGACGTTCTCGGAGCGCCAGATGCGCTCGCCAAGCGGATCGGCGACGGAGGCTGGTGTCGCAGCCAGCCACAGGGAAACGACCAGGACGCTCACAGGGCCGCGCATGTCTTCCGCCTTTCGTCGGGGGCTCAGGCTCCACTCCTGCCCGCAACAACGTCCAGGGCCGTGGAACCGAACGAGTGTCGCGTCGACGGGGAGCGCTCGTCTGGCGAGTGATGGCGAGAGCCTGATAGAGTCCCGGTCACTCCATCAAGCAAGGCGCGGGAACATCGAAGTGACCGAAGAGGATCCATCCCCGGCACCCACCACCGTGCGCCTGCTGAGCCTCGCCCGACGCGGCAACCAGTCGGCCCTGGAGGCCCTGATCGAACGGGAGTTGCCGGGCTTGCGGAGGTTCGCCCACGGCCGGCTCCCGGCCTGGGCGCGGGCCGTCGCCGACACCGCCGACGTGGTTCAGGAGACGCTGTTCGCCGCCGTGCGCAACCTGGACCGCTTCGATTCGCGGCGCCGGGGTGCGCTCGGCGCCTACCTGCGGACGGCGATCGTGAACCGGGTTCGCGACCACGTGCGGCGCGCCACCCGGCACCCGACTGAACAGGCACTGCCGGAGGATCTCGCCAGCCTCGAGCCTGGGCCGGAGAGGGTCGTCGCCGATGCCGAGTTCCGCCGCCGGTACCAGGCCGCGCTCGCGCAGCTCCCGCAGCACGAGCAGCAGGCGGTCGTCGCCCGGGTCGAGATGGGGTTCAGCTACGAGCAGATCGCGCTGGCCCTGGGCCGGCCGTCCGCCGATGCCGCCCGCATGACGGTCGCGCGCGCGCTTGCCAGGCTGGCGCAAACCATCGCCCATGGAACCTGATCCGCGCGTGGTGAGGCTCGCGGCCGCTGCCGCCGACGGCGCTGCGGTCGATTGGGACACGACGGCCGCCAACCAGCCGGCGACTCGCGTGCTCGCGACCCTCGCGGCAGAAGTGCGGGCCCGGGTCAAGGCCGATGCGGGGCGCATTCGCGAGTCGCTGAGCGGCTCCACGCGGCTGCTCTGCGCGCTGGCCGCCGTGCGCGCGCTGGTCGGTGTCGGGTTGACGCTCGACGGCGCCGAGCCCGTGGCGGCCGCCCCGTTACTCGCCTTCGCGGCAACGGCGACCGTGCTGATCTACGCCGGTGACCGGGATCCGCGGGCCGAGCGTCTGGGCGTGTTCTACCTGCTGGTTGCCGCCGCGCTGTCGGCCCGGCCGATCGCGCGTCTCGCCGACCGGGGCGACGTCGTCTGGGCTTCCATCCTCTCGGTGCTGCCGGCGGAGGCCTTCCTCAGTGCGGCATTCCTGGCATTGGCCCGGCGGTTCCCGGCCGCCCCGGAGCACCTGCCCGCGCAACGGGTGCTCGCACGCCTGGAGCGGGTGGCGGTCGCGGCGGGGGCGCTGCTCTTCGCGGCCACCTTCCTCGCGCCGTGGGCCGGGGAGGGAATCGGCCGGCTGATGGCCGCGCTCAGCAGGAGTGGCCCGGATCGGCGCGGGAGCCTGTTCTGGGCCCTCAACTTCGCGCTGATCGCGGTGGGAGCGGCCATCGCGCTGCGCAAGGCGCGGAAGGCGAGCGGGGACGAGGGGCGCCGGGTCGCGGCGTTCGTGGTCGCGGTCTTCGCCGGCCTCGCACCGCTCGTCGGGCTCAGCCTGGCGGCGATCGTCGTGCCGGGGGTGGACGGTTGGATCGATCGTCACGAGGCCAGCGTCGAGGTCGCCGTCTATGGGGGCCTCATCTCCATTCCCATCAGCACGGCCGGGGCGGTGGCCGCTGGACGCGTCCTCGGCCTGCGATTGATCGCGCGCCGCGCCGCATCGTACGTGTTGGCGCGCACGAGCCTGGGCGCGCTCGTACTGCTCCCCGCCACCCTGCTGTCGGCCCACCTCTACGTCGAGCGGGACCGGCCGCTGGTGGAGTCGCTGGGTGCCGGCCACGGCCAGGACCTGCTGCGGTGGACGCTCGTGGTCGCCCTGCTGGGGCTGGCGCGGGGCCCCCTCAGCCGCGCCATCGACAGGCTCTTCTCGCGCGGAGAGGGCGACCGAGGGGCGGCCCTGCACCGCCTGCTCACGGAACTGACCTCGGCCCGTGGCCGAGCCGACGTCGCCCGGGCCCTGTCGGCCGAGATCCAACGGTCCCTGGGAGCGACGCAGGTGCGCGCCTTCCTGCGAGACCCCCGCGGCCGTTTCGTTGCCGTCGATCGGGCGCCGCGCGCGCTGGGCGCGGACTCGGCGCTGGTCGCCCTGCTCGAAGCCGATCCCCGCCCGTTGGACCTCACGGCGGCGTCTTTCCTCCGCCTGCTGCCCGAGCCCGACCGGGCGTGGGCCTGCGACCAGGGCGTGCTGCTGGTCGTACCGGTGCCCGGCAGCAGCGGAGAGCCGGCCGGCCTGCTGGCCCTTGGCGAACGCGAGTCGGAGCAACCCTGGGATCGAGAGGCGCAGGAACTGGCGAGCGGCCTGGCCTCGGCGGCCGGGATCGCGCTCTCTCGCGCAGCGGTCGCTCCCGCCGAAGACGGCGCGAGCGGGGACGACGAGCCGGGCCTCGAGTGTGGTTCCTGCTCGCGGGTCCGGCACGGGACCGATCCGGCGTGCGCGTGCGGCGCCAGGGGTGGCCGGCCGGCGGCCCTGCCCGCTGTCGTGCTCGGCAAGTTCGCGCTGGTGCGGCGGCTCGGGGCGGGCGGGATGGGAATCGTCTACCAGGCGGAGGACCTGGCGCTGGGTCGCACGGTGGCGCTCAAGACGCTGCCACGGCTCTCCTCGGCGCTCGCGCTCCGGTTGCGGTCGGAGGCGCGGGTCATGGCCTCCATCGATCACCCGGGCGTCGCCACCTTGTTCGGCGCCGAAACCTGGAAGGGCGTGCCGTTCCTGGTCGTCGAGTTCCTGCCGGGAGAGACGCTGGCCGAGCGTCTCCAGCGCGGCCCGCTGACGCTCGATGCCGGACTGGCCGTCACCCGCAGCCTGGCGGGAACGCTCGCGGACCTGCACGAGAGTGGATTCCTCCACCGCGATCTCAAGCCCGGCAACGTGGGCTTTCGCTCCGATGGTGGACCCAAGCTGCTGGACTTCGGCCTGGCCCAGTTGATCGAGCTGGGTCGCGAGGGCGAGGGCCTGGTGGCCGGCACCCCGCGCTACCTGCCGCCGGAGGCCTGGGACGGCGTCGGTCCTTCGCCCGCATGGGACGTCTGGGCGCTGGCGGTGGTCGTCCACGAGACCATCGCCGGCCGACACCCGTTCCAGGCGTCCACCGAGCAGCAGACGCTGGAGTCGATCCGGCACGGGGCAGCCGAGCGGCTCAGCCCGCACCTGGCGCCGGCGTGGTTGGCCGAACTGGTCCAGGGCGCGCTGGCCCGCGAGCCCCGGCTGCGGACGGTCAAGAGCGCGCGTGCGTTCGTCTCGGCGCTGGCCAACTGATCGGCGTTCGCAACCCGCCTGTCTCGCGTTCACCAGTTGACCGTTTCAAGGAGGCAAGAATGCGTCAGATCACGATCGACCCCGAGCAGGAAGTCGCGGATCAGTTGACCCTCATCGGCACCAAGGTGCTCCCCGCGATCGAGAACGAACTGGGCGGGATGCAGATCTCCGCCCCGGCGCGACTCTGGTGGGTGAAGCACTACACGCGCACGTTCTTCTTCGCCAAGATCGTGATGGAACGCGATTGGGCGAAGGACGAGGCGGAGGTCCTCGCCCGAGCGGCCGAGCTCGGGCGCAAGGCGCAGGCCGCCGCCGTGCTCGCCGGCCACGCCGAGGTGGAGGTGGCCGATGCGAAGCTCGCTTCGATGCACGTCGACTGCGGCGTCTGGGAGATGAAGGGCGTGGGCGCCGCCGGTGCCCTCTACCGGTGGTGCTGAGCAGGACGCGAGTGGGGGCGACCACCCGTCGGCTTCGCGCCGACGGGTGGTCGC
>JAMPXO010000090.1:15000-20818 GCA_023701125.1 Vicinamibacteria bacterium | reverse complement strand
CACTCGCGGAAGAAATCGCGGAGCGAGTCGCGCAGGTCCTTGACGCGCGCGGGCTCGACGCCGGTCACCTCGAAGCGGGTGGGGCTGACGCGGGTCGAGGCGCCGATCTGGATCGCCTTGCGCGAGGCCTGCTCGCGGACCGTGTCGAGGGCGTCGTCGACGGTCGCGTTGAGCGCGTCGTCGGTGACCACCTGCATCACGAGGTGGATGCCGCCGCGCAGGTCGAGGCCGAGGCGGATCTTGCCCGGGCGGCCGTCTTCAGTACCGTAGGGCGGCCACACGGCGACCAGGCAGGCCAGCAGGAAGGAGCCGTACAGCGTGGCCCGGAGGCGGAGCTCCTTGCGCATGGCGGAGTAGCTGATGCCGCCGAGGATGGCCGTCAGGAGGAGCCACAGGACGATCGGGTTCTGCAACGCAGGGGGCATTGGGGTTACTTGCTCTCCGCCTGGGGCGCCGCCTGCAGGCCGGCGACGGCACTGCGGAGCACCTTGATCTTGGTCTTGTCGGCGATTCTGACCAGCAGGCCGTCGGGCTCGACGCCCTCGACCGTGCCGAAGATGCCGGCGTTCAGGATGATCTTGTCGCCCGCTTTCAAGTGGGCGACCAGCTCGTCGAGCTTCTTCTGCTTCTGGCGCATCGGCAGGATCAGGACGAAGTAGAAGATGCCGAAGATGATGCCCATCAGCACGAAGCTGGCGAGCGGGCTCTCGCCTTCCGAGGGCGGGCCGGCGAGAGCGAGCAGCGGCGCGAGGGTCGTCATTCCTCTAGTAGCTTTCGGTCCTTGCGGTCGTCGTGGAGCGTTTCGTCGGTCGCGGTGGCCGTCGCCCTGGCCGGCCGCCCGGCCGTCACTCCCTGGCGGGGAGCGACTCGGCGCCGTCAGCTCGAGGGGTCGAGTTCGGGCTGGCCAGGCGGCTCGCCCGGAGCTGGACGGAGGCGCGTGAGGGCCTCCGCACGGAACTCCTCGAACCGACCCAAAAGGATACTGTGGCGCACTCGGCGGACGGTGTCAAGGTAGAAGGCCAGGTTGTGGATGGTCATCAGCGTTGCGGCCGTCATCTCGCCCGCCAGGTGCAGGTGCCGCAGGTAGGCGCGAGAAGCGGTGCGGCAGGTGAAACAGGCGCAGTCGGGGTCGGGCGGGCGCGGGTCCTCGCGATGGCGGGCGTTGCGGATCGAGAGCTTGCCCTGGCTGGTGAAGAGCATGCCGTTGCGGGCGTTGCGGGTGGGCATCACGCAGTCGAACATGTCGATCCCGCGCGCGATGCCCTCGATCAGGTCCTCGGGCGTGCCGACGCCCATCAGGTAGCGGGGCTTGTCGGCGGGCAGGATCGGGTCGAGCCCCTCGAGCACGCGCAGCATGTCCGGCTTCGGCTCGCCAACGGAGAGGCCGCCGACGGCGTAGCCGGGGAAGTCGAGCCGGATCAGCTCCTCGGCGCTGCGGGCCCGGAGGTCGTCGAACACGCCTCCCTGCACGATGCCGAACAGCGCCTGGTCGGGGCGTCGGTGGGCCTCCCTGGAGCGCTGCGCCCAGCGCGTGGTGCGGGTGGTCGCCGCAGCCACGGCCTCGCGCGGGGCCGGGTAGGGCGGGCACTCGTCGAAGGCCATGACGATGTCGGCACCGAGCTCGCCCTGGATCTCGATCGACCGTTCCGGGGAGAGCAGGTGCTCGCTGCCGTCGAGGTGACTGCGGAAGCGGACGCCGTGCTCGTCGAGCTGGCGCAGGGCGGCCAGGCTGAACACCTGGTAGCCGCCGGAGTCCGTGAGGAAGGGGCCCTTCCAACCGGTGAAGCCGTGGAGACCGCCGAGATCGGCGACCAGGCGCGAGCCGGGCCGGAGCATGAGGTGGTAGGTGTTGGCCAGGACGATGTGGGCGCCGACATCGGCGAGGTCCCGCGTCGTCACGGCCTTCACGGCCGCCGCGGTACCCACCGGCATGAAGATGGGCGTGGGCACCACCCCGTGGGGCGTGGTCAAGAGGCCGGCGCGAGCCCGACCGCTGCGACCCTCGACCCGGAACTCGAACATGGGCGGAGTATACCGGGGCCGGGTCGGGGCCGGGTTGAGTGTGGACTATATAAGGAGCTATGTCAGTCGGTGTGCGGGGTTTGCACGGACAAGCACGGCGCTGGCGGCCGCCACGCGCGGGCGCGGGATGCGATTTCGGCACGACTGGCGCGGCCGGGATTGCTTTTGCACAGGGTCGTCCACAGGCTAAGGCGCGTGTTCGTAGGGGTATAGCGCCAGCCTGTGCGAAAAAAGTTCTTGACACCCCAGTGGACCGCCCATACCCTTCCCCTAGTATGTCAACCGCTACATCAACCGAGATGTTGGAGGTGGTGAGCGGAGCCGGTCGCCCATACCGTGGGCCGAAGGGAGGGAATTGATCCATGGCTGCCAAGAAGAAGGCCGCGAAGAAGGCCGCGAAGAAGAAGAAGTAGTCGCTCCCCGGCAGGGCCTCGCTGGCCCGGGAGCCGGGTTCGGGACGTGCACTGACGGCTCGGCGCCCGGGGACGGGCAGGCGGGCCCGCCGCGAAAGCGGTGCTTAACCCTTTGAGAGGGGGGATCGAGGACCATGGCTGCCAAGAAGAAGGCTGCGAAGAAGGCCGCTCCCAAGAAGGCTGCGAAGAAGGCCGCGAAGAAGAAGTAGTTCCGCGGCAGTCGCACCGCAAGGTGCGCGGAGAGGGGGTGGGTTCCACCCCCTTTCTCTTTTTTTGGGGCGGGCTTAGCGGCCGTCCCAGACCACGACCGCACGGATCTGGTCGTGGGGCCGGAGGCGTCGGACGACGTCCAGGCCGACGGTCACCGCGCCGAGCACGGTGGCGCTTCCGTCGCGTTCGGGCTGAGCCACGAGGCTGAGGGCGAATCCCCCGGCTGGCCCAGAGGCCAGGGCCGTTCCGCGGCCCGTCGGGCGCAGCGTCCGCTCGGCAGGCAGCGGGTCGATCGCCGCGGCCGCAAGCGCGGGGCCGGCCGAAACCTCGACCTCGGCGAGCAGATGCCGGAGCGGGGTGCCGTCGTAAGCGCCGCGCCGAGCGAGCGCCACGAAATCGGCGACCGCGAGCGGGGCGTGGACGGGGTCGAGCAGGAGCTCGATCCGGCCCGCTGTCGTCTCCAGGACCACTCGCGGGCTGTAGATCTGCCCGGACAGGTGAAGCTGGTAGGGGGCGGTCGCGGCGAGGTGGTCGGCGAGGGGCCGCCGGGGCTGCTGTCGGCGAGCGGAACTCGGTTCCGGCGCCTGCGGCCCGGCCGCCGCGCGCACCGCCGGGTCCGGGTCGGCGGCGAACTCGGGGAGTCGGGCCGCGGCCAGCGGGCCACCGATCGCGCGGATGGTGCGAGCCATCGCCTCGCGCACAAGGCTCGAGGGCTCCGAATCGAGGCCGGACAGGAGCAGGGGGTAGGCCTCTGGTTCGAGTCTGGCGAGCGCCTCGTGGGCTCGAGCGCGGACCTCGGGGTCCTCGTCCGCCAGCGCCGGCAGCACTCGCGCCGCCAGTTCGGGCAGGGCAGGGCCAGCAGCGAGGACGCCGAGGGCACCGGCGCGGTGCTCGGGGCGCGCGGAGCGCATCAGGGGCAGTGCCGCCTCCGCAGCCGCCTGCGTGCGGTGCTCGGCGAGGCCTCGTAGTGCGGCGCTGACCACTGCGGGCTCCGGGTCGGCCAGCAGCCGACGCAGCGCCGCCAGCCCGGCGGGATGTCGGCCCAGGCTCGCCGCTGCCAGGGCGCGGCTGGGGACGCTTGAAGAGGCGGCTGCAGACTCGAGGACGGGAAGCATCGCGGGGGACTCGAACCGGGACGCGACCCACGCCGCCGGCCACCAGTCGATCCGCGGCCCGGTCGGCGGGGAGAGACTACGAAGCGCGACGGCCGGGTCACGCTGGGCGCCGAGCGCCAGCAGCGTCAGCCGCGCCTCGAGCCACGGATCCGACTGTGCAGCAGGCTCGTCACGGACAGTGACCCGAGGACCCGGGGGGAGCAGGGTGTCGAGGTGCTGGGCGAGCCTTGAGGCGGTTGTCCCTGGCGTGAGGCGTCCCAGGGCCTCGGCAGCGCGGGCCCGGACCTCGACGTCCGGGTCGGCGAGCCGCGCCTCGAGACGAGGCCGTGCGGCGCCGTCGCGGATCAGCCCGGACGCAAAAGCGGCGGCGGCGCGCACGGCGGGCTCGGGGTCGTCGAGCAGGGACTGGATCGCCGGCCAGAGCTGGGGGTCGCCGAGGGTTGCGGCCGCGAGAGCCGCGCGTCGGCGCACGCCGCGGTCGGGGTCGGCCAGGGCGGAGGCCACGGCCCCGACGTTTCGCTGGTGCTCGGCGTCGGAGAGCCGCGCCAGGCGCTCCCCGCGGTCCGCCTCGGCGGCCGACGCAACCAGGATCAGCACCGCCGCGGCGAGCGGCAGGCGGGCACGGCGTGCGTGAACGTGTCGCAGCAAGGGCGAGTTTCTCCCCCAAAACACGAAAGCCCCGCAGGGCTTTTTAAAGCTCCACGAGGCTCGCGAGACGAAAGAAAATCCCGGCAACGTCCTACTCTCCCACCAGGCGACCCTGGCAGTACCATCGGCGCAGGAGGGCTTAACGGCCGTGTTCGGAATGGGAACGGGTGTGACCCCTCCGCTATGGTCACCGGGATGTGCGCAGCTGAAGATCACGCTCGTGTTGTGGTCGATTGCAAGTATTGCCCGCTCGGGCAGAACAAACGTCATGGTCAAGCCTCACGACCGATTAGTACCCGTCAGCTGAGAGCATCGCTGCTCTTGCACACCGGGCCTATCAACGTGGTCGTCTACCACGGGTCTTTAGGCAGGTTACCCTGCGGGAGACGTCATCTTGAGGCAGGCTTCACGCTTAGATGCTTTCAGCGTTTATCCCAACCGAACATAGCTACCCAGCTATGCCTCTGGCGAGACAACTGGTGCACTAGAGGTTCGTCCATCCCGGTCCTCTCGTACTAAGGACAGGCCCTCTCAAGTCTCCTGCGCCCACAACAGATAGGGACCGAACTGTCTCGCGACGTTCTAAACCCAGCTCACGTACCGCTTTAATGGGCGAACAGCCCAACCCTTGGAACCTGCTACAGCTCCAGGATGCGATGAGCCGACATCGAGGTGCCAAACCTGGTCGTCGATGTGAACTCTTGGACCAGATCAGCCTGTTATCCCCGGCGTACCTTTTATCCGTTGAGCGATGGCCCTTCCACTCAGAACCACCGGATCACTAAGTCCTGCTTTCGCACCTGCTCGACTTGTAGGTCTCACAGTCAAGCTCCCTTGTGCCTTTGCACTCGTCGGCTGATTTCCAAACAGCCTGAGGGAACCTTCGAGCGCCTCCGTTACTCTTTAGGAGGCGACCGCCCCAGTCAAACTACCCACCTAGCCCTGTCTCTCTCCCCGATGCAGGGGAGCAGGTTAGAGCCTAGGAACGCTAAGGGTGGTATCTCACCGCTGGCTCCCCCGAGCCCGAGAGCCCGAGTTCAAAGCCTCCCACCTATCCTGCGCAGAGCGCACCCAAGTCCAAGGCTAGGGTGCAGTAAAGGTGCACGGGGTCTTTCCGTCTAGTTGCGGGAAACCGGCATCTTCACCGGTACTACAGATTCGCAGTGCCCCTCGTTGAGACAGCGCCCAGATCGTTACGCCATTCGTGCAGGTCGGAACTTACCCGACAAGGAATTTCGCTACCTTAGGACCGTTATAGTTACGGCCGCCGTTTACCGGGGCTTCAGTTCAGAGCTTCACCTTGCGGTTAACCCCTCTCTTTAACCTTCCGGCACCGGGCAGGCGTCAGGCCCTATACTTCCTTTTTGTGAGTTTGCAGAGCCCTGTGTTTTTAGTAAACAGTCGCCTGGG
>JAMPXO010000090.1:0-10000 GCA_023701125.1 Vicinamibacteria bacterium | reverse complement strand
TGCGGAACATCTCCGCCTCCGGCACCCGCCCGTGCTGCTCGATCAGGCGGAAGAGCGCGGGCACCGTCCACGCGTCCTTGCGGATGCGGACGCCGGTCCCCGCGGGCAGCACCCGCGGGATGTTGCCGGGGAATCCGCCGCCCGTGATGTGGACGAGCCCGCGGATCAGGCCGCGTTCGACGAGCGGCTCGAGCGCCTGCAGGTACGAGCGGTGCGGCGCCAGCAGCGCGTCGCCGACCGTCCCCGCGAGCGCGTCGACGTGGCTGTCGACGCGCAGGCCGCCGGCCTCCAGCAGCGCCTTGCGGGCCAGCGAGTAGCCGTTCGTGTGCAGGCCTGCCGAGGGCAGCCCGAGCAACGTGTCGCCGGGGCGGATCTGGTCGCCCGTGATCGCCTTGTCGCGGTCGACGACGCCGACGATGAAGCCGGCGAGATCGTAGTCGTCCTCCGCGTAGGTGCCCGGCATCTCCGCCGTCTCGCCGCCGAGCAGCGGACAGTTGAACTCGGCGCAGGCCCGCGTCACGCCGGACACCACCGCGGCGACGCGCGCAGGGTCGAGGCGGCCGAACGCGACGTAGTCCATGAAGAACAGCGGCGTCGCGCCCTGGACGAGGATGTCGTTGACGCAGTGGGCGACCAGGTCGTAGCCGACCGTGTCGTGACGCCCGGTCAGGGTCGCGATCCGGATCTTGGTGCCGACGCCGTCCGACGAGGCGACCAGGATCGGGTCCTTGTAGCGCGAGAAGTCGGGGCGGAACATGCCGCCGAAGGAGCCGATCTGGGTCAGCACCCCGGGGTTGAACGTGCCCCGGGCGAGGTGCTTGATGCGCTCCTTGGCGTTTTCGGCCCGATCGATGTCGACGCCCGCGTCGCGGTAATCCATGGCGCGGCGATTCTACGTCTGGCGTCGACCGCGCGGTTACGGCTTAGGATCCGGGCGGTGACGGAAACGGCCGACGAGGCGAGCGCGGCGTTCGGGGGGCTGGAGGCGGCCCTCGAGCGCGAACGGCTGCGGGTCGACCAGGCGTTGCACGAGCTGGCCCCGACAGGCGCCTCACCCGCCGTCTCGCGCGCCCTGCAGGACAGCCTGTTCGCCCCCGCCAAGCGGCTGCGCCCGGTGCTGGCGCTGCTCGTGGCGCGGGTGCTCGAGGCGCCTCCCGAGCAGGTGCTGACGGCCGCCTGCGCGCTGGAGATGGTCCACACCTCGAGCCTGATCCTCGACGACCTGCCGAGCATGGACGACGCGAGCGAGCGCCGCGGGCGGCCCGCGTGTCACGTGGCCCATGGCGAGTCGACTGCGCTGCTGGCGGCGTTCGCGCTGCAGGCCCGCGCGTTCGAGTTGCTGGCGCAGGGCTGGGCGCAGGGCCCGGACGCCGCCGCACGCGCGGTGCTGGCCCAGGACCTGGCCGCCGCGATCGGCCTCGACGGGCTGACGGCGGGCCAGGAGGCCGACCTCGCGATGACCGGTCGCAGCCTCGATTTCGCGACGCTCGAGTTCATCCACAGCCGCAAGACCGGTGCGCTGTTCACCTGCGCCGCCCGCATCGGGGCCCGCGCCGCCCACGCCGAAGGCCGTCCGCTGGCGGCGCTCGGCAGCTACGCGAAGAACCTCGGGCTCGCTTTCCAGATCGTCGACGACGTGATCGACGTCGCTGGCGACCGCCTTGCGGCGGGCAAGGATGTCGGACAGGATTCGCGGAAGACGACGTTCGTCTCGTTCGCCGGTGTGACGGGGGCGATGGCGCTGGCCGCCGAGCTCGCGTCCGCCAGCGTGGCCGCGCTGACGGCCTTCGGGCCGGCGGCCGAGCCGCTGCGCGAGCTGGCGCGCTACGTCGTCGCCCGCAGGAGGTGAGTGATGGCGCGTCCCCCGGAAGAAGGCAACGAGCGTTGCCCCGAGTGCGAGTCCGACCTCGAGCTCGACGGCTACGAGCTCGACGTCGGCGAGACGATCAACTGCCCGGAGTGCTCGATCGAGCTGCGGATCGTGTCCGAGAACCCGACCCGGGTGGTGCTGCTTGAGGAGTGACGCGCCCGCTCAGAAGTGGGCGAGCGCCTCGGCCTCGGTCGGGTAGAGTTCGAAGATCGGCAGCAGGCGGGCGGTGAACAGCGTCTGCTGCACGCGCTCGTTCGCCTGCAACAGCTTCAGCGCCGCGCCGAAGCGGCGCGCCGTGCGCAGGCCGGCGACCAGCTCGCCGACGCCGGCGCTGTCGATGAACGACACCTCGGACAGGTTGAGCAGGATCTTGCGGCGGTTCTCCGCGAGCAGCTCGTCGATGGTGTCGCGCAGGATCTGGTCGCCCAGCCCCAGCGTGAGCTTGCCCTTGAGGTCGACGATCACGACGTCTCCGGCCTGACGCAGCTCGACGTGCAACGACGCCTCCTTCCCGTCTCCTGGAGTCCTAGCCGACCAGCCGGCGGTAGGCCTCCGAGTCGCGGTTGACCGGGTAGCGGTCCCGCGCCTGGCGCAGGAACGCCTCGAACAACTGGTCGCGGCGAGCCCGCACCAGCGCCGCGCGGATCGCGCCCTTCTGGGCCTCGAAGCTGGCGCCCTCGGCCACCTTGCGCTCGAGCAGGCGCAGCACGACGTAGCCCGAGGCCGTGAGCACGGGCTCGGACAGCGCCTGCGGCTCGAGCGAGAGCAGCGCCTGTTCGAGCGCGTCGCTGCTGCCGGCGTCGGCCAGCGGCTGGCCGGGCGCGATCGGCGTCGGCGTCTCCTTGCGGGTCAGGCCGAGCGCGGTCGCCGCCCGGGCGAGACCCTCCGCCTCGGCGCGCTGGCGCAGTGCTGTGGCGCGCTCTGCGGCGCGCTCCAGCGCACGGCGCGCGACGAGGTCGGCGCGGACCCGGTCCTTGACCTCGGCCAGCTCCGGCAGCCGCGAGACCTCGACGTCCTCGACCTTGATGAACGCGGCGCCTCGCGCCAGGCCGAACGGCTCGGGGTGGACGGCCCCCTTGGCGAGGGTGAAGGCTTTGGCCGACAGCAACGGCGAGGCGATCGGCGGTGGCGTCTCGCCGCGGGCGAAGGCGGCCGACTTCTGGACCGACAGGCCCGCCGGGCGGCCGGCCTCCTCCAGCGTGCGGCCCTTGCGCAGGTCGGCGGCGATCTGCTCGGCCTGGGCCAGCATGCGCTCCTGCGCCTTGCGCGCGAGCAGGCCCTGCTTGACGCTGTCGGCGACGGCCGCCAGCGGCTTCACGGCTTCGTCACGGCGGGAGACGAGCTGGATCACGTGGAAGCCGTAGCTGGTCTTGACCAGGTCGGAGACCTGCCCCGGCTCGAGCGCGAAGGCGGCGGCCTCGAACTCCGGCACCATCGAGCCGCGCGGGAAGCAGCCGAGGTCACCGCCGTTGGGGGCCGAGCCCTTGTCCTCGGACGCCTTGCGTGCCACCGCGGCGAAGTCGGCGCCGCCCTGGATCTGGTCGAGCGCCGCCTGGGCGAGGCGACGGGCTTCGTCCTCGGCGTGGCCTTCGCCGCCAGCCGCGCCCTTGACCTTGACCAGCACGTGGCGGGCGCAGATCTGCGGCTCCTCGCGATAGCGGTCGCGGGTCGTGTTGTACTCCGCCTCGAGCTCGGCCTGGGTCGCCGACTCGCGCGCGCGCAGCGCGTCGAAGTCGAGGTAGAGGTAGGAGACCGTGCGGCGCTCGGGGATGCGGTAGCTCTCGCGGGCGGCCTCGAAGCGCTGCTGGACCTCGGCGTCGGTCGGTTCGACGCCCTCGCGCAGCGACGCCGCGTCGATCGCGACGTACTCGACGCTCACGGTCTCGCTGCGGCGGCGGAACTCGCGGCGGGCCTCGTCGTCCGAGACCTCGACCGCGGCGGTCACCGCCGACTGCAGCCGCTGCCGCACCAGGCCGGCGCGCAACGAGCGCTCGACGTCCTGCAGCCGCAGGCCCTGCATCTCGACCAGGCGCCGCACCTCGGCGCCGCCGATGAAGTGGCCGTCGCGCTGGAACTGGGGATCATCGACGATCGCCTTCTGCAGCGTCTGGTCGTCCACCTCGAGCCCGAGGCGCTCGGCCTCCAGCTCGACGAGGCGCTGCTCGACCAGGCCCTCGAACACCTGCTCCTCGAGCCCCAGCTGCTGCAACTGCGCCCCGTCGAGGCGGCCCTGGTACAGCGAGCGGTAGAACTCGACGCGGTTCCGATACGCCTGCTGGAACTCGGCGAGCGTGATCTGCCGATCGCCGACGCTGCCGAGCGACGCGCCGCCGCCCGCCTGCCCCGCGTCCTGGAAGGCGGGGATGTAGAGGATGATGAATGCGGCAATCACGAGCCACAGGAAGCCGTAGAGCCACCGGCGGTGCCGGCGCATGAACGAAAGGGCCATCGCTTCGACCAATCTCCTCTGGCGGTCCGCTCGGGGGCGGCCACCGAAGTCCCGCGAAACGAATACGTTAACCCGTTCGCGCGACCCCCGCAACCGGGCCCGCCCGACGATTGCGCCCCGGAGGACCGTGGCCTATACTTCGCGGGCCGAGGCCAATCGCGTTAAGTCTCTTTCTTTGTACGAATTTGCCGACTTTGGCGGGGCTCGAAGGAACTGAGCCGGCGCAGGTCCCGAGAGGCACAGGATGAGCGGACGCCAGAACCCGAAAGGTTCCGTCGACGACGACCCCGAGTGGTTCACGGTGTCGTACCGTTCGATCGCGATCGTCGCGCTCGTGGTCGTGGTCGTCGGTGGCGCCCTCGTGTACCGCTTCTTGCCGCGTTCCGCGCCGGCGAATCCCGCGCCCGCCGAGAGCGCGCTGGTCACCGCCCGCTTCACGGCCCTCGAGGGCAGCGTCAAGGTCCGACCCTTCGGCAAGCTCGAGTGGCTGTCCGCGGACAGCGCGATGGTGCTGCACAAGGGCGACCTGGTGCGCACCGGCGCGGGCACCACCGCCGAGGTGACGTTCTTCGACGGCACCGTCGTCCACGTCCGCCCGGAGAGCCTGATCAAGATCGAGGAGGCCTTCGAGGACCCGGCCACCAAGCGGCGCAAGGTGGCGTGGCACATCAACTCCGGCGAGGTCAACTTCAAGACCTCCGAGCGCCGCGGCGCCAGCAGCGGGTCCGCGGAGATCTCGACGCCGACGGTGCGCGTGACGCAGGGCGAGGCCGCCGCCGGCGGCATCCGCGTCGACGAAGCCACCGGCGAGGCCAACCTGCGACAGTTCACCGGCCGCGGCCAGGCCGAGACCTCGAGCGGCGAGAAGATCGAGCTGACCGACAACCAGGGCGTCAAGGTCGACCGCTCCGGCAAGGCCGGACCCAAGATCACGCTGCCGGACGCCCCCACGCTGCAGGCGCCCCCGCACCAGGCGGAGATCTCGTATGGCGACCCGAGCCGGGCCACGACCGCGCTGGTGTGGAAGGCCGTGCCGGGCGCCGTCGCCTACAACGTGATGCTCGACTACAGCCCGTTCTTCAACCGACCGGTGGTCGACCAGCGCGGCGTGCGCGAGACCACCGTCGAGTTGCGCGGCCTGGAGGCTGGCAAGTACTACTGGCGGGTGTCGGCCGTCGATACCGCCGGCTCCGAGGGCCCGTACTCCAACTTCGCACGCTTCGCGGTCAGCCGGCCCGCCGGCGCCGCCAGCGCGGGCCCGCCGCCGCCGCTGACGCTCGAGGGCCTCGACCTGCGCGGGACCATCCTGCAGATCAAGGGCCGCACGGAGCCCGGGGCCACGGTGACGGTCAACGGCCAGAAGGTCGACGTGCAGAACGACGGCTCGTTCAACGAGTTCGTGACGCTTGCAGAGCGGCCGGGCACGCAGACCGTGGTGGTGCGCGCGGTCGGCGTGGCGGGCGGCACCCGCGAGGCCCGGCGCAGCGTCGAGGTGCGGTAGGTCGGGGCATGGCCAGGGTCGCCGTTTTCGCCTCCGCCCGCTTGCGCAAGACGCTGCGCGATGGGGACGGACTGCGTTTCGTCGATGCCGCGGACGGCGTACCCGACGGCTGCCTGGGCGGGCTGGCGGAGCTGCGACCGGGCCTGACCGGAGCCCGGGTCGAGGCGCTGCGCGCGCAACTCGGGGGCGGCCCGCTCGGCAGCGTGGCGGCGGCGATCAGCGAGGCGGGACTGCGACGCTCGGCGCAGCTCGGCTTCGACTTCCACGTGGCGAGTGCGGGCCGGACCGTTGCCCGCGAGGTGAAGGCGCGACTGCTGGCGGCCCGCCAGGCGTCGGCCGGCGCCGCGCCCGGCTTCGGCCTGGCGGTCACCCGCGAGCGCCTGCAGATCCTCACCGACATCGTCAAGACCGCGAACTCGATCCTCGAGCCGGACAAGCTGATCGACGTGATCATGGGCAAGATCCAGGTCCTGATCCCGAGCGAGGCGTGGTCGATCCTGCTGGTCGACGAGACGCGCAACTTCCTGTCGTTCGCGCTGGCGCTGGGCGACAAGAGCTCGGACCTGGCCAAGCTGCGGGTCAAGATGGGCGAAGGCATCGCCGGCTGGGTCGCGCAGTCGGGCGAGTCGCTGATCGTCAACGACGTGCACGAGGACCCGCGCTTCGCCTCCAAGTTCGACGACCAGACCCAGTTCCAGACGCGCTCGATCCTGTGCGCGCCGCTGGTCTCGCGGGGCCGCTCGATCGGTGTGGTCGAGGTGCTGAACCGGCGCGGCGGCGACTTCACCCAGGCCGACCTCGTGCTGTTGATGACACTGGTCGAGCCGTGCGCGATCGCGATCGAGAACGCCCAGCTGTTCCAGCGCGCCGAGCAGTTGACGGTGACCGACGACCTGACCCGGCTGTTCAACAGCCGCTACCTGACGCTGTACCTGGAACGCGAGCTGACCCGCTGCCGGCGCCACGGCATCCCGCTGTCGCTGGTGTTCCTCGACCTCGACGGCTTCAAGGCCGTCAACGACCTGTACGGGCACCTGGCCGGCTCGGCGACGCTGACCGAGGTGGGCCGCATCCTGGCCGACACCGTGCGCGAGTCGGACACGCTGGCGCGCTATGGCGGCGACGAGTTCGTGATCGTGCTGCCGGAGACGCCGTCAGCGGGCGCGCTGGTGATCGCCGAGCGCATCCGCCAGGCGATCGAGGCCCACGCTTTCCTGGCCGAGCAGGGTCGCTCGGTCCACATCTCCGCCTCCTTCGGGATCGCCTGCTTCCCGGACCACGCCCAGACACCCGAGGGGCTGGTCCAGAAAGCCGACCAGGCGATGTACCGGGTCAAGGAGGCCAACAAGAACGGCGTCCAGGTGGCCCGCTGACGGGCCGCCGACTGCCCACGAGGATGAATCTCCGTCACTCATGAACACTCGCTCCCTGTTCAACCTCAGCTTCCTGTCGAGCGATCTGGCGATCGACCTCGGCACGGCCAACACCCTGGTCTACGCCAAGGGCAAGGGGATCATCGTCTCCGAACCGTCGATCGTGGCGATGAACACCCGCACCGGCAAGGTCGAGGCGGTCGGCAAGGAGGCGAAGGAGATGCTGGGCCGCACGCCCGGGCAGATCGTCGCCATCCGGCCGATGAAGGACGGCGTGATCGCCGACTTCGAGATCACCGAGAAGATGCTCTCGTACTTCATCCGCAAGGCCCACAACCGCAACACGCTGGTGCGGCCGCGAATCGTGATCGGCATCCCCTCGGAGGTGACCCAGGTCGAGAAGCGCGCGGTGCGCGACTCGGCGCTCAAGGCCAAGGCCTCGGAGGTCTACCTGGTCGACCAGGCGATGGCGGCGGCGATCGGGGCCGGGCTGCCGATCACCGAGCCGTCGGGCAACATGGTGGTCGACATCGGCGGCGGCACCAGCGACGTGGCGGTGATCTCGCTGGCGGGCATCGTCTACTCGAAGTCGGTGCGGGTCGCCGGCAACGAGATGGACGACGCGATCATTCAGTACATCAAGAAGAAGTACAACCTGCTGATCGGCGAGCGCACCGCCGAGCAGATCAAGGTCGAGATCGGTTCCGCGTTCCCGCTCGACGAGCCACTCAGCATGGAGATCAAGGGCCGCGACCTGGTCGAGGGCATCCCCAAGACGCTGACCATCACCGACGCCGAGATCCGCGAGGCGCTGGCCGAGCCGATCTCGATCATCGTCAACGCGGTCCGCGTCGCGCTGGAGAAGACGCCGCCCGAGTTGTCCGCCGACATCGTCGATCGCGGCATCGTGCTGACCGGCGGCGGCTCGTTGCTGAAGAACCTCGACCGCCTGCTGCGCGAGGAGACGGGGCTGCCGGTGTCGGTCGCCGAGGACCCGCTGTCCTGCGTCGTGCTGGGCACCGGGAAGATGCTCTCGGACTTCGACCTGCTCCGCAAGATCAGCCTGGAGTAGGGGCGTGGCCGGCACCGGCGCCGTATTCGCTCCGGCGGCGGAACCCACCTCGGGGGTGGCCGGAACCCACCCGGGGTGCGGCGGCGGAGCCGTGTCAACACAATGATCAAGGTCGTCGATACCCGTCGCTCGCTGGCCCTGCTGGCGCTGCTGGTGCTGGGTCACCTGGTCGCGATCAGCCGCCAGGTCGAGGCCGGCGGCGGGTCCACGCTGTTCGACCGCGTGCTGCTGTCGGCGCTGACGCCGTTGTCGAGCGCCACGGCCGCCGCGGTGCGCGGCGTGGCGGAGGCGTGGCACGGCTACGTCGACTTGCGTGGCGTGCGCGCCGACAATGCGCGCCTGCGCGAGCAGGTGGGCCAGCTCGAGATGCTGCTGCAGCGCAAGCAGGACGCGGTGCGTGAAAGCGAGCGCCTGCACGCGCTGCTGGCGTTGCGCGAGACGCTGCCGCTCGAGACCGTGTCCGCACACGTGATCTCCCGCGACGGCACGCCCTGGTTCAGCACCCTGACCGTGGACCGCGGCTTCCGCGACGGGGTGCGGCTCAACGCGCCGGTACTCAGTTCCACGGGCGTGGTCGGCCGCGTCACCGACCTCGCGCCGGCGGCGGCTCGGGTCCAGGTCGTGCTCGACGCCAACAGCGGGATCGGCGCCGTGATCGAGCGCACGCGGGTGGCCGGTGTCGTCTCCGGCCAGGTGCGGTCCGCCGAGGCCGGCCGCTTCGACCTGCGCCTCAAGTACGTGCCGTCGCTGGCGGACGCGGTGGTCGGCGATCTGGTCGTCACCTCCGGGCTCGACCGCATCTTCCCGCGCGGGCTGGTGATCGGCCGGGTGTCGGCGGTGGGCCCCGGCTCGGGCCTGTTCAAGGAGATCGCGCTGACGCCGGCGGCGCGGCTGGAGAGCCTCGAGGAAGTGCTGATCGCGACCGGCGAACGGCCGGCCGTACCCGTCTTCGCGGAGGGCGTGCGGTGAGCCCCGCGCTCACCGCCGGCCTCGCCCTGCTGACCGCCTTCGTGCTGCAGTCGGGGCTGAGCCTGGTCGGCCCCGGCGCCGCGCGGGTGATCGACCCGCTGCTGATCGTGGCCGTGATCACGGCGCTGGCCCGCGGCGAGGTGTGGGGCATGTGCGCGGGGGCGGTCGCCGGCTGGGTGCTCGATGCCCATTTCGGCGGCGTCGTGCTCGGCCTGGCGGGCCTCAGCCGGATGCTGGTCGGCTTTCTGGTCGGCTTCGCCAGCGCGCGCCTGCTGCTGCTGGGACCGGGCTCGCGACTGGCCGTGCTGGCGGCGGCGACCGTTCTCGACGCCCGCGGCCTGGAGTGGCTGGCCGCGTCGTTCGGGGTCGACGTGCCGACGCTGGCGGCGCTGCCGCTGGGGCTGCGGGCGATGCTCAACGCCGCGCTCGGCGCCCTCCTCTACGGCGTGCTGGAGCGTCGGCTGCGGGGCGAGGCCGGGGCGTGAGGATCTACGAGGACCTGCGCGCGGTCCAGGACCGGCTGGTCGTCGCCCAGCGCGTGGTGAGCGCGCTGATGGTCGTGCTGCTGGTCGCGTTCTGGTACTTGCAGGTGCTGAACAACCGCTACTTCCTCGAACTGGCGGAGTCGAACCGCATCCGCAACGTCCCGCTGGTGGCGCCGCGCGGCCTGCTGCTCGACCGCGGCGGCCGGCTGCTGGTGGAGAACCGGCCCTCGTTCAACATCCTGCTGACCCCGGAGCACTCGGAGGACCTCGACTCGACGGTT
>JAMPXO010000089.1 GCA_023701125.1 Vicinamibacteria bacterium | reverse complement strand
CGTCGAAGGAGATGCCGTGGATGACCTCCTTCGAGCCGTACGCGACCCGCAGGTCGCTGACCTCGATCCGCGGCGGCGGGGTGGCGGCGCTCACCATCGCTTGCGGCCCCGCAGCCAGACCCGCAGCGTCACCGCGGCGGCGTTGACCAGCAGCACCGAGCCCAGCAGCACGACCGCGGTGGCGTAGGGGATCGCCTCCTTGACGTTCGGCACCTGGGTGGCCACGGTGTAGAGATGCATGGACAGCGCCATGCACTGCTCGTCGAGGCGGTAGGGGAACAGCTCGCCGCGCTCGATGGCCTTGAAGAAGACGGCGCCCGTGAACATCACGGGGGCCGTCTCGCCCGCGGCCCGGCTGACCTGCAGGATCAGGCCGGTCAGGATGCCGCTGATCGAGTTGGGCAGCACGACCGCGCGGATCGTCTGCCAGCGGGTGGCGCCGACGTTCCAGCACGCCTCGCGGAAGGAGTGCGGCACCGAGGCCAGCGCCTCGCGGGTGGAGGCGATGATCACGGGCAGGGTCATGATCGCCAGCGTCAGCGACGCGGACAGGATCGAGTAGCCGAACTTCGCGGCGTAGACGAAGGCGCCGAGGCCGAACAGGGCGTGGACGATGCTCGGCACGCCGGCCAGGTTGATGACCGCCAGGTTGATGGCGCGGTTGAACCAGTTGTCCTTCGAGTACTCGTTCAGGTAGATGGCCGCCATCACCCCGATCGGGGCCGAGATCGCGAGCGACAGCCCGACCAGGTACAGGGTGCCCACGAAAGCGGGCCAGATGCCGCCGTCGGTCATGCCCCGGCGCGGCACGTCGGTCAGGAAGTCCCAGCTCAGCACCGGCGAAGCGCGCCACAGCAGGTAGGAGAGGATGGCCACCAGCGGCACCACCATGGCGGCCGCCATCAGCAGGAAGATCGCGCGCGCCACCTTCTCCGCCCGCTCCTTGCGCGCCACGTGCGGCGTGCGCACGAAGCGCGGGGCGGCCGTGAGTGCCGGAGTCGCCATGGCGCTAGCCCCGCCGCCGCACGCCGCGGATCGCCAGGTCCGCGATCATGTTCACGGCGAAGGTGATGCAGAAGAGCAGCACGCCGGTCAGGAACAGCACCCGGTAGTGGTCGGAGCCGACCGGCGCCTCGCCCAGCTCGGCGGCGATGTTGGCGGTCAGCGTGCGCACCGAGTCGAGCAGGCCATGGGGGATCTGGACGGCATGTCCGGTCGCCATCAGCACCGCCATCGTCTCGCCGACCGCGCGGCCCACGCCGAGCAGGACCGCCGCCAGCAGGCCGTTGCGCGCCGCCGGCAGCAGCACCCGGTAGACGATCTGCCAGCGCGTCGCGCCGAGAGCGATCGCGGCCTCGCGATAGGAATCGGGCACCGCCTTCAGCGCGTCCTCGCCGATCGAGACGATGATCGGCACGCTCATCAGGGCCAGGATCAGGCCGCCGTTCAACACGTTGACGCCGACCGCGGCGCCGGTCGCCGAGACCACCAGCTTGCTGGTCACGGTCAGGCCGATGAAGCCCCACACGACGCTGGGGATGGCCGACAGCAGCTCGATCACGATCTTCAGCGTCTCGCGCAGCCGGTGGCCGCAGAACTCCGAGATGAAGATCGCGGCGCCGAGGCCGAACGGAACCGCGATCACCATCGCCAGCGCCGTCACCGCCAGGCTGCCGACGGCGAGCGCCAGCGTGCCGTAGCGCACGTTCGACGCGGAGGTCGGGTACCACTGGGTCGAGAACAGGAACTCGACGGGGTCGAAGTGGGGGCTGAAGATGACCGGCGCGGCCTCGCGGAAGATGAAGAAGAAGATGGCCAGCACGAACACGATGGCGCTGACCCCGCTGACCCGGATGGCGGCCTCCAGGGCGGACTCCCCCCAGCGCGCGATGCGCGAGCGCTGGGGGCGGCGGGTGGTCGGGCTGGAACTCACGCTGGCACGCGCTTCCGCGATCGGGCTTCAGTTGCCGGCGACCGTCAGGGCTTCTTCCGCTGCGCGGTCGGCAGTGGCACGTAGCCGCTGCGCTCGACCACCTGCTGTCCCGCATCGGTGAGGATCCAGTCGACGTAGGCCCTGACCGCACCCTCCGGCTCGCCGAGCGTGTAGATCTGCAGCGAGCGCGCCAGCGGGTAGCTCTTGTCGAGCACCGCCTCGATCGAGGGGGGCACCCGCGGCGCCTGGGCGTCGGCCGCCAGGCTGATCATCTTCACCGACGGCGTGGCGTAGCCCATGCCGCTGTAGCCGATCGCGGTCACCGTGTGGCCCACCAGCTCGACGACCTCCTTGGAGCCGTTGAGGTCGCGCGAGCCGAGCTTGAAATCCTTGTTGTCCAGCACGTGCTCGCGGAAGAACTCGTAGGTGCCCGAGCTCGACTGGCGACTGACGCGGACGATCGTGTCGTCGCTGACGCCCGGCAGCGTCACGCCGAGCTGCGACCAGCGGGTGATGTCGCCCGTCTCGCCGAAGATCCGGGCCAGAGTCGGCCGGTCGATGTAGGCCAGCGGGTTGTCCTTGTGAACGAACACGGCCAGCGCGTCGTAGCCGACCACGAACTCCTTCGGCTCCTTGCCCGCGTTGTTGCGGCGGGCCTGCTCGATCTCCTCGGGCTTCATGTTGCGGCTGGCGTTGGCGATGTCGACGGCGCCCTTGATCAGGGCCGCGATGCCGACGCCGGAGCCGCCGCCCGAGACCTCGATCTCGACCCCGGGTGCTATCTCGTGGTAGTCCTCGGCCCAGGCCTGGGCCACGTTGACCATCGTGTCCGAGCCCTTGTTCTGGATCACGGTGGCCCGTGCCTTGGCGGGCTGGTCGCCACTGCCGCCGCCACAGCCGACGGCGAGCAGCGCGGCGGCCACGGCAGCGGCGAGCCCGGGGGAGCGTTCGCGGGATGCAGTCATGATTCTCCTCGGCGTAGCGGTCATTCGATCTTGTTGCCGACGATCGCCTCGACGAGATCCTTGACCTGGGTCGAGATGTGCTGGAAGGCCGACTCGTAGGCGGCCGTCACCTCTTCCGGAGGGCCCTGGACCTTGGAGGGGTCGGCGATGCTCCAGTCGAGGTAGACCGTCTTGCGTGGCCGCGGCGGGAAGGCCTGCTCGGCGTCTTTCGACAGCGTCACGATCACCTGGTAGTGGTCCAGGTAGGGCACGTTGTAGTACGCCTTGGGCGTCATCCGCGTCAGGTCGAAGCCCTTCTCGCGCATGAAGGCGATGGCGCCGGGGTCGATCGGGCGCGGCTCCAGGCCGGCGCTGCCGAACACGAAGTTGGGCTGGTTGAGCGAGTGGGCGAAGGCCTCGGCGATCTGGCTGCGGCAGGAGTTGTGGTCGTCGACGAACAGGATGCGGAAGGCCTCGGCGCCGGAGTGCTTGGCGTACTCCCCGGTGCAGATGTAGAGGACCTCCATGCAGATGTTGCGAGCCTGGTCGGAGACGCGCTCCAGCCGGCGGCCGATGTTCATCAGCGGATCGAGCACGTCGAGCGAGATCTTCTGGTCGTGGAACAGCCGGACCAGATCCGCGTTGAGCTTGCTCTGCAGGATGTCGACGGTCGGCTCGATCGCGATCGTCTTGTTGGCGAGGTCGGGGTCCTGGCGGACGAAGGCCTCGATCGCGTCGTGCAGCATCGGGATCGAGAGCCCGGCCAGTTCCAGTACGCCGTCGAGCGGGGCCGATCCGCGCTCGGGCAGCGCCTCCAGCCGCAGCATCTGGCGCGCCATGCTCTCGGCGTAGTCGCCCAGCCGCTCGAGGTCGACGTTGATCTTGATCGTGCTGTAGACGAGCCGCAGCGGGCCCGCCACCGGCTGCTGCTTGACCAGGAACTCCAGGCAGAGCCGGTCGATCTCCTTCTCTTTTTCGTCGATGTACTGGTCGCGCAGCACCACCGCGTTGGCGAGTTGGCGGTCGCCGTCGACCAGCGCCTTGACCGCGTCGCGCAGGGCGCGCTCGACGAGGCCGCCCATCTCGACGATCTTGCGCTGGATGCGCTGGATGTCGCGTTCCAGGGATTCTTCGAGGTGGGTGGTCATGGTCTCGTTTTCAACCCCGCAGGCCGGAACGGCTCGCGCAGGGACGGCCCGGAAATCGGGCTTCCGACTGCGACGGGAGCAGGCGCGGGGACGATATCCACCCCTCCGCGGGATGTCAACGAAACGTCACGCGGTCGCCACGGCCGTTTCCGGCGGCCTCTCGCGCGGCACGCGGGCGGTGGGCAGGCCCGCGGCGATCCAGGCGTTGGTGCCGCCCACGACGTTGACGACGTGGCTGAAGCCCGCCCGCAGCAGCAGGCCGCAGGCGGCGCTCGAACGGTAGCCGCCGGCGCAGATGACGGCAGTCGGCGCCTCGTGGTCCAGCGACGCCAACTCGCGCTCCAGGCGGTCGAGCGGCAGGTTGCGGGCGCCGGGCACGTGGGCGCCCTCGTGCTCGGCCCGGCGCCGCACGTCCAGCACCCGCCACTGCGGGCCGCGCGCCGCCAGGTCGTCGATGCCCCACTGCGGCACCGACGCGCACGGGCGGCCGCTCGCGCGCCAGGCGGCGACCCCGCCATCGAGCGCACCCGCGACCTGCTCCAGCCCGACCCGCGCCAGGCGCACGGCGGCCTGAGCGGCCCCCGCCTCGTCCTCGGCCACGATCAGGATCGGGCGTTCCGGGTCGAGCAGCGCGCCGCACCAGGCCGCGAACTGGCCGCCGAGGTCGACGTTGACGGCGCCGCCGACGTGCTCCGCCCCGAACGCGTCCGCCTTGCGCACGTCGACCACCTGGGCGCCGGCGGCGGCTGCCGCGGCGAAGGCCTCGGGCCCGAGCCGCGCCGGGGCCGGGCGCCCGGCCAGCGGCGGCGCGCCGTGGCGGTTCAGCTCGACGTCCATCGCGAAGTAGCGCGGGACCTCGGGCTGGTCGGCGATCAGCATGCGGACGAACGCCTCGCGGCTCATCGCCTGCAGCGCGGGGTTGGTGCGGCGCTCGCGGCCGATCGTCGACGAGGTGTCCTTCGACAGGTTCTTGCCGCACAGCGAGCCCGCGCCGTGGGCGGGCCAGACGACGACGTCGTCGGGCAGCGGCAGCAGCTTCAGGCGCAACGAGTCGTACATCGAGAGTGCCATCTGCTCCGCGCTCCAGCCCTTGCCGCCGGCGAGGTCGGGCCGGCCGACGTCGCCGACGAACAGCGTGTCGCCGGTCAGCACGTGGGTCGGGCGTTCCGCGTCGGGCGTGCCGAAGACCAGCACGCACAGGCTCTCGGGCGTGTGGCCCGGGGTCTCGACGAAGCGCAGCAGCGCGGCGCCCAGCCGCAGCTCGTGGCCGTCGCGCACCGCGCGGTGGGGGAAGACGGCCCCGGCCGCGGCGCCGATCACGATCTCGGCGCCGGTGCGAAGGGCCAGCTCGTGGTGGCCGCTGACGAAGTCCGCGTGCAGGTGGGTCTCGATCACGTAGCGGATGCGCAGGCCGCGCTCCGCGGCGAAGGCGATGTACTCCTCGACGTCGCGCCGTGGGTCGACCACGGCCGCTTCGCCGTCGGAGCCGATCAGGTACGACGCCTGCGCGAGGCAGCCCAGGTAGAACTGGTGGAGCAGCATCCGGGAATTGTGACATTCGCCGGGTTCCGGCGCCGGGGTGAATCCGGCGCCGGTCGCGCGGGTCTGGGCGGAGGAGCGAAGCGACGGAGCCCAGCGGCCCGAGCGCCGGGATTCACTCCCGGCGCGAGCCGCCGTCGGGGCTCACGCCGCGAACGGAGGCGGCTCCGCCCCCAAGCCCCGGGTGGGTTCCAGTGGCGTGGAGTGATCTAGCGCGGGCGAGCGGGGAGCGTGACGGCGAAACGGGAGCCGCGGCCGGGGTCGGAGCTGACCGCGACGCTGGCACCCATGCCCTCGGCCAGGTGCTTGACGATCGACAGCCCGAGGCCGGTGCCGCCCAGCTCCCGGCTGCGCGCCTTGTCGACCCGGTAGAAGCGCTCGAAGATCCGCGGCAGGTGCTCGGCCGGGATGCCGGGGCCGTCGTCCTCGACCTCGACCACGGCCGCGCCGTCCGCCCCCGGCCGGGTGCGCACCACGACGTGCCCGCCCTCCGGCGTGTACTTGAGCGCGTTGTCGACCAGCGCCTCCAGGATGCGGCGCAGGCGGTCGCCGTCGGTGACGACCAGCGGCGCCCCGCCGTCCTCGCAGGCCAGCGCCACCGGCTTGCGGGCCGCCAGCGCGGCGAACGAGGCCACCACGTCCTCGGTCACCTCGGCGCAGGGCACCGTCTCGAGTTGCGGCGCCTGCTGCCCGGACTCCAGCCGCGACAGCTCGAGCAGGTCCTCGACCAGCGTCGCCATGCGGTCGGCGTGGGTGCGGATCTTGCCGAGGAAGCGCGCCGCGGTCGCCGGCTCGTCGACCGCGCCGTCCTCCAGTGCCTCGACGAAGCCGCGGATCGAGGTCAGCGGCGTGCGCAGCTCGTGGGAGGCGTTGGCCACGAAGTCGCGGCGGATGCGGTCGACGCGGCGGCGCTCGGTCACGTCGTGGAAGGTGAGCACGGCGCCAGGCGCCTGGCCGGCCGGGCCCGGGAAGGCGACGCCCGACAGCGCGAACACCAGGCCCAGCCGCTGCAGCACGACCTCCTCCTGGCGCCGCTCGCCGCTGCGCAGGACGTGCTCGATCACGGCGCCGACCTCGGGTTGGCGGATCACCTCGAGATAGTGGCGCCCGGTCGGGTCCTCGAGCCCGAGTCCCTCCTGCAGCGCGCGGTTGGCGACCACCACCACGCCGCGGGCGTCGACCGCCAGCACCCCGTCCTCCATCGCGCTGAGGATGGCGTCGGTGCGGGCGCGATCGCGCGCGTTCTCGTCCAGCCGCTCGCGCAGGCGCTCGGAGGAGAGGTTGAGGATGCGGGCCAGCTCGCCCAGCTCGTCGCGGCGGTCGACCTCGATCCGCGCGTCGAGGTGGCCGGCCGCGAACTCGCGGGCCTTGGCCATGATCTCGCGCAGCGGCCCCACGAGCGGCGCCGAGAGCAGCGCCGTGAGGGCCGCGGCGATCGCGAAGGCCAGCGCCGCCGCAGCCAGCAGGGCCCGCTCCAGCGCCGCCTTCTCGTGTTCGATGCCGTCCATCGACAGCGCCACCCGGGCCACGCCGAGCGTGCCGCCGCCGTGGGTGATCGGGACGGCCGTGTAGAGCAGGTTGCGGGAGACCGTGGTCGAGGTCCGGACCGAGGTTCCGACGCCGCGCTCCAGCGCCTCCACGACCTCGGGCCGGGTGCCGTGGTTGTCGATCGCGAGCAACTCGGGGCCGGAGAGCGCCGAGTCGCCGACCACGCGACCGTCGCGGGCGACGATCGTGGCCCGCGCGCGGATCTCGCGGGCCGCCCCGTCGACCAGCGCGTCGAGTGCGTCGCCGTCGACCCCGCGCGCCATCGGCTCCGCCACCACCCGCGCCATCAGCCGGGCCTCGGCCAGCAGCGTGGCCCGGGTCTGGTCCAGCGCCCGCTCGTGCAGCTCCGGCCCGAGCAGCAGCAGCACCGCCACCAGCGCCCCGAGGGCGGCGGCCAGCGCCGTCAGCGCCATGCGTCCGCGCAGGCCCAGCATCGTGTTCACGCCTCCAGCTCGTCGACCAGCCGATAACCGGCCGACTTGACGGTGACCAGGTGCGGCGCCAGCTCCGGCAGCTTCTCGCGCAGGCGCCGCACGTGGACGTCGACGGTGCGGGTGCCGTCCGCGTACGAGTAGCCCCACACCTGCTCGAGCAGGCCCTGGCGGGTCAGCACCCGGCCGTGGGCCTCGACCAGTGCCGCCAGCAGCGCGAACTCCTTCGCCGTCAGGTGCACGGCCCTGCCCGACCAGCGGGCGACGTGGCGGCCGAGGTCGAGCTCGAGGCCGCGGAAGCGCAGCACGTCGGTCGCGTCGCGCCGCTCCTGGCGCCGCAGCAGCGCCCGCACCCGCGCCACCAGCTCCTTGGGGCTGAACGGCTTGGTCACGTAGTCGTCGGCGCCCAGCTCGAGCCCGACGATGCGGTCGGCCTCGTCGCCGCGGGCCGTCAGCATCACCACCGGCAGGTTCTCCGTGCGCTTGTCGCGGCGCACCTCGGAGCACAGCGAGAGGCCGTCCATGCCGGGCAGTTGCAGGTCGAGGATCAGCAGCTCCCAGCTCTCGCCGCGCAGGCGGTCGAGCGCGCGGCGGCCGTCGGCCACGCCTTCGACACTCCAGCCGTCCTGGGACAGGTAGTGGACCAGCAGCTCCACGATGTCGGGATCGTCCTCCACGACCAGCGCCCGCCGCATGGTCGGATTGTAGGTGCGACGATCGCTCTCGGGTGTGACGACCGCGTGACGGGCCGGGCTTGATGTCACAATCCGCGCACGTGTCACCGCTCATGTTCCAGGGCTTGTCGCTGGCCGCCGCCGCGGTCTCGCTCGCGCTGTGCGTGCACGCCTGGCGCCGGCGCACCGCCGCGCCCGGCGCCGGGGCCTTCGCGCTGCTGATGGCCGCGGCCAGCCTGTGGGCGGCGACGGCCTTCCTGCAGCGCTTCGAGAGCGAGGCCCCGCGCCGCCTGGCGTGGCTGTTCGTGGGCAGCCCCGGCGTGTTCGCCGTGCCGCCGGCGTGGCTGCTGTTCTCGCTGCAGTTCACCGGCCGCGAGGCGCGGGCACGGGCGTGGCGGGTCGCGCTGTTCGTGGTGCCGTCGTTGTCGGTGCTGGCCGTCCTGTGCGACGTGCTGGGCGTCGGCCCCGGGCTCTACCTGCGGGCGGTCAGCCAGCCGACCGGCCCCGACGGCGTGCTCGACCTGCGCCTCTATCCGGGCCCGTGGTACTGGGTGAACATCACCTACTCGTACCTGTGCCTGGCCGCCGGCTCGCTGCTGCTGCTGCCGCACGCGGTCGGCGGGGGCCGGCCGTTCCGGTCGCAGGCGGCGGCGCTGCTGGTGGGCACGGCGCTGCCGTGGCTGCTCAACGTCTACTACGTCACCGGCCCGCGGCCGCTGCGCGGCGACTTCACCCACGTCGCGATCGCCCTGTCCGGGATCGCCTTCTCGTGGGCGATCTTCCGCTGGCGGCTGCTCGACCTGGCGCCGGTCGCGCGCGAGGCGCTGATCGAGGGCTGGAGCGACGGCATGCTGGCGCTGGACCTGAGGCTGCGGATCGTCGACACCAACCCGGCGGCCTGTGCGGTGCTGGGCCTCGACGCCGAGCAGGTGCTCGGAGCGGACGCGCTGCCGCTGCTGGAGCGCTGGCCCGCGCTGGCCGCGGCCTGCCGCGGCGGCGGCGAGGCGACCGAGTCGATCGAGCTCGACACCGCGGCGGGTCGCCGCCACTACGACGTGCGCTTCTCGCCGCTGCGAGATGCGCGCGGGCGCGAGCGCGGCCGGCTGCTGGTGTTCGCGGACGCGACCCGCCAGCGCCAGGCCGAGGCCGAGCTGGTCGAGCGGCGCTGGCTGCTGGAGTCGCTGCTGGCGGTGGCGCGCGCGGTCAGCGAACAGCCCAGCCTGCAAGGCACGCTGCAGAACGCGCTCGACACGCTGACCGCGCTGACCCGCGCCGACAGCGCGAGCCTGATCCTGCTCACGCCGGAGGGCCGGGTCCACGACCAGGTGGTCGTCTCCCGCGCGGCGTTGATGCCGTCCTACGTCCAGGACTTCGCCGAGCCGGTGATGCGGGACGGGCTGGGCGGCCACGTCGCCCGCAGCCGCGAGCCGGCGCTGGTCGTGGACACCCGGCTGGACACGCGGTGGACGAGCCTGCCCGGCGGCGCCGACATGCGCTCGGCGCTGGCGGTGCCGATCCTGAGCGCCGGCCGCGCGGTGGGCGTGCTGACGCTGACCCACTCCGAGCCAGGCCACTTCACGACGCGGCAGCTGGAGCTGGTGCGGGCGGCGGCGGAGACGATCGCGCTCGGCGTGCGCAACGCGCAGATGTACGAGGACTCGGCCCGCCAGGCCCGGCGCCAGACCCTGCTCTACGACCTGCTGCGGGCGATGAGCGAGGAGCAGGAGCCGCACGCGGGCGCCCGCCGCGCGGCCGACCTGATCGCGTCGCGCACCGGCTGGCGCGCGGTCGGCGTGGCGCTGCGCGCGGACGACGGCGCGGGCTTCGTGCTGCTCACCCCGGACGGCGAGACCGAGTGGCCGGACGCGGAGCGCGGGATCGTCGGCCGCGCGCTGCGCACGGGTCTCGTGCAGCGGGTGGCGGACGTGCTGGCCGACCCCGACTACGTCGTGCTGTGGCGCGATGCCCGCTCGGAGCTGGCGATGCCGGTGCGCCACGGCGAGCGGGTCCTGGGCGTGCTCAACTTCGAGTCCGAGCGGGTCGCCGCCTTCGACGACGAAGACGTGCGGCTGGCCGAGTCGCTGGCGGGCGCCCTGGGGCTGGCGCTGGCCAAGGCGCTGCTGTACCGCGACCTGGAGCGCCAGCACCAGAAGCTGCGCCAGGCCGAGCGCCTGCGCGACGACCTGACCCACGCCCTCGTCCACGACATCAAGAGCCCGCTGACCACGGTGCTCGGCTCGCTCGGCTTCCTCGAGGACAAGTTGCGCGAGGGCGTGCCGGCCGACCCGCGGCTGGTGGAGATGGCGCTGCGCGGCGGCACCCGGATCCGGGAGCTGGTCGACGGCCTGCTCGACGTCGGCCGGCTCGAGGCCGGCCAGATGGCGCTCGACCTGCGCGCGCACGAGGTGGCACCGCTGGTCGCCGAGGCGCTGCGGCTGCAGGCGCCACTGGCCGAGAAGCGCGGCATCGCCGTCGAGTCGCGGCTGCCGCCGCAGCCGTTGCACGCCGTGCTCGACGCGGAGCTGTTCGCGCGGGTGCTGCAGAACCTGGTCGGCAACGCGCTCAAGTTCACGCCCCAGGGCGGCTCGGTGTGGGTGGCGGCGCGTCCGCGCGACGGGGTGGGTGTCGAGATCGAGATCGGCGACACCGGCCCCGGCATCCCCGCCGACCTGCGGCCGCGGCTGTTCCAGAAGTTCGCGGCGTCGGGCCCGGGCCACGGCACGGGCCTCGGCCTCGCCTTCTGCCGGCTCGCGGTCGAGGCCCACGAGGGCACGCTGGAGTTGCGCCGCCGCGAAGGCGCGGGCGCGGTGTTCGCCTTCACGCTGCGCTCGGCGCCGGGTCCCGATTGAAACCGGACCGCGCGCGGCTCGGTTCCGGTCCGATACGGAGGCTGTCCGGCGCGCGATGCTAGACTCGCGGGCCTAGCAAGGAGTTGCCCGCCGCATGCTGCTCGAAGGCAAGCGTGGCCTGATTCTCGGGGTCGCGAACAAGCGCTCGATCGCCTGGGGGATCGCCCAGTCCGTGGCCCGGGAGGGGGCGCAGCTCGCCCTCACCTACCAGGGGGACCGCCTCAAGGAAAACGTGGAAGAGCTGGCGCAGGGGCTTCAGAACCCGCTGCTGCTGCCCTGCGACGTCAGCCGGGACGAGGACATGGACGCACTCGGCGCCTCGCTCCAGAAGGAGTGGGGCGGGCTCGACTTCGTCGTCCACTCGGTCGCCTACGCGCTGCGCGAGGAGCTCGACGGCGAGTACGCCAACACCTCGCGCGAGGGCTACCGCCTCGCCCAGGACATCTCGTCCTACTCGCTGACGGCGCTGTGCCGGCGCACGGTGCCGCTGATGGAGGCGCGCGGCGGCGGCTCCGTCGTGGCCCTCAGCTATCTCGGCGGCGAACGGGTCGTGCCGCACTACAACGTGATGGGCGTGGCCAAGGCCGCGCTCGAGATGTCGGTCCGCTACCTGGCCGCCGACCTCGGCCCGAAGGCGATCCGCGTCAACGCCATCTCCGCGGGCCCGATCAAGACCCTCGCCGCTTCCGGCGTGCACGGCCTGTCGAAGATGCTCGAGTACCACAGGAACCACGCCCCGCTGCGCAAGAACACCGAGCAGGCCGAGGTGGGCGACACGGCCCTCTACCTGGTCTCGCCGCTCTCGCGCGGGGTCACCGGCGAGGTGATTCACGTCGACGGCGGTTTCCACGTCATGGGGATGTCCGCGCTCTGAGCTTCACGGCCCGCGTCGCCACGCTGGTCGGGCTGGTGCTGGCGGCCCCCGCCGCGGCCCAGTCCGCCGCCCCGTCGCCGACTCCGCCGGCTGCCGGGCCGGTGCCGGCCGTCGCCGTCGAGGGTGCGCCCGTGCCGCCCGCCGCGGCGCCCGCGCCGACTCCGCCGGTGGCGGGGCCGGGCGACATCCGCATCCGCGCCGAGAAGCAGGGCTCGCGCCCCGACGGCCGCTTCGTGGCCGAGGGCTTCGTCGACCTGGTCGCCGGCGACGTGCGGATCCAGGCCGACTACCTGGAGATGGCCGAGGAGCCGCGGCCCGACGGCACCACCGGTCGCACGATCGAGGCCCGCGGCAACGTCGTCTTCGTGCGCGGCGAGGAGCGCCTCGCCGGCGACTCGCTGAAGCTCGACCTCGAGGCCAACACCGGCACGTTCGAGAACGCCACGGGCTACGTCACCCCGGGCGTGTTCATCGAGGCCAAGTCGATCGAGCGGGTCGACGCCGACACCTACCGCATCAAGGGTGGCAAGTTCACGTCCTGCGCGCAGCCCAACCCGCGCTGGAACTTCACGGCCGGTTCGGCGACGCTCGACATCGACGACAAGATCCGCGCCAGCAACGTGGTGTTCAAGGTGTACGGCGTGCCCGCGCTGTACTTCCCCTACTTCGCCTACCCGATCCAGAACGACCAGCGCTCGAGCGGCCTGCTGTTCCCCAGCTTCGGCTACTCGTCGTCGCGCGGCTTCCAGCTCGCCAGCGGGCTGTTCTGGGCGATGAGCCGCAGCGCCGACCAGACGCTGATGGTCGAGAACTACAGCAAGTTCGGCTTCGGCATGGGCCACGAGTTGCGCTGGATGGGCGACTCGCCCAGCCGCGGCACGCTGCGCACCTACGGCCTCAAGCCGCAAGGCGGCGGCGACCTCGAGTGGGACGTCGACTGGAACGCGCAGCAGACGCTGCCCGGTGGCGGCCGGGCCTCGCTCAACGTCCGCAAGTACAGCAGCATCTTCTTCCAGCAGAGCTTCCAGGACGCGCTCAACTACGTCTCGTCGCGCTCCGAGCGCGGCTCGTTCACGCTGCAGAAGTCGCTGTCCGGCTTCAACATGCAGGCCTTCGCCGACACCCTCGACACCTACTACGGCGACGCCCTGGCGCGCACCAACCGCCACCTGCCCTCGCTGCGGGTGACCCGCTCGCCGTGGAAGATCGGCGGCACCGGCATCGTGGTCGGCGGCGAAGCGCGGGCCGAGCGGCTCCAGTACGGGATCGGCGAAGACGAGTTGCAGAGCTTCGACCGCTACGACGTGGCGCCCGAGATCTCGCGGCCGTTCTCGCTGCCGTTCCTGCAGGTCAACCCGCGGGCCAGCGTGCGCTACACGTACTACAGCGCGAGCCTCGACGACACCGGCTACTACGCCTCCGAGCCGGCCCTCGACCGCTCCTTCGCCGAGGGCAGCGTCGAGTTGCGCGGGCCGCAGTTCTACAAGGTGTTCGAGACGCCCGACAACTTCTACAGCGACAAGTGGAAGCACACGATCGGGCCCGAGTTCCTGTGGGTGGTGCGCACGCCGGTCGAGGAGTACGCGTCGATCCCCAAGTTCGACGAGGTGGACTACCAGTTCCTCGGCACCAACCAGGTGATGTACGCGCTGGTCAACCGGGTCTACGTCAAGCGCGACGGCGCGGGCGGCAAGCCGACCACGTGGGAGCTGCTGACCTGGCGGCTGCAGCAGACCTACTACGCGAAGATCGGCGCCAGCCAGAACGAGTTCGACCCGATCTACCTGACCGCCTACTTCGGCCCCGGCGGCGAGCCGGCCCACTATTCGCCGCTGCAGTCGCGGCTGCGCATCCGGCCCACCGCGGCGCTCTCGCTCGACGTCAACTTCGAGTACGACACCAACTTCAAGCAGACCCGCTCGCGTGGCGCCAGCCTGCGCTGGCAGGCGAGCCGCGGCAACCTGCTCGCCTCCTGGTACCGCACCAACCGGGTGGCGAAGAAGGTCGAGAACCGGGTCGCGCAGTCCGACACCCTGCGCGGCAGCGCCCGCTTCGACCTGCTGCCCGGCCGGCTGTCGATCGAGGGCGGCGCCGACTACGACGTGCTGCGCGAGACGTTCTTGTCCTCGCGCGGTCGCCTGCGCTACGACGTGCAGTGCTGCGGCTTCATCGGCGAGGTCGTGCAGTACAACTACAACAGGCGCCAGGAGCGCCAGATCCGCTTCTCGATCGAGCTCGCCAACGTCGGTTCGGTCGGCAACTTCCAGGACGCGAACAACGCGGCCTCCGGGGCCTGGCGTCCCTAGGGCTTCCATGCGCCTGCTGGTCACCGGGCTGACGGGTTTCGTCGGCGCCCACGTCGCGGCGGCCTTGCGCGCCGCGCAGCCGGAGGCGGAGCTGCTCGGGCTGGTGCGGCCGCACGGCACCGCCGAGCGCCTGCCGCCGGCGGCGCAGGCGTTGATCGCGGACCTCGACGACGCGGTCGCGGTGCAGGCGGCGGTGGTCGAGGCCCGTCCCGACGCCGTGCTGCACCTGGCCGGGCAGTCGAGCGTGCACCAGAGCTGGAGCGATCCCGGCGCCACGCTGCGCACCAACGTGCTGGGCGTCAGCCACCTGCTCGAGGCCGTGCACCAGGCGGCGCCGCGGGCCCGGGTGGTGATCGTCGGCAGCGCCGAGGAGTACGGGGCGGTGCCCGCGCAGCGGCAGCCGATCCGCGAGGACGAGCCGCTGCGGCCGCGCTCGCCGTACGCGGTGTCGAAGGCCGCGCAGGGCCTGCTCGCGCTGCAGCACGGAGCGGCGGGCCTGGCGGTGACGCTGGCGCGGGTCTTCCCCCATACCGGCCCCGGCCGCGGCGAAGCCTTCGCCGAGAGCTCGTGGGCGCGGCAACTGGCCGAGATCGAGGCCGGCCTGCGGCCGGCCGCGATCGAGGTCGGCAACCTCGAGGCCGTGCGCGACTTCACGGACGTGCGCGACGTCGCCGCCGCCTACCTGGCGCTGCTGGCGCCCGCCACGCCGCCTGGCGTCTACAACATCTGCTCCGGCCGCGGGGTGTCGATGCACGACGTGCTCGACGGCCTGGTGCGGATTTCGGGCCTCGCCGTCGAGGTCCGGGTCGACCGCGAGCGGCTGCGGCCCGCCGACGTGCCGTGCCTGATCGGCGACCCGGCCCGACTGGCCGCCGCGACCGGTTGGGCGCCGCACATCGCGCTCGACCAGACCCTGCGCGACCTGCTCGACGACGCTCGCGCCCGGCTGCGCTCCCGCCGGCCGTGATGGGGGTTCGCCCGTGAGGGTCCTGCTGACCGGCGGGACCGGGTTTCTCGGCAAGCGGGTGGCCCACGCCCTCGCCCGCCGTGGCCACACGCTGCGGGCGATCGCGCGGCCTTCGTCCAACCGCGCGGACCTGCCCCCCGGGGTCGAGTTCGTGCCCGGCGACACCACCGACGCGGACTCGCTGCGGCGCGCGGCCCTGGGCTGCGACGCGGTGATGCACATGGCCGCGCTGGTCAAGACCTGGGTGCCGGACACCCGCCGCTTCGACGAGGTCAACGTCGGCGGCTTCCGCAACGCGCTGGCGGCGGCGAAGGCGGCCGGCGCGCGTCTCGTCTACACCTCGTCCTTCATCGCGATCGGCCCGACCGGCGCGGAGCCCGTCGACGAGAGCCGCGTTCACCCCGGCCGCTACCGCAACGACTACGAGCGGACCAAGGCGCTGGCCGACACCGAGGCGCGGGCGGCCGCGGCCGCGGGCGACGACATCGTGATGCTGTACCCGGGCGTCGTCTACGGCCCGGGCGACGTGACCGACGGCAACATCGTGGTCAAGCTGATCGTCGACCACTTTGCCGGCAAGGTGCCCGCCGTCCTCGGCCCCGGCGACCGGTTGTGGAGCTACGCGTTCGTCGAGGACGTCGCGGAGGGGCACGCCCTGGCCCTGGAAAAGGGGCGGCGCGGCGAGCGCTACTTCCTGGCCGGCGAGAACGTGTCGATGAACGGCCTGTTCGCGACCGTCGAGCGGCTGTCGGGCAAGGCCGCGCCGCGCTGGCACCTGCCCTTCGCCGCCGCCGAGGCCGTCGGCCTCGTGATGTGGCTGTGGGCCGAGCTGACCGGGCTGCCGCCGCAACTGACCCACCGCGAGGTCGGCGTGTTCCGCGAGCACTGGGCCTACGCCTCGGACAAGGCGACGACCGAGCTCGGTTACGCGCCGCGGCCGCTGGAGCAGGGCCTGCGCGAGACGCTGCGCTGGCTGGACGAGCGCAAGGGCCGATGAGCTCCACGCCCGGGTCGATCACCGCCAGCGAGCTCGCGCGCAAGTCGGTCCACGTCGCGGTCGGCGGCTTCGCCTTCCTGCTGCGCGAGCTGAGCTGGCCGCAGGCGGCAGCGCTGGCGGCCCTCGCGTTCCTCTTCAACTGGCTCGTGCTGCCCCGCATCGGCGGGCGCGAGATGTGGCGCGGCGACGACCGCCGACGCGGCTATCCCCTCGGCATCCTGCTCTACCCGCTTGCGGTGCTGGGGCTGATCCTGCTGTTCCGCGAGGAGCTGTGGGCGGTGGCCGCGATCTGGGGCGTGCTGGCCTTCGGCGACGGCTTCGCCAGCATCGTCGGCCAGGCCTGGGGTGGGCCGCGGCTGCCGTGGAACGTGAAGAAGGGCTGGGCCGGCTTCGTCGCGTTCGTGATCTTCGGCGGCCTCGGCGCCACGTTCCTGATCGGCTGGACGCTGCACCTGCCGCCCGAGTCGTGGGGCACGCGGGTGGTGACCGGGATCGCGATCCCGCTGGCGCTGCTGCTGGCGCTGGTCGAGTCGTTGCCGACGACGCTCGACGACAACCTGACGGTGCCGTTGTGCGGCGCGCTGCTGATCCCGCTGCTGGCCGAGGCCGAGGCCGCCCGGATCGTGGGCGACCCCGACTTCTTCGTGCGGCTGTCGCAGGGCCTCGGCGTCAACGTGCTGGTGGCGTTCGCCGCCTGGCGCGCGCGCTCGATCGACGTGGCGGGGGCGCTGTCGGCGATCCTGATCGGCACCCTGATCACCGTCAGCCTGTCGCTGCGCGCGTTCGCCGTGATGATGGCGTTCTTCGTCGTCGGCTCCGCGGTGACGAAGATGGGTTACCGGATCAAGGCCGCGCGCGGCATCGCCCAGGAGAAGGGGGGCGCCCGCGGCTGGCGCAACGCCTGGGCCAACGGTGGCGTGCCCGCGCTGCTCGCGGTTGCCGCCGGCGCCGCGCCACCGGGCCTGCGCGAGACGCTGGTCGTCGCCTACGCGGCGTCGGTGGCCACGGCCGCCGCCGACACCTGCTCGTCGGAGACGGGCAAGGCGTACGGCCGGCGCACGTTCCTGATCACCACCCTGCGCCCGGTGCCGCCGGGCACCGAGGGCGCCGTCAGCCTCGAGGGCACGCTCGGCGGGCTCGCCGGCGGCGCGGTCGTCGCCGGCGTCGGCGCGGCGTGCGGCCTCTACGGCTGGCCGGCCGCCGCGATCGCCGCCGTCGCCGGGCTGACGGGCTCGCTCGCCGAGAGCGTGCTCGGCACCGTCGCCGAAGAGCGCGGCTGGATGGACAACGACCTGCTCAACGCCACCAACACCGCGATCGGCGGGCTGCTGGCGGCCTGGGCCTGGAGTCTCTCGCGATGAACAAGCTGAAGGCCTACGTCGAGCTGGCGCGCCCGTTCACGCTGGCGCCGCCTGCGCTGGGCGTGTTGTCGGGCGCCGTCACCGCCTGGGGCGCGCACCACGACAAGGCGCCGGTGACCTGGGAGCTGGCGCTGCCGGTGCTGTGGGGCACGCTGATGGCGGCGGTGCTGAACGCCTCCAACAACGCGATCAACCAGATCTACGACCTCGACATCGACCGCGTCAACAAGCCGAAGCGGCCGCTGCCCGCGGGCACGCTGAGCATCGCCGAGGCGTGGGGCTTCACCCTCGTCACCTGCGCGATTGCCTGGCTGCTGGCGTGGCTGGCGACACCGCTGGGCCTCGCCGGCCGCGAGTGCTTCTGGATCGTGGTGTTCACCACGTTCCTGTGCTGGGCCTACTCGGCGCCGCCCTTGTGGACCAAGCGCCGCGGGATGTGGGCCAACATCACGATCGCGATCCCGCGCGGCGTGCTGCTCAAGGTCGCGGGCTGGTCGACGGTCAAGACCGTGATCGACTTCGAGCCGTGGTTCATCGGCGCGATCTTCGGCTCGTTCCTGCTCGGCGCCGCATCGACCAAGGACTTCGCGGACATCGAAGGCGACAAGGCGGGCGGCTGCACCACGCTGCCGATCCAGTACGGGGTGACCAAGGCGGCGTGGATCATCGCGCCGTTCTTCGTGCTGCCGTTCTTCCTGATCCCGATCGGCGTCTTCGCCGAGATCCTGACCGGCAACCGCGCGCTGTTGCTCACGCTGGGGCCGGTGCTGATCGTCTACGGCGTCTACACGTCGTGGCTGCTGGTGCGCAGGCCGGAGGAACTGGCGGCCACCGAGAACCACCCGTCGTGGACCCACATGTACCGGATGATGATGGTGGCCCAGATCGGCTTCGCGCTGGCCTACGTGTTTTGATCGGGTTCCGGCGCGGGCGGAGCCCGCCGCCGGTCCCATGGGGGCTACGTCGCGAACGGACGCTCCTCCGCCCCCAAACCCCCGGGCCGTGTTCGCGCCTAGGTCTCGTCCTCGCTCAGCGGCGTGATCCCGGCGGCGGGGTCGGGCGGCGAGTCGAGCTTCGCCCGCTGCGCCTCGGCCTCGGCGTACGCTTCGGGGTCGTACTTGCCGACCAGCACCCGCGAGTGGCGGGCGATGCGGGTGCCCAGCCGGTAGCCGCGCTGGACTTCTTTCACCACCAGGTGGTCCTGGTCGGGCTCGCCCACCGCGAGGTGGCCGACCGACTCCGAGACCTCGGGGTCGAAGGGCAGGCCCAGGGTGGGGATGCGCTCGAGGCCCTCCTCGCGCAGCGTCTGCAACAACTGGGTGCGGACCAGGATCAGGCCCTGCACCATCGCGTCGCTCGCGAACGTGCGCTCGGCCGCCTCCAGCCCGCGGTCGAGGTTGTCCATGATCTCGATGAACTTGAGCACGAACCGCTCGCGCTGTTGCGTGAAGCGGTGCTCCAGCGAGCGGGTCGTCCGCTCGCGGTGCTCCTCGGTCTCCGTGCGCAGGTTGCGGAAGGCCTCCAGCACCTGCGCCAGGCGGTCCTCGGACAGCCGTGCGCGCTTCTCCCAGACCTCCGCCAGGGTGACCTCGGGCGGCGGCTCGAGCGCAGCCGCCAGCGACGCATCGCTGGTCGACTCGCCGGTCGCCGATTCCACCGGGTGCGGCACCGCGAACGGTTTCGGCGTGGGCCAGCGACGCACGGCCGCCACGTCCTCCGTCTCCAACCCCTTGGACGAAGTGGGCGTGGAGGTGGACGTCGAGCCCGGCGGCTCGTCGGCGGGCTGGTTGGCGTTCGGTTCGTCGGACAAGGGGTGGCCTTCCCGAGCAGCGTTCGATGCGAGGGTCAGGGGATTATAGGCGCCGTCGCCGGCTTTCGTGCGCGGGCAGGGCGGCGAGGGCGACCAGGTCGCAGACGTTGGTCAGGGTGGGGCCGGTGACCAGCGTCGCGCCGGCCGCGGCCAGCCACGACGCCGTGTCCGAGCGCGAGAGCGCGGCCTCGGGCGGCGGCAGGCCCAGGGCGGCGGCCCGCGCCAGCGTGCAGTCGTCGACGACCGCGCCGGCGGCTCCGCTGGTCCCGTCGAGCCCGTCGGTGGCGAGGCTGGCGGCGCAGGCCACGTGCGGGGCGCCCGCCAGCGCCAGCGCCGCGCCCAGCGCCAGCTCGTGGTTGCGTCCGCCTCGCCCGGCGCCGCGCACGGTCACCGTCGTCTCGCCGCCGGCCAGCAGCACGCACGGCGGGCGTTCCTCGCGCAACAACGTGCCGAGGCCGAAGCCCACCTCGCGGGCTTCTCCGCGCAGCGGCTCGGCGAGCACCCGTACCCGCAGGCCGCGCCGGCGGGCCTCGGCGGCGCAGGCGCGCAGGCTGGTGGCGTTGTCGCCGACGACCCGGTACGACACGCGACGGAACACGGCGTCGCCCGGCTCGGCCGTGTCCGCCCGGCGGCCGGCGACGCCCGCCGACAGGTGGGCGGCCACCGCCGCGGGCACGGCGGCCTGCAGTCGATGGCGAGCCAGCACGGCGCGCGCGTCGGCGAACGTCGTCGCGTCCGCCGAGAGCGGGCCGCTGGCGATCGCGGCAGGGTCGGCGCCGAGCACGTCGGACAGGGCCAGCGCCTCCACCCGGGCCGGACAGGCGGCGCGGGCGAGGCCGCCGCCCTTGATCGCCGACAGGTGGCGGCGCACGGTGTTGATTTCGTCGATCGCCGCGCCGGACGCGAGCAGCAGCCGGGTCGTGGCCCGCTTGTCGGCGAGGCTCAGGCCCGGGGCCGGGGCGCACAGCAAGGCGGAGGCGCCGCCCGAGAGCAGCACCAACAGCAGGTCGTCGCGGCCGAGCCCGGAGGCGAGCGCCAGCGCGGCCCGGGCGGCGGCCACGCTGCGCGCGTCGGGCATCGGGTGGGCGGCCAGCATCACCCGCGCGCCGGCCGGGGTCCGGCCCGCGCGGGCGTGGGAGACGACCAGCAACTCCTCGAGCCGCGCGCCGAGGACGGCGCGCGCGGCCCGAGCCATCGGCAACGCGGCCTTGCCGGCGGCGAGTGCGACCAGCCGACCGCGCGGTCGCAAGCGGCCGCGTTCGAGCAGGGCGCGCAGCGCGTCGCGGGTCGTAGGGAAGGGGTCGGCGGCACGCAGGCCCGCGCGCAGGATGCCGCGGACCGCCGCGTGCAACGCGGCGCGAGTGGCCGGCGGGGAGTTCAGTGGCCCTGGCGCGGGTCCAGCTCCGACAGCCGGGTCAGTGCGTCGAAGTTCTGCAGCAGCGTCTCGGCCAGGCGCGGG
>JAMPXO010000088.1 GCA_023701125.1 Vicinamibacteria bacterium | reverse complement strand
GGCTCGTGACGGACGAGATGCCCGGCAGCCAGCCGCCGCTCGCCTCGGTCGACGAGCTGCGCGAGGAGCTCCGGCGACTGGGCTACTTCGACTCGGGCCTCGACCGCTTCGTGCTCGGCGGCGACAGCGCGGCGCGGCCGCAGCGCTCGGCGCTGGCGGTGGCGGCCCGCCTCGGCCTGATCGGCGGGGCGCTGTTCGGCGCCGCGACGCTGCTGGCCGCCGTCTCGCTCGACCGCTCGCTGCTCGAAGACCCGCGCGACCTGGCGATCCTCGCGCTCTATCTCTTCCTCGTGCTGGCGGTGGCGACCGGGCTGGCCGCGCTCGCCGCCGGCGGGCTGGCCAGCCTGCTCGCCCGGCGCGGCGGGGTCGGCCCCTCGGCTCGGGCCGCCCGCAACGCGGGCCTGTTGGCGGCGCTGCCCGGCGTGCTGTACGCGGCCTTCTGGTGGCGCTCGCACCTCGCCGACGCCGGGGGACTCGCGCAACTCGGGGCGCTGGCGTTGACCGTGCCGCTGCTGGCGGCGCTCGGACGCTTCGGCTCGCTGGCGGCGGTCGCCGTGCTCTCCCGCCACGCGGGCGGCGCGTTGCCCGTGGCCGTGCTCTCGCGGCGCTCCGTGTTGCCTCTCGTCGCGCTGGCCCTGCCCGGGCTGGTCGCGGGGCTGGCGGCCGCCGCCTGGTTCGAGACCCAGGTGCCACCGGCTCCCGACTTCGCCGTGCGCTCGACCGGGCTGCGCGTGCGGGTGATCGGAGTCGACGGCCTCGAGCGGCGGATGGCGGAGCGGCTGATGGCCGAAGGCGCGCTGCCCGGGCTGCAGGCGCTGCGGGCCCGCGGCGCGTACGCCGCGATGGCCGCGGAGCCGGAACAGGTGCCGGCGATCGTGTGGACCACGATCGCGACGGGGCGCGGCCCCGAGGCCCACGGCATCCAGGCGCTCGGCCCGCGCCGCCTGCTCGGCATGCGCACGCCGCTGCTGGCGGGCGACGAGCGTGGGCCGTTCTCGTCCGCTCTGGCCACCGCCACCGACGTGCTGCGGCTGACCCGCAAGCAGGCGCCGACGTCGGTGTTGCGCAGCGCCAAGACGTTCTGGAACGTGGCCGCCGACAAGGGGCTGCGGGTCGGCGTCGTCAACTGGTGGGCGACCTGGCCCGCCGACCCGGCCGCCGGCGGCTACATCGTCACCGACCGCGCCTTCTTCCGCCTCGAGAAGGGCGGCGCGCCCGACCGCGAGGTCGAGCCGGAGGCGGCCCTCCTGCCGCTCCGTGGCGTGATGTCCGGACTCGCAGGCGATCGCCCGGCGCGGATCGACCGCTTCGCGCTGGCGGCCGCGGACGCGCTGCGCTCCGAGTACCGCCCCGACCTCGAGGCCGTCTACCTGCCCGGGCTCGACATCGAGGCGATGCAGCTTTTTTCGGGGGCCTCGGCCGCCGACCTCGCCACCCTCGCGGACCGGCTGCAGACGCTGCGAGCCGCGTGGCGCGAGACCGACAACGCGCTGATCGCCGCAGCGGCGACGCTGACTGCCGACGAGGTGCTGGTGATCGTCGGCGATCCCGGCCGGCTCGCGCGGCAGGCGGCGACGCCGCCGGAGGGCCTGCTGCTCGTCGTCGGCGGGCCCGCGCGGACGGGCACGCTGGCCGCGGTCTCCGCGCGGGACGTCGCGCCGACCGTGCTGCACCTGCTGGGGCTGCCGCGCAGCGACGAGACCGAGGGCCAGGTGCTCACCGCCGCGCTGCGCGAGGACTTCCTGGCGGCCCACCCGGTGCGACGGGTGGCCGCCTACGGCGCGCGGCCCGCGACGCGCCGGCCCGAGTCGACGTTCGATCGCCAGATGATCGAGGAGCTGAAGGCCCTCGGCTACGTGCAGTAGTCCGCCCCGCTACTCCGGGGCGGTGGCCGGCGGGTAGACCCTGACGTTGTCGAAGCGGGCGAGGCGGACCTCGCCGCGCGCGAAGCCGCGGGGCTTGCTGACGTCCGCGACGCGGCAGAAGTGGACCTCGACCTTGCCCCGCGCGGTGCGGGCCTTCGAGTACCAGGCCGCCAGTTCCGCCGCGCGCTGCAGCACCGGCTTCGGCAGCTCGGCCAGGTTTTCCGGGTTGCGCACCACCACGTGCGACCCAGGGCAGCCGCCGACGTGGAGCCAGAAGTCGCGCGGCTCGCCGACCCCGAACGTCAGCTCGTCGTTGTCCGCGTCGGCCTTGCCGACCAGGATCGTGTGGCCCTCGCACGTGTACTCGCGGTAGCCGCGGCCCTTGCTTGCCATCAGGGCGCGGATGGTAAACGAATCCCGCGCCATACTCGGAGCACCTTGTCACTGCCGCTCGCCTTCGCGCTCTCGCTCCAGCTCGCGGCCGCGACCGCCGACGACCCGCCCGCAACCGGTCGAGCGAAGGCGTGGCCGCGCTTCCTGGCCGGCGCCGCCAGCGGCCTGCTGACCCACGAGGCGAGCCACGTCTTCTTCGACCTCGCCACGGGCGCAGGCATAGGCGTCAAGCGCGTCGACTACGCCGGCCTCCCCTTTCCGGCGATCACCCACGACCCGATGGGGCCGCGCCAGGAGTACCTGATCGCGCAGGCCGGCTTCCTCGCCCAGCACGCGTCCAACGAGAGGCTGCTCTCGCGCGACCTGCGCAAGACACGGGCACCGTTCCACAAGGGCTGGCTGGCGATGAACCTCGGCACCTCCGCGGCCTATGCCTGGGCGGCGTTCACCCGCACGGGGCCAGCGGAGCGGGACACCCGCGCGATGGCCGAGGCCGCCCGCGTCGACGAGCCGGTGATCGGCGCGCTGGTGCTGGCGCCCGCCGTGCTCGACGCCTGGCGTTACGCGCGGCCCGAGGCGAAAGCGCCGCGCTGGCTCTCGCGCGCGTGCAAGCTGGCGCTGGTGCTGCTGATCGTCCGCGCCGACTGACGCTGGCGGCGAGCCTCAGCGGGCCGGCGCGCCCGGCAGCGGCACGTCGATCGTGGCCAGCCAGGACAGCGCGACCACCAGCCCCGCGTAGCGCAGGAACACCCGGCCGTCGCCGCGGGCGGCGCCCGGGCCCAGCACGCGGAACGCCGCGACCAGCACGACCAGCCACAGCAGGCCCTCGCCGGAGAGCGCCAGCGCCACCGCACACACGGCCGCCAGGCCGAAGCGCTGGCCGCGCGAGAGCACGCCGATCGCGCCGCCGCCATCGAGCGGCGGCATCGGCACCAGGTTGAACAGGTTGATCCGCGCGCTCCACAACGTCAGCGCGGCGAACAGCGGCTCCCCCGTGGCCAGGGCGACGAGGCCGACGGCGACGGTCGCGCCCAGCCCCCACTCGGGTCCGCCCAGCGCCACGTCCGCCTGTTCGCGGTCCGTGGCCAGCGGCGCGTGGCGCACGAAGGCGCCGAGCCCGGGCACGAACATCGGCGGGGTCGCCGGCACGCCCAGCCGTCGCAGCGCCGCGACGTGGCCCAGCTCGTGGATGTAGACCAGCACGATCAGGCCGAGCCCGAACTTCCAGCCCCACATCGCCCAGTACACGCCGAGCGAGGCCAGGATCGAGAGCAGCGGGCCGGCCTTGGTCAGCCCGCCCAGCAGGAACTTGCCCTTGCTCAGCAGGAACGCGACGACGCCGACGACGCCGAGGCCCGCGCCCCAGCCCGCACCCGAATCCGCCGCCTTCGGCGCGTCCGCCCGCCGCCGGGCGAGGTCCTCGAGCCGAGCGCCGAGCGGCTCGCGCCGCGGGTCCTGCGGCGGCAGCAGCGCGGCGGCGTCGCGCAGCGCCGTGTTGGCGCGCTCCAGGTCGCCGGCGGCCTCCGCGGCCTGGGCGTCGACCAGCAACTGCGCCACGTGCGCGTCGTGGAGCGGTGCGCCGCAGGCGGGGCACGAGTGGAAGCGCGCCGGCGCCTCCGACCGGCAGCGCGCGCAGACGACCACGGTCATTCCGGGTGGATCGGGGCGGGCGGCGGCGGCGGTTCGGCCGCAGGCGTCGCGCCGATCCGGAACGGGCCGCTGATCTCGATCGGCGTCGCCGCATTCATCTTCCAGGCCTGCCACAGGCCGAAGCCGATGATCAGCAGCCCGAGCGCGTTCTCCAGCCCGCCGAGGAACGGGGCCGCGAGCGAGATCGCCAGGACCAGCATCACGAACAGCACGAGAGCCGCGACCCCGCCGGCGATCCCCCCCGGCCGCGCCTCCTCGCCGGCGGTGACTTCCGGGGCCGGCGCGATGGGCGACGGGACCGGGGCGCTGGCCGGGTTCTCTCCATCCGGCGCAGCCTCCCCGGCCTCTCCCTGCTCTGCCTGGTTCAGCAGGCCGCTCACCACGTCCGGCGCGTAGTTCAAGCAGATGGAGAAGTAGGTCAGGCCCACGGCCAGCACCTGGTAGCGCCAGCCGCCGCGCCCACCGGAGCCGAAGCGCACGGCCGCGCCGACCAGGAAGCCGACGACGATCGCGATCAGCCCGATCTCGTAGCCGGTCAGGCGCCGCACGCCGTACCAGAGCGCGGCCCCGATCGCGCCGGCGAACAGGCCGAACGCCAGCGCCTTGGAGAAGCGGCCGATCCGCGAGCCCTGCGGCCCCGCCTCGCGCTCGTTCTTGCAGCGCGTGCACGAGACCGTGTCGCCCACCTGGAAGTAGACGCCCTGGGCCTCGCGGCCGCAGAAGCCGCACTGGACCTTGCCGGCGAACGGCGCATCGCTCAAGGGAACCTCCGAGAAGTGGAGATTCTAAGGCCCGGGCGCTCGCGAAAAACTTGCAGATGGCCCTGTGGCGGAGAAACATCTAAACCGTACCGGGCCGCGGCGGCATCTCAGGTGGCGAATGAGCGCAGTCCTGAGCGCGGCCCTGCCACACGGGAGGGCGGCCATCGCACCCGAACAAGACGAGGCGAGGGCCGAAGAACGCCGGCTCGTGGACCGCGCACGCGGAGGCGACGTGGCGGCGTTCGAGGAGCTCTACCGGCGCAACGTGCGACGCATCTACGGGCTCTGCTACCGGCTGGGAGGGGGCAACCCGACGCTGGCCGAGGAGCTGACCCAGGACACGTTCGTGCGGGCGTGGGAGAAGCTCGGCGGCTTCCGCGGCGACTCGGCCTTCTCCTCCTGGCTGTACCCGATGGCCGTCAACCTCTCGCACTCGGAGCGCCGCTCGCGCACCCGCCGCACCGCGCGGGTGATGCCGACCGACGACCTGACGCCGTTCGACAAGGGCACCGCGCCGCGCGCGCCGGAGGCGGCCGTCGACCTCGAGCGCGCCGTCGCGGAACTGCCCGACGGCGCCCGCCAGGTGTTCGTGCTGCACGAGGTCCACGGCTACAAGCACGAGGAGATCGCGGAGATGACCGGGATCGCGAGCGGCACCTCCAAGGCCCAGCTCCATCGCGCGCGGCGGCTGCTGCGCGGCAACCTGGCGCGATGACGGGAGAAGCCATGAACTGCGAAGACGCCCTCGACCGCATCGACGAAGGGGGCGCGACCGACGACGTGACGCTGCGCGCCCACCTGGCCGGCTGCGCGGGGTGCCGCGAGGCGTTGCGGGTGCTGGAAGCGGCCACCGCGGCGGCCCAGGCGCTGCCGCGCGAGATCACGCCCGGGGAGGACCTCTGGCCCGGGATCGCGGCGCGGCTCGCCCCCCGCGAGGCCTCGAACGTGGTCCTCTTCCGCCCGCGACAGCTCGCCCTCTCGCCGGCGACGCTGGCCGCGGCCGCCGCGCTGCTGGTCGCGCTGACCGCCAGCTTCACGGCCCTGCTGTTGCGTCCGGCGGAGCCGGTGCGCGGCGCGGACGCGGCGGCCCCGGCGGCCGTCGCCCGGCCGGTGTCGCTCTCGCCCGAGGCCTCGGTCGTCGCCGCGGAGGAGGAGTACGTCAAGGCCCAGGCGGCCCTGCTCGACCGCATCCACGCCAGCGCCGACCAGCTCGGCCCGGAGACGGTGGCCACGGTCGAGGCCAACGTCAAGGTGATCGACGCGGCTCTGGCCGAGATCCGCACGGCGCTCGGCCAGGCCCCCGGCAACCCGACCCTGATCCGGATGCTGACGTCCACCCACCGCAAGAAGCTCGACGCGCTCCAGCGCGTGGCGACGTCGCTGTGACACCCGCTTCATCCGCCGTGCCTTTCATTCTCCGATCGGAGGTCCTCATGAAGTCCCTGTTCCGCTCCTTCACCTATGCCGCGGCCATCGCGGCCGTCGCTGCCGTCGCCCCGGTGGCGCTCGCCCAGCAGACGGTCGACGCGAAGCGCCCCGCGGCCGCCGACGTCGCCGTCGACATCGAGAACCCCGGCGGCACGATCAAGGTGCTGGGCTGGGATCGCGAAGAAGTCCAGGTCACGGGCCGCCTCGGCGCCGGCGCCGAAGGCCTCGAGTTCGAGGGCGGGCCGCGCCGCATCCAGATCGGGGTCGAGTCCTCGGGGCCGGGCTTCGGCATCGACTCCGAGCTGGAGATCCACGTGCCGCGCGGCGCGCGGCTGACCATCGACGGCTTCTCGACCGCGATCGAGGTCCGCGACGTGCACGGCTCGATCAAGGCCGAGAGCGTCAACGGCAGCCTGCGCGCGTCGGGCAGCAAGGGCGAGGTCGAACTGGAGACCGTCAACGGCAGCGTCGAGTTCGAGGGGCCCGCCAGCCGGGTCAAGGTCGGCTCGGTCAACGGCCGGGTCAGCGTGCGGGGCGCCTCGGGCGAGGTCGAGGCGGAGACCGTCAACGGTCCGCTCGAGGTCACCGGCGGCGCGTTCCAGCGCGCCCGGCTCGACACCGTCAACGGCCGGCTGACCTTCGCGGGCACGCTGGTCAAGGGCGCCACGCTCGACGCCGAGAGCGTCAGCGGCGACGTCGAGCTCCGGCTGGGCGCGCCGGTCGACGCGGACTTCTCGATCGCCACCTTCAGCGGCGCGGTCGACAACCGCCTCTCGGACGCGAAGGCCGAGGCCGTCAGCCGCTGGACCGAGGAGAAGGAGCTGCGCTTCAGCGTCGGCGGCGGTAGCGCCAAGGTCACGATCGAGACGCTGTCGGGCTCGGTGACGCTGCGCACGGACGCCGTCAAGTAGGCCGATCAGGCCAGAACGAAGGAGTGGAGACCACGATGCGCACGAAGACGACGATCCTGACCCTGGCCACGATCACCCTGCTGGCCGCTCCCCCGGCCGCCGCGGCCGACTTCCGCTGGGCCGGCGCGATGGCGAAGGGCAAGACGCTGGAGATCCGCGGCATCAACGGCGACGTCAGCGCGACCGGCGGCAGCGGTGACGCGGTCGTCGAGGCGGTCAAGACCGCGCGCAAGGGCGATCCCGAGTCCGTGAAGATCGAGGTCGTCGAGCAGTCCGACCGGGTGATCGTGTGCGCCGTCTACCCGGGCGCCCGGATCGGCAAGCACGCCTGCGACGTGACCGGCAACGACGGCGGCGGCTGGCAGCGCAACCACGACGTGCAGGTCCGGTTCCGGGTCACGGTGCCGGCCGGCGTCCTGTTCGACGGCACCACGGTCAACGGCGACGTGGAAGCCAGCGGCCTGACCGCGGATGCCGAGGTCACCACCGTCAACGGCAGCGTGTCGCTCGACACCACCGGAGAGGGCAAGGCGACGACGGTCAACGGCAGCATCGACGTCCGGCTCGGCCGCGCCGACGGCGCCGGCGCGCTGCGCTTCGAGACCGTCAACGGCAACATCGCGGTGACGCTGCCGGCAACGCTGGGCGCGCAGTTCGACGCCTCGACCGTCAACGGCTCGATCGAGACCGACTTCCCGGTGACGGTCAGCGGCAAGCTGGACAAGCGCCACCTGCGCGGCCAGATCGGCAACGGCGGCCGCGACCTGAAGCTGTCGACGGTCAACGGCAGCATCACGATCCGGAAGGGCTAGAACGCCAGCCCCAGCCTGAAGCAGCCGCGCGTGTCGCGGGTCACAGGGGCAGGTAGATGACGGTGTTCGAGATCAGCATCATCACGAACACGAGGCAGGTCACGAGCGGCCCCAGGTAGATCCGCCCGGTCATCCGGAAGAACCAGCGGTTGAACAAGGGCAGGAAGAACATCATCGGCACGACCGCGAAGAGCAGGTTGACGTAGAGCCAGCTCTCGGTCCAGAAGACCCTACCGGTGGCCGCGAAGGTCGCATACTGGACGACCACGATCAGCAACAGGCCGAGCGAGTTGGCGAAGCCCGCCAGCAACAGGCTCCTCCACTCTGCCTGTCCCTCGAAGCGCATGGCGCCGTTGACTCGCAACGAGTTCGACAGGAAGAAGACGAAGAGGAACGGCGCGTACATGGCGAGCAGCAGCAGCAGCTCGGGCTGGAATGGCCGCACGCCCATGAACAGGAACCGGTAGTCGACGTGGAAGAAGTAGTAGATCGCGAACAGCAGCAGGTAGTACGCGCTGGCCAGGCTGGCGGCCAGCGCAAGGGTGCGAGCGAGCTCGGCCGGGCTCGTCTGTGCTCCCCACAGCTCCGGCCGGGCCCCGTTGTGGCGGCCGTGGAACCGGTAGCCGAAGTAGAACAGGGCAAAGCCGAGACTGCCGTTCAGCACCGCCCACAGCATCACGGCGTTGTTCATCCGCTGCGGGAAGAACCAGGTCATCTCGCGGCCTGAGGCGGCCACGAACAGCTTCTGCGACAGCTCCGCCATCGGGATGTACGTGCCGCAGGCGATCAGGGCGCCGAGCCCCACCATGCCCCAGAACACGGCCACGCCGGCGCCGCGGGGCGGCGGCAGGGCTTCGGGTACGGGCTGCACGAGCGGCGCGAAGAAGGGCAGTCGCAGCAGCAGGCGCCCGAGCGGAACCAGCGCCAGCAGCGAGGCCCCGAGCGCGATCAGGCCCAGCAGCTCGCGCCAGTACCAGACCTGGTCGCGGGGCGACAGCCCGCTCTGGACGCCGAAGACGCGCTCGAAGTACTCGATCTGGCTGGCCGTGGCCTCGACGTCGTAGGGCTGGAACGGGTGGAGCGTGCGCTCGTTGTGGACCACGCGCAGCGTCCGCGTGCCGGCCTCGCCGTAATAGCGGCCCGGCACGACCTCCGCCACCGGCGGCTCCCCGGGCGCGCGCCCCGAGTTGACCAGGCGCAGCGCCTCGGGAGCCCGGCGCATGTCGCCAGTCCCCAGCTCGTTGCGGTAGGCCCCCTCGTCGAACAGGGCGTAGCTCGTCCCCACGTTGGAGCGGACGTCCGCGAGCATGTCCGCGGTGAAGCTCAGGACGTAGCCCGAGACGAACACGGAGTGGAGCAAGGGCGGCTTGCCGCTGCGCTGACCCGCGCGCCCGAAGTGGCTGGCGGCGGCGATCACGGCGTTGCCACCGGCGGAGTGCCCCGTGGCCCCGATCCGCGTCTTGTCCACGTAGTTCAGGTGGGGCGTGAGGGCGACGTAGTTGAGGAGGGCGAACAAACCGTAGCCCTCGGCCGTGGCCGAGCGCCGGCTGGTCGACGCGCTGGAGCGGCCCTGGGCGTAGGGGTCGATGCAGGCGACGACGAAGCCGCGCCGGGCCAGCTCCAGCGCGATGTTGGCGAGAGCCTCCTTGGAGCGCTGGAAACCCGGCACGACCGCCACGAACGGGGCGGGCGCCTCGGCCGTCGCGGTCACGGGCCGGAACAAGTCCGCCACCAGCCACTGCCCGTTCTCCGTCGGGATCTCGATGTCGCGAACCCTGACCCGGCCACCCGAGGTCAGGACCCGGGACGCCAGAAGGCTGGCGAGGACGACGGTCAGCAGCGCCGCCAGCAGCCGCCGACCGTCGCTCATGCGGGACGCCATGGCGAGCCTTCCCACGACCGGGCAGCCGCTTGCGCTCCGGGGTCGGGCCGACCCCGGAGCGCCCCGGATCGAAGCTAGAAGCGGAACCCGACCGCGAAGTAGAAGCTGCGCGGCGACTGGTAGTCGCTGGCCGACAGCGCCTCGCCGAAGTCCGGCCCGTACTCGTAGTGGGTTCCGTACACCGGCGTCTCGGTGAACGGGTTGAACGCCTTCAGCGTGCGCGCCGCGTTCTGGTTGCTGGCGGTGAACACCGTTTCGTTGCCGGTGCTGTCGCGGCCGGCCTGGTCGAACAGGTTGTCGACGACGAAGCGGAAGAAGAACTGGCTGTTCTTCATCCAGCCCACCGGCAGGTAGTAGTTGATCGACAGGTCGGTGGACGTGATGGTGTCGGTGACCAGGTCACCGCGCCCGCCGAAGTAGTAGCTCGTCGTCGAGTCCGGGGTCAGGTAGCCGGGGTTGGTGACGTACGGCCGGGTGTCGATCGTGGCGTCGGTCGACGACGGAGTGCCCGAGCTGAGGTTCTGGAGCACGCCGAGCACGATCCGGCCGGCCTTGCCGAGGCCCCGCTCCCAGTTGGCCCACAGCCGCAGCTTGTGGCGCTGGTCGATCGAGAGATCGCCCGTCGGCGAGTTCCAGGACAGGTCCTTGTACTCGGCGTAGGCCAGGATGTCGTCCTGAACCGGTCCGCTCGACGCAGTCTCGCCGTTGACGTTGCCGTTCGCCTGCGACAGCGTGTAGTTGCCGCCCAGCGTCAGGTCGTCGGTGAAGCGGTACTGGATCTGGCTCATCAGCGCCTTGTACTTGCGCTCGAGCACGTTGGTGTTGACGACCACGTTCAGGTCGAACAGGCGGCCCGTCGGGTCCGCCGCGGTGCGACCCGGGATCACCTCGTCCGTGAAGAAGTCGTTGGCGTCGCGATAGATGGCGTCGAGGCGGTAGGAGCCGCGGGTGCCGATGCTGCCGCCCAGGCCGAGGCTGTACTCCCAGGTGGTCGGGGTGGTCAGGTCGTCGGCGATCTTGCGGTTGACGCCCGGGTAGCTGGGGTTGCTGCGCAACGCGCGGTTGGTGCCGCCGTTGGCGTAGAACCAGTCGAAGACCGTTCGCAGCGCGTCGGCCGCCGAGACCGGGTTCGCCGGGTTGTTGGTGTTGATGGCGGGGCCGCGGTAGACGTACTGGAAACTGGCCGAGCGGCCAGCGCCGGAGCCGAGGTCGGCGATGCCGCTGGTGATCGGCATCACGTAACGGGCGAGGCCGGCGCGGAACGCGAGCTTGCCGTCGCCCTTCGGGTCGAAGGTGGCCGACAGGCGCGGGCTGAAGGCCTGGTCGTCGGAGACCTTGTTGCCGGCCTGGTCCTTCTCGTCGGTCTTGTCCCAGCGCACGCCGAGGTTGAAGCTCCAGTTCTGGTTCAGCCGCCACACGTCGTTGAAGAACGCCGAGTAGGTGCGGAGCTGGCTGCCCTGGGTGGCCTCGAAGATCGGCGTCCACAGGATGTAGGACGCTGCCGTGTCGCGGTCCGAGGTGCCGGGGCGCACCACGGGGTACAGGGTCTCGCCGCGGAAGATGGTGTCGCTGGCGTTGAGCCGGAACCCGGAGCCCGACTGCCAGTTGTTGTTCTCGCGGCTGTCCTCGAAGGCGTCGAAGCCGAAGACCAGGTTGTGCGAGCCCGACCCGGAGGTCGACAGGAAGTAGGTCCCCTTGACCAGGATGTTCTGGTTGTTGCGCTTCTCCTCGTTGAGCTCGCCGGCCGCGATCTGCTCGTCCGTGAGGCCGCACACCGCGCAGAAGGTGGGCGAGTTCCAGCGCGAGCTGTTGCGCGAGCGGTCGAGGATCATGGTGCCGCGCTCGATGTCGGTGTAGCGGGAGCCGGAGCCGATGAACGACAGCCTGCGGCTGGCGTACTGGGCCTCCACGAAGAAGTTCGACGACAGCACGCCCGTGTAGTTGAACGAGAGCAGCTTCTCGGGCTGCGAGCTGTCGTAGAGCGAGGCCCGGTCCATGATGTCGCCGAAGGAGTTGTTGGTCTCCTCGCGGTCGCGCTGGGTGTACCCGGCCTTGAAGGTGTGCTTCGAGTCGAGCGCCCAGGTCAGCTTGCCCTCGTAGCGCTTGTCGTCGACGATGTTGTCGTAGACGATGTTCGTGTACAGCGTCTGCGCGCCATCGGTGTCCTCGCGCAGCCGGGTAGCGCCGAAGAACCACAGCTTGTCCTTGACGATCGGGCCGCCCAGCGTCGCCTCCCAGGTGGGAACCTTCTTGTCCGAGCGCGGGTCTTCGGCCAGGTCCTCCTCGAACGGCGTCAGCGACCGCCACTTGTCGGAGTCCATGGTGAGGCGGAAGGAGCCGCTGAACTCGTTGCCGCCGGACTTGGTGATCACGCTGGCGACGCCGCCGGCGAAGCGGCCGTACTCGGCCGAGATGTTGCCGGTCATCGTCTTGGTCTCCTGGATCGCGTCTTCGATGAAGACCAGCGAGGCCTGGTTGCGCAGGGTCTCGTTGAGGACGACGCCGTTGAGCAGGAACAGGCCCTCGTACGACATCGCGCCGGAGAAGGTCACGTTGCCGGAGGGGCCGGTCGAGGTCGTGCCCGGCGCCAGCAGCACGGCGCCGTTGATGCTGCGGGCGACCGGGAGCTGGTCGATCGCCGCTGCCTTGTAGCTGGCCGCCGCGGTCGCGGTCTGGGTGAAATCGACCGGCACCTCGGCGACGACCGTCACCTCCTCGGAGATGCCGCCGACCGCGAGCTTCGCGTCCACGACCACGGTCTCGGCGAGTTGAACGCGCACCTTGCGTTCGACCGCCTGGAAGCCCTGCAGCTCGAAGCGGACCTTGTAGTCACCCGCGGGCAGGAACGGGATGATGAAGTCGCCGTTGGCCGAGGTGACGGCGGTGCGCGCGCCTTGCAGAGCGGGCGACGTTGCGGTGACCGTGACGCCCGGAAGGACGAGGCCCCCGCTGTCGGCCACGGTTCCGGAGAGGTTCCCCGTCGGGTTTCCCTGGGCCGCCAGGTTGGCGGCGAGGACCAGGCCGGTGGCAACGAAGGCCAGTCGGGCAAGCTTCATGGAGTCTCCTTTTGCTCGCCTGGCAGGCCCCTCCCGCCGGCGGGCGGTGCTGGACGGTCGGATGCTACTCCCGTGTTTCCACCGGTGTCCAAGCCGTCAGCCAGGGCATTGAACGACCGTCGTCAGCCGCCCCGGAGGAGCCGCCAGCAGCGGGCCACACCGCCCTCGGGCTAGAACGCCAGTCCCAGCCTGAAGTAGCCGCGGGTGTCGCCGGCCTGGTCCAGGCCCCAGGCGACACCCGCGCTGGCGGTGATCGGCAGCGCGTGGCCCATGAAGAAGTCGGCGCCCAGAGCCGCGCCCAGCCCCTTCTTCGTGTTCGCCAACTCGAAATCGGAGAAGTCGCCGTTCCACGTCTGCGCTGCATCGAAGAACGCGGTCGCATGCAAGTGGCGCAGGAACACCGGCAGCGAGCGGATGCCGCGTTCCGGGCTCCACAGCGGCACCCGGTACTCGACGCTCACGCCGGCCACGTGGCGGCCGCGGAAGCGGTCATCCGGGTAGCCGCGCAGCAGCACGGGGTTGGTGCGCACGATGTCGAACAGCGCACCCTCGGGGAAGCCGCCGGCCGCGAACGAGTCGCGGAAACCCGGCGCGCCGAACGTCGTGCCGCCGGCGAGCCGCAGCGCCAGCGCGTCACGGGCCCCGAACAGCGCGTGATAGCCGCGCCACTCGCCCGTCGCCTTGGACACCGACAGGTCGCTGCCCAGCCCCTCCTGCTCGCGCAGGTATGCGAGGCGGGTGTAGCTCCCCTCCACGGGCGAGATCGAGAACGCGTACTCGCGGGCGGCCGACCGGGTCCAGGCCAGCTCCAGGCCGCCGAGGTCGAGCTGCTCCGCCGGCGCGACGGGAACGCCCGTGCCGCGCAGGATCTCCTCGCGCTCGCGGCGCCAGGCGACCGACAGCGACTGCTGCTGGCGCAGGCCGCGCACCAGCGGGAAGCTGAGCCGCACCTGGGCCGTGCGAGTGCGCACGTCGAGCGGCGTGCCCGCCAGCGTGTAGGCTTCTTCCGACTGCTGTTCCAGCGAGACCTGCAGCGTGGGCCGCCAGCGGTCGTAGACCCACACGCCGAAGCCCGAGAAGTGGCCCGTCTCCACCCCGCGCTCGGCCTGCGCGTACCAGGTGTGGCGGAACAGGGCGTCGGTCGAGCCGGTGAACGCGCCCACCCGCCACTCGCCGCCGGCCTCCTCGACCCACGGGCTCCAGAAGCGGGGCCACAGCGAGGGCCGGTATCCGTGCGCCTCGACCTCCGCGGCGGCGGGGGCCGGCGCCGGCGCCGGGAACGGATCGACGAACGGCGCCGCGGGCGGGGCCGCCGCGAGGTCGAGTTCCGCGACGTGCAGGTCGTAGCCGCGGGCGCCGTAGCTGGAGAACGCCACCCGGCCTCCGTCCGGGAACAGCGACGGCTGGATTGCCCCGCCCAGCACGTTGGTGAGCTGCCACAACGCGCGGTCGGCGAGGCGCAGCGCGTAGAGATTGGAGACACCGTCGCGGTCGGAGCGGAACACGAGGTGGCTGCCGTCGGCACTCCACTCGGGCTCCAGGTCGCGGGCGCGGTCGCCGAGCACGACCTCGGTCTCGCCCGTCGCGGGATCGACGAGCACCAGCTCGAGCTGGCCGCCGGGGTGCTGGCGCGCGGCCGCGATGCGCGTGCCGTCGGGGCTCCAGCGCGGACCCTGCCACTGCGTGCCGGACGCGGACGCGGTCAGGTCGCGGACCTCGCCGCCCGCGAGCAGCACCAGCGCCAGCTCGCTGCGCAGGGCGTGGCGGCGGACGAACACGATCTGCCCGTCCGCGGCGATGTCGGGCTCGGTCGCGCGCTGGCCGCGGGTGATCCAGTGCCGGCGGCCACTCTCGACGTCGAGCGCGCGCAGGTCGTAGCGGGTCGTGTGCAGCTCGTGGCGCTCGGGCTCGTCGTAGACGAGGGTGCGCCCGTCGCGGCTCCACGACAGTCCGTCGCCGGCATTGCGGACCGCGAGGTCGCGCGGCTCGCTGCCGTCGGCGCGCAGGAGCCGCAGCCGCCGGTCGCGGTCGAGCGGCCGGCTCGTCCAGGCGATCCACGCCCCGTCGGGCGAGACCCGCGCGCCCTTGGCTCGCACGCCCTCGTCCGTCAGCGCGATCGATGGCGTCAAGCCGCGCGCCTCGCGGTCGGCCGCGAATCGCCGCGCCGCCTCGACCTGGCCGACGCGGAAGTCGTTCCACTCCGATTGGAAGCTGTGGCCGAGCTGCTGGCGGGCTGTCAGGTCGTCGAGGTACGGGAGGATCTTGCCGGACTGCGCGCGCACGAGCCGCGGCAGCGCGTCGGCCCCGTGGCGCTCCGTGAGGTGGCGGGCGAAGCCCTCGCCGAACAGGTAGGCGGCCTGGCCCCCGGGCCACGCGTCGAGGCCGATCGTGGCGCGGTCGGGACCCGGGAAGTCGTCCGCCAGCGCGGCCATCCGCAGGATCGCCAGCACGTCGGGGTTGCGGCCGCGGCCGAATGCCGTGTGCTCGGTCTCCTCGTAGGTGGCGAAGCCCTCGATCAGCCACGACGGCGTCAGCGCGCCGGGAAACAGGTACGGCGCACGGCCGAGCAGCTTGCGACCGAAGCCCGGCAACCCGCGCGCCGCCTCGAGGTGGACGACGTGGAACAGCTCGTGGGCCAGCACCAGCCGCAGCCAGTCTTCGGTGTTGCCGAAGTCGTCGGCGGGTGAAGGCGCCACCGCCCGGATCTGGACCAGCGGGTACGGCAGCGGCGTCGCGAAGCCGTTGGGGTCGTCCTCGACGTCCACGAGCACCAATTGCAGCCGCGGCACGCGGATGCCGTAGCGCGCCTCGTGGGCGGCCAGCAGTTCTTCGGCCAGCGGCAGCGCGCGCCGGGCCAGCGGCTCGAGCGGGTCGTGGAAGTGGAGCGCGATGCGGGCGCCTTCCAGGGTGCGGAAACGCAGGTCCGGGGGGAAAGACGCGGCGCGGGCCGGCAGCACCGCCGCGAGCGTCGCGACCACGACCGCGAGCCCGGCGGCGCGAAGGGCGCGCGCAGGGCGCGGGAAATGCATCGGCAGCGACACTATCAGGGCCCCCGCAAAAGCAGCAAGCGCCCGCTCGCTCCCGCCTCAGCCAGCTCTCGGCCGCGGCTCATGGCCGCGGGAGGCGCTTCGTGCGATCTTCTGCACCATGCGACTCCGACTCCTCCGCCTGGCCCTCGGCTGCCTCCTGCCCGTGCCCACGTTCGCCGCCGGGCCCGACCTCGTCGTCCGCGATGCGACGGTCATCGACGGCACCGGCGCGGCCCCTCGCAGCGGCCAGACGATCGTGATCCACGACGGCCGCATCGTGGCGATCGGCGACAGCGCCCGGGTCCAGGTGCCGGCCGGCGCCCGCGTGATCGAGGCCCGCGGCCAGTTCGCCATCCCGGGCCTGCGCGACGCCCACGTCCACCTCGCGGTGCGGCCGGAGCCCGAGCTGGCCGAGCGGGTCGCGCTGCCGCTGATGCTGGCCCACGGCGTGGTGGCCGCCCGCGACATGGGCGGGCCCCTCGATCGCGTGCTGGCGCTGCGCGTCGCCGTGCGCGAGGGCCGGGTTACGGGCCCCGACCTGGCGACCCCGGGGCCGTTCGTCGACGGCGCGGGCGACGCGGAGCCGGCGTTCCGGCGAGTGACCACGGCCGCCGAGGCCCGGGCCGCCGTGGCCGAACTGAAGGCCGCGGGCGTCGACTTCGTCAAGGTCCAGGCCGGGCTCACGGGCGAGGCGCTGACCGCGATCGCCGCCGCCGCGAAGGCCGCGGGGCTGCCGTTCGCGGGCCACGTGCCGGAGCGGGTCGACGCACTCGACGTCGCGCGGCTGGGACCGCGCACGCTCGACCACGTCTCCCCCGCCCTGCCCGGCGACGCCGGCCTGATGCTGGCCTGCTCGCCGCGGGCGGACGCGCTGCGCACCGAGCTGCGCGCGATCGCCGAGGCCGCCGGGCAACCCGGGGCCGATCGCGTGGCGCTGCGCGCGCGCAACCGCAAGCTGCAGGACGACCTGCTGGCACCCTGCGATCCCGCCCGCTTCGACGCGATCGCACGGGCGCTGCGCGAGGCCGGCACCGTCGTGGTGCCGACGCTCGTGTGGTCGAAGTCGTTCCGCCCCGTCGCGACCGCGGACAGCGGTGAAGACGTGCCGCTGCGCTTCGTCTTCAAGTCGATGCGCGAGGCCTGGCAGAAGGGGCGCGCGGGCTACCTCGGGCGGGCGAGCGCTCCGGACTTCGACCTCGACGCGCGGACGGCAGACCGTTCCGGCGAGCTGGCGCTGGCGCTTCAGCGCGCGGGCGTGAAGCTGGCGGCGGGCACCGACTCGATCGACGCCTTCACCCTGCCCGGCGACGCGCTGCACCGCGAGCTGGAGCTGCTGGTGCAGGCCGGTCTCTCACCGCAGGAGGCGATCACCGCGGCCACGCTGCGGCCGGCCGAGATCCTCGGCCTCGACAAGGAGCAGGGCACGCTCGCCGTCGGCCGCCGCGCGGACCTGGTGCTGCTCGCGGACGACCCGCTGCAGGACATCCGCAACACGCGCCGCATCGTCGCCGTGATCCAGGCCGGCACCCTCCACGACCGGGCGGCGCTGGACGCCCTGCTGGGTGCAGTGGAGGCGGCCGGACGTTAGGATGTCGCTCATGCGCTTCCCGCTGTCGGTCCTCGCCCTCGGTCTGTCCGCGCTCTCCGTCTTCGCCGCGCCACCTGAGCCCGGCCGCGACTGGCCCGGCTTCCGCGGCATCCGCGGCGCGGGCTCGAGCCCGGCGAACGGCCCCGTCGAGTGGAACGTCGCGGAGAACAAGGGCGTGTCGTGGAAGGTCGCGGTGCCCGGCCTCGCCCACGCCAGCCCGATCGTGTGGGGCGACCGCGTGTGCGTGGCGACGGCCGTCGGCCAGAAGCCCGCGGATCTCAAGGTCGGCCTGTACGGCGACATCGCGCCGGTCGCGGACGAAGGCGTCCAGGAGTACCGCGTGCTCTGCTTCGATCGCAAGACCGGCAAGCCGCTGTGGGAGCAGCTCGCCAGGAAGGCCGTGCCCGCGATCAAGCGCCACACCAAGGCGACCCACGCCAACGCGACGCCGGCGACCGACGGCAAGGTGCTGGTCGTGATGCTCGGCTCCGAGGGCCTGCACGCCTTCGACTTCGCGACCGGCAAGCCGCTGTGGTCGAAGGACCTCGGCGTGCTCGACTCGGGCTTCTTCATGGTCCCCGACGCGCAGTGGGGCTTCGGCAGCTCGCCCGTGATCGAGCAGGGCGTCGTCTACGTGCTGGCGGACGTGCAGAAGGGCTCGTTCCTCGCCGCCTTCGATGCCCAGAGCGGCAAGGAGCTGTGGCGCACGCCGCGCGCGGACGTGCCGACCTGGGGCTCGCCCACGCCCTACGAGCACGGCGGCGCGCTGCGGCTCGCGGTCAACGGCTTCAGGCACGCGGGCGGCTACGACGCGAAGACCGGCGCCGAGGTGTGGAAGCTCAAGGCGGGCGGCGACATCCCGATCCCCACCCCGCAGGTCGCGAACGACCTGATCTTCCTGACCAGCTCGCACGGCGGTCCACGGCCCATCTACGCGATCAAGACCTCCGCCGTCGGCGACATCTCGCTGGCGGCGGGGAGCACCTCGAACGACCACATCGCGTGGAGCGTCGAGCGCGACGGCGCTTACATGCCGACGCCGGTGGTCGTCGGCGAGACGCTGTTCGTGCTGCGCGACAACGGCACGATCGCGGCGTTCGACGCGAAGAGCGGCGAGAAGCTGTTCCTCGAGCGGCTGGGCGAGGGCAACAGCGGCTTCACGTCTTCGCCCGTGGTCGCGGGCGACCGCCTGTATCTCACCAGCGAAGAGGGCGAGACCCACGTCGTGCGCGCGGCGCGCACGTTCGAGCGCCTGGGCAAGGGCCTGATCGGCGAGACCGTGCTGGCCAGCCCGGCCGTCTCCGAGGGCACGCTCTACTTCCGCACCCGCGGCCACCTGGTGGCGATCCGCTAGCGAACCCCGGGCGGCCCGCGGCGGGCGCGCCGCGGGTCGCCTGTACCATCGGAGACTGTGAAAGCCGCCGACTGGGAGCGGAACCAGCGCGCCGTCGCCGCGATGGTGTTCGTCGTCTTCACGGGCTTCGCCTTCGTGCTGCCGTTCCTGCCCCTGTTCGTCAAGGAACTGGGAGTCGAGGACGACCAGAGCGCGGCCGCCTGGGCCGGCGTGCTGATCGGCATCGCGCCGCTGCTCGCGGGCCTGCTGGCCCCCGTCTGGGGCCGGCTCGCCGACCACTACGGCCACAAGGCGATGGCCGTGCGGGCGCTGATCTCGTACGTGGTGCTGCTGGCGCTGTCGTCCGCGGTGACCAGCGTGCACCAGCTCTTCGCGCTGCGCGCGGCGATCGGGTTGATGGGCGGGATCGGGCCGCTGGGCATGGCGATGGCCACGGCAGGCGCGCCGCGCGAGCACACCGGCAAGGCGGTCGGCCTGATCCAGGCCGCGCAGATCCTGTCGGCCGCGGTCGGCCCACTCGCGGGCGGGCTGCTGGCCGACACGATCGGCGTGCGCCGCACCTTCCTCGTCACCTCGGCGTTGTGCGTCGTCGCGCTGGTGATGCTGCTGCGCGGCTATCACGAGCCGTCGCGCGAGGAGCGGGCCGCCGAAGAAGCGCCAGTGCCTCGCGCGCCGTTCTTCCAGGTGCTGGGCGTGCCGTTCGTGGCGCCGCTGCTGGTGATCCTGTTCCTGGTCAACTTCGTCGGCCGCTCGTTCACGCCGGTGCTGCCGCTGCACCTGGGCACGCTCGGCGTCGACCCCGGCCGGCTCGCCGGCGCGACCGGCCTGATGATCGCGCTGTACTCCGTCGCCGCGGCGGCGTCCGCGGCCCTGCTCGGGCGCGCCAGCCGCCAGCAGTCGCCGATCGGCCTGCTCAGCGCCAGCCTGCTGGCCGGCTCGGCCTGCCTGGCGCCGATGGGGATCGCGCCGAGCTACGGGTCGATGCTGCTGCTGGCCACGCTGGCGGGACTCGCCTCCGGCGGCGCGCTGACTCTCTGCTACACGATCGGCGGGCTGCTGGCGCCGCACGAGCAGCGCGGCAGCGCGTTCGGCTTCTTCTCCGCCGCCGCCCTGTTCGGGGGCGCCATAGCGCCCGCTGTCGCAGGCCTGCTCGCCCAGCTCGACCTGACCGCGATCTTCTGGGTCGACGCCGCGCTGTTCCTCGCCCTCTCCGCCGTACTGCGGCTGGCGCGGGTGCCGGAAGCGGCACGGATTTCCTCCACCCCCAGGCCCCCGGCGGCTCCTGCTTCCTGAGCCCTGCTAGGATCGAAGCGTGCGTGGCTCCTTGGCCCTCGTGCTGATCGCCGTCGCCTCGCTGCCGGTGTGCGGGGCCGAGCCCGCCGTGCGGGTGCGCGCGGACGACGTCGCGAGCGGCTGCCTGGTCTCCGCGCTGAAGGCCGACGCCGGTCGCGGCGCGCTGACGGGTGCGGCCGACGCGGCGGACGTGCTGGTCGCGACGGCCGCCGAGGTCACCCGCGCGGTGGAGTCGGGAGCGGCCGTGGAGGGCAGCGAGGTCGCGATCGCCCGCATCCCCTTCGTGCTGGTCGTGCCCGCCGGCAACCCGCTCGGCCTGCGTGGCCTCGAGGACGTCGCCCGCGCGGGCGGCGAGCTCGCCGTGTCCGACCTGCCCGCCGCCCACGAGGCCCGGCGCGCCGCGGAATCCGCGGCCCCGGGCCGGGTGCGTCCCACGAGCGCCGCGCGAGTGCGCAGCGCGACGCTGGCGCTGGTCCCGCTCAGCCTCGCCGGCGCGGGCGATCGGATCGCCACCGAGCTGCGACCGCTCGAGATCCGCGGCGCGGTGCTGGCTACCGCGCGCGACCCGCAGACCGCCCGCGAGCTGCTGCGACGGCTGGCCGCGGCGCCGGCCCAGGACGCGTTCGCAGCCTGTCGCTAGCCTTCTAGAAGGCCCAGCCGACGCCGAAGGTCAGGCGCGGGTTGTGGCTCCAGAAGCTCTCGCGCCGCGGCTCGAAGCCGGCGTCCATCACCGGCCCCTCGTACTTCACCATCTGGTCGCGCAGCTCGACGAACAGCCGCGCCCGCTCGTTGAGCGCGTACTGGTAGCCGGCGCCGAACTCGAAGGCGGGCACCGTGTCGCCCTGGGCGATCGCACAAGTCAGCGGCGGCGGGAAGATCAGGATGCAGGGGAAGGGCGCGTCCGCC
>JAMPXO010000087.1 GCA_023701125.1 Vicinamibacteria bacterium | reverse complement strand
GCGCGGCGCCGTCCACGGCCCGCAGCAGCCACACGTCCTTCAGCATCGCCCGCAGCGGCGACTCGCTGCGCCACGCGCGCAGGCGGTCGCCCAGCTCGCCGAAGCGGCCCTCCGCGAGCGCACGCTGGTCGACGCTCAGCAGCACGCCCAGGCGGCCGACCTCGCGGTCGAGGTCGCGCGCGAAGGCGTCGGCCTGGCCTCGCGCGGCCGCCCGCCGGCGCTGCAACTCGGCCTGCCGGATCTCGTCCAGCCAGCGGTACTGCATCGCCCCGAGGCCCACCAGCAGGCCGAGCAGCGCCACCACGCCCAGTGGCAGGGCGGCGGCGGCGAAGCGGCCTCGGAGCGCGGTGCGGGTCGGGGTCACGCGTTCAATCTAGACCACGACCTCGCGCAGCGGTAGAGCGCACCCGCACCTTTTACGACGGCTTAACAAACTCTTTGCGGGCCCTTAACCCACGCCCGCGGGCGCCGTCCGATCTTGGGCTCGTGTGGCGTCGGCCGTGCTCGCGGCGCCCGAGGGAGAGTCGACACGATGAAGACACTGATGCTGGCCGGGCTGGCGCTGGGCGCCGCCTTCACGTCGTCCGCACAGGAGGCCTCCGACCCGAAGGCGCTCGAGGTGATGGCCCAGGCGCGGCAGGCGCTCGGCGGCGACAAGCTCGCCGCGGTCCAGGCGCTGTCGCTCGAGGGCACGCTGCGCCGCCTGATGGGCAGCGGGCCCGACGCGCCGGAGATGTCGGGCGAGGTGGAGCTGACGGCCCGCGCCGACCGCTACCTGCGGCTGGAGACGCTGACGCCGATGCCGGGCCTGCCGGGCATCACGATCGGCTTCGGCTTCGACGGGACGGCGGCGTGGTCGGGCCGCGTGGGCAGCGCCCAGGCGAGCGGCGGCGGCCACGTGATGTTCGTGCGCACCGGCAGCGACCGGCCCGGCGACGAAGAGCGCACCCGCAAGCGAGTCGCCACCGACCACGCTCGTTTCCTGCTGGCGACGCTCGCCACCGCGCCCGCGGGCACGAGCCTGCGCTTCGCCTACGCGGGCCAGGCCGAGGCCCCCGACGGCAAGGCCCACGTCATCGACGTCAGCGGGCCCGACGATCTGGCGCTGCGGCTGTTCGTCGACCAGGCCACGTCACGGCCGCTGATGATGAGCTTCAAGGAGGTCCGGCCGCAGATGGTCGTGCGCCGCATGGGCCCCGGCGAGGCGCCGCCCGCGCAGCCGCCGGCCGAAGCCACCGCGGCCGCGCCGATCCCGGAGCCCGTCGAGGTCCAGCTCGCGCTCGGCGAGTGGAAGGCCGTCGACGGCGTGCAGCTCCCCCACCGCTTCACGAAGCAGGTCGGCGGCGAGGTGGTCGAGGAGTGGGAGATCACGAAGGTCAAGCTCAACCCGGCGCTGAAGCCGGACCACTTCAAGAAGCGGAGCTGACGTCATGCCCCGCCTGTGGAAGCTGCGTGCGGCGCTGCTCGCCGCCCTGACCGTCGTCACCGTCCCCGTCCTTGCCCGCGCGAGCGAGCTGGCCCCCGGCGAGGCGCCCGTCGACCTCGTCGTGCGCGTGCTCGACCCGTCGGGTGCGACGGTGCCGAAGGCGGTGGTGTCGGTCGTCTCGGACGCCCGCACGCAGCATTCGCAGGCGAAGGCGGACGGGCGGGGCCTCGCCCGCTTCGCACGGCTCGTGCCCGGGGTGTACACCGTGATCGCGGAGGCGAAGGGCTTTGCGGCCCGCGCCGTGCCCGGGATCCGGCTGGCCCACCGCAACGAGGAGCTGGAGCTGGCGCTCGACCTGGCGGCGGTGACCGAGGAGGTCGTGGTCGCCAGCGACGGCCCGCCGACGCGCGAGCGCGACTTCACCCGCGTGCTGACCGCGGAGGATCTCGCCGACCTGCCCGACGACCCCGACGAGCTGGAGGCGGCGCTGATGCAGATGGCGGGGCCCGACTCGATGCTGCGGGTCAACGGCTTCGGCGGCGGCCGCATGCCGGCCAAGGGCCAGATCCGCCAGGTCCGCTTCCAGACCAACGCCTACACCGCCGAGAACCACACGCTGGCTCACACCTTCGTCGACGTGATCACGAAGCCCGGCCTCGGCTCGTGGCAGACCTCCGCCGCGGTCGGCCTGCGCGACGGCTCGTGGGCCGCGGCCCCGCCGCTGGCGGGCACGCGCAGCGACGGCGACTTCTACGGCCGCGGCTCGTTCACGCTCGACGGGCCGCTGGTCGCCAACCGCACGTCGCTGTCGCTGTCGCTCGCCGCGCGCGACACGTCCGAGTCGCGAGCCGTGCGCGCGCTGATGCTCGACGGCCTGGTCGACGACCCGTTCCGGCCGGAGACCAGGCGGCTCGACGTGCAGGCCCGGGTCGAGCACGCGCTGGGCAAGACCCACACGCTGCGCGCCGAGCTGACGTCGTACGGCCAGCGCCAGGACGGGCTCGGCGTCGGCGGGCTGGTGCTGCCGCAGCGCGCGTACGCGCAGGACCTCGACGAGACGCGGCTGCGCCTGTCCGACACGGGCCTGGCCTGGGGCAAGGTCGCGACCGAGACCCGGCTCGAGCTGTCGCAGGCGACGACGAGCTGGCAGGCCGACACCGACGAACCCGCGATCGACGTCAGTGGCGCCTTCTCCGCCGGCGGGGCGCAGGTGCAGGGCCAGCGCCGCGCCCGCCTCGTCGACCTGTTCCAGGCCTTCGACGTGGCCCGCGAAAAACACGCCTTCCGCTTCGGCGGCCAGCTCCAGTCGCAGTGGATCGACTCCACCGTGGCGCGCGATGCACTCGGCACCTGGACCTTCGAGGACCTCGACGCGTGGCAGGCCGGGCGCCCCGCCACGTTCACCCGCCGCGCCAACGCGGGCGAGCTCGGTTACGCGCAGCACCAGGCGGCGCTGTTCGTCCAGGACGACTGGAAGCTCTCGCGCCAGGTGGCGCTCGGCCTCGGCCTGCGTTACGAGGCGCAGAGCCACGTCTCCGACGCGCTGTCGCTGGCGCCGCGTCTTTCTCTGACGTGGGCGCCGGATGACCGCACGTCGCTGCGGCTGGGCGCCGGCGTGTTCCACGAGTGGCTGGCGGCGGAGACGTACGAGGAGGCCCTGCGCAGCTCCACGGACGGCGTGGAACTGCTGCTGACCGACCCGGGCTGGCCGGACCCGCTGAGCGCGGGCACCGCGGCCGCGCCGCGGCCGACGCTGCGACAGTTCGGCGACCTGTCGCTCGCCCGCGTCGCGCGCGTCTCGGTGGGCCTGGAGCGCCGGCTCGGCAATTCGCTCCGGCTCAACGCCTCGTATTCGCACGAGCGCGGCGACGACCTGTACCGCGGCCACAACCTCAACCCGGTGCTGCCCACCGGCGAGCGCGCGCGCGCGGACGTCGGCAACGTGCTCTCGGTCGAGAGCCAGGGCCGCTCGCGCGAGCACTCGCTGCGCACCGACGCCCGGATCGGCGGGCCCCAGGGCAAGGTCTCGGGCATCGTCGGCTACGTGCTGACCTTCGCCCGCGACGACGTCGACGGCCCGTTCGCGCCGCCGGTCGACGAGTCCGACCTGGCGGCCGAGTGGGGCTCGGCGCGCGACGACGTGCGTCATCGCCTGTTCGGCTTCCTGACCTGGCGACCGCTGCCCTCGCTGCGGGTGGCGTCCAACTTCCGCGCCCAGAGCGGCGTGCCGTACGCGGTGACACTGGGCCGCGACCTGGACGGCGACGGGCTGATGCTGGAGCGCCCTGCTGGCTACGAGCGCAACGCGGGCCGCGGCGACTTCCAGTTCGACCTCGGCCTGCGCGTGTCGTGGAGCTTCGGTGTCGGCACCCGCCGCGCGCCCGCGGGCCCCGCTGCGCCACGAGTGGTGATGGTGCGAATGGGCGACGAGGGCGGCCCGCCCGACATCGGCGGCGTGGGCAACGCCAACAGCAGGGTCCAGGTCACGCTGCACGCGTTGCTGCTGAACGCGCTCGACCACCTGAACGCCGTCTCGTATTCGGGCATCTACGGTGCGCCGACGTTCGGCCGCCCGCTGGCGGCGACCCCGGGCCGGCGACTGGAGCTGGGAGCCAGCGTGCGGTTTTGAGGCCGTTCTGGACTATCTTTGGCGGGCATGAAAGTCCGCTCGGTCGTCGTCGGCACCGGCAGCTGCATCCCCGCCCGACGGGTGACGAACGAGGACCTGCGAGACCGCGAGTTCTTCGGTCCGGACGGCAAGCGGATCGAGAAGCCGGGCGCGCAGATCCTGGAGCAGTTCGAGTCGATCACCGGCATCCGCGAGCGGCGCTACGCGGAGGACGGCCAGGTCACGTCGGACCTGGCGACGCTGGCGGCGCGCGAAGCGCTCGACTCGTCGGGGATCGACCCCGAGTCGCTCGACGTGCTGATCGTGGCCCACAACTTCGGCGACGTGCGCCACGCCAACCGCAACTCGGACCTGGTGCCCGCGCTGGCCGCGCGGGTCAAGGCGCAACTGAAGATCGCCGCACCGCGCACGGCGGCGTTCGACCTGATCTTCGGCTGCCCCGGCTGGCTGCAGGGCGTGATCCAGTGCGACGCGATGATCCGCGCAGGCGACGCGAAGCGTGCGATGGTGATCGGCGCCGAGACGCTGTCGCGGGTCTCCGACCCGCACGACCGCGACAGCCTGATCTACGCCGACGGCGCCGGCGCCGTGATCCTGGAGGCGCGGGAGAGCGAGGCGCCGGTCGGCATCCTCGGCTACGCCGTGCGCTCCGACACGCTCGACCACTCGACGATGCTGACGATGGGGCCGTCGTACAAGAACTCGGTCTTCCTGGAGGCGATCTTCCTCAAGATGGAAGGCCGCAAGCTGTACCGCTACGCGCTGCAGAACGTGGCCGGGGCGATCGCCCAGGCGCTGGAGCGGGCGGGGGTCGCGCTCGCCGACGTGAACAAGGTCCTGATCCACCAGGCCAACGGCAAGATGGACGAGGCGATCCTGCAGGCGCTCTACGACCAGGCCGGCACGAAGCCGCCGGCGGGCGTGATGCCGATGACGATCGGCTGGCTCGGCAACAGCAGCGTGGCCACGGTGCCCACGCTGCTCGACCTGCTGCTCAAGGGCCGGCTCGACGGCCACGCGGTGGGACCAGGCGACGTGCTCGTGTTCGCCTCGGTCGGCGCCGGCATGAACATCAACGCGGTGGTGTACCGGGTTCACGGGTCCTGACCCCGACGTGAAGTCGGGGCCAGTCCCGCGGGGGCTACGTCGCGAACGGACGCTCCTCCGCCCCCGCACCCCCAGGCCGGGTCACGGCGAGTTCTAGTTCAGCGGCCGAGGCCGAAGAAGCCTTTTCGGGGCGCGGGCTCCGGGCGCGGGCACTGGCAGCGCTGCTCCGGCGGCACTCCCTTCAGGGCCTGCTCGATGTGCTGGCCGCAGCCCGCCCACGTCGGACGGTTGCAGCGGGGACACGCAACCTGATGGCACATGCTCGTTTCTTCTCGCTCTCACCAGTTCTCGCAGGCCAGCTGGTTCGGGTAGAGCACGACCCGTGCGGTCGTGTACTCCGCGTCCTGCCGGTTCCTGCTGTACACGCAGGTCGCGCCGTGGGTGACCTGCCCGGACTCCTCGGCGCGGAAGAACACGCGGTCGCCCTTCTCGACGCAGGTCGTGATGCGCCGGGTCTGGCCCGGCTGCAGGAACGACGCGTCGCTGAAGATCTCGCCGTCGATCGCGATGTGGGCCGGGAAGCGGTTCTGGCGGTCCACCCGCAGCTCGACGGTGAGGTGGCCACAGGTGCGGAGGCGATCCTGGGCCCAGTCGCAGCCCGACGAGATCAGCGCGACGAGCAACATCCCGGCGACCACGACTCGGTTCTTCAATCCCTCCGATGATACCGAAGCTCGGCGCTCGGGCCCGCGGCGTAGAATGCGAGGCCGCCGCGACCCTCCCGCGTCCGGGGCGGAGCGAGGCGCAGAGGAGGGACCCGTGAGAGCTCGATTCGGCTTCCACTCGCAGGCTTGCGCCGCGACCCTGGCGGCGCTCGTCGTCGTCCCGTCCGCCTTCGCCGCCGAGCCGCGACCGCCGTTCAGTGTCGTCGAGGCCAGCATCCCCGAATTGCGGGCCGCGCTGGAGCAGAAGCGGGTGACCTCGCGCGATCTGGTGCAGCAGTACCTGGTCCGCATCGCGCTGCACGAGGACAAGCTCAACGCGGTGCTGGCGGTCAACCCGGACGCCCTCGCGGAGGCCGAGCAACTCGACCGCGAGCGCGCCCAGGGCAAGCTGCGCGGGCCGCTGCACGGCATCCCGATCGCGCTCAAGGACAACATCCACACGATCAACATGCCGACCACCGGCGGTGCGCTGGCGTTCGACGGCCTGGTCCCGCCCTACGAGGCGACTCTGGTCGGCCGCCTGAAGGCAGCCGGCGCGATCATCCTGGCCAAGACCGTGATGACCGAGCTGGCCAACTGGGTGGCGACCGGCATGCCCACCAATTACAGCGGCCTCGGCGGCTACGGCTTCAACCCCTACGACCCGCGCCGCGACCCGCGCGAGGCGACGTTCGACGGCCGCCCGGTGCTGGGGACCGGCGGCTCCAGCTCGGGCATCGGCACGGCGGCCAGCTTCTGGGCGGCCAACGTGGGCACGGAGACCTCCGGCTCGATCCTCAGCCCCGCGAACCAGAACATGCTGGTGGGGATCAAGCCGACGGTGGGCCGCGTCAGCCGCCACGGCATCATCCCGATCACGGCCGACCAGGACACCGCCGGCCCGATGGCGCGCACGGTCGCCGACGCGGCGATCCTGCTCGGCGCGCTGGAGGGCGACAAGCCCGACCCGAACGATCCCGCCACCAGTCGCTGCGCGACGCCCGCCGGCCGCGACTACACGAAGTTCCTCGACCCGGCCGCGCTGAAGGGCGCCCGGATCGGCATCCCGCGCGCGTACTTCTACGACAAGGCGAGCGTGCCCGGGGCGAAGGAGCCGCGCGGCGGACTGAACGAGGCCCAGCTCGCGGTGATGACCGAGGCGATCGAGGTGCTGAAGAGGCTCGGCGCGGTCGTGGTCGACCCGGTCGTGATCCCGAGCATCGTCGCACCGGAGGCCGAGAACAACTCGCTCGCGTTCGGCGTCTGCAGTGGCCTCGACGACGCGAAGGGCCAGGACGCCGACTGCTCGATCGTCTTCAAGTACGGCATGAAGCGCGACTTCAATGCCTGGCTCGCTTCTCTCGGCGACAAGGCGCCGGTGAAGACGCTGACCGAGCTGCGGCAGTGGAACGTCGCCCACCAGAAGGCCGGCGCGATCAAGTACGGCCAGGCGCTGCTCGACATCTCGGACGAGATGGACGTGCGGATGGACCGCGCGCGCTACGAGGCGGACCGCGCGAAGGACCTGCGGCTGAGCGCGACCGAGGGCCTCGACGCCGCTTTCGCCGCGCACCAGCTCGACGCGATGCTGTTTGCCGGCACTTTCGGGGCCGGCATCGCCGCCAAGCCCGGCTATCCGACGGTGATCGTGCCGTTCGGCACCGCGCCCAACGCCCCGCCTGCGAACGCCCCTGCCTCGGCGGCGTTCCCGGCGGGCTTCGACCCGAAGCCCTCGCCCGTGGGCGTCAGCTTCACCGGCCTCGCCTGCAGCGAGCCGCGGTTGATCGCCCTCGCCTACGCGTTCGAGCAGGCCACGAAGCGCCGCGTGCCGCCCCCGCTCGGGCGCTGAGCGAGAGCCGTCGGACCCGCGACTCGACGGGCGGCCCTGGTCGTTGACAGGAGCGGCCGGCCGCTCGTAACGTCCACGCCATCCAACAATTCCGTCGCTGCCGAACGAGGGGTCGATGACTCACGCCTCCAGTCCGGCGATCGCCTGCCACGGGCTCGCCAAGTCCTATGGTGCGTTCCGCGCGCTGGACGGCCTCGATCTCGAGGTCGCCCGTGGCGAGGTGTTCGGCTTCCTGGGCCCGAACGGCGCCGGCAAGACCACCACGATCCGCCTGCTGATGGGCATGCTGGTCCCCTCGGCGGGCGCGGCGCGCCTGCTCGGAGTCGACTGCCATCGCGAGCGGGTGGCGGCCAAGCACGTGGTCGGCTACCTGCCCGACGACCCCGTCTTCCCCGAGCACCTGCGCGGGCGCGAGTTGCTCGAGTTCGCCGCCGCCATGCACGGCCTGCCGCGACCTGAAGCCCGGCGGCGCGCGGAAGAGCTGCTGCTCGAGTTGGGGCTCGACGATGCCGCCCACGACTTCGCCAACACCTACTCGATGGGCATGCGGCGCAAGCTGGCGCTCGCCTGCGCCCGGGTCCACGAGCCGCCGCTGTTCATCCTCGACGAGCCGACCAACGGCCTCGACCCGCACGCGCAGCGCGAGGTGGTGAGCTGGATCGCCGCGGCCTCGGCAGCAGGCCGCACGGTGTTCCTGTCGACCCACCTGCTCGATCTCGCGGAGCGCATCTGCACCCGGGTCGGGATCATCAGTCAGGGCCGGCTGCTGGCGGTCGGCACCACGGGCGAGCTGAAGGACCGGCTGTGCCCCGGCGGCTCGCTCGAGGAGGTCTTCTTCGCGGTCGCCCGCGCCGATGACTGAAGCCGCCGCCCTCGGCCGCGTCCTGGAGCTGCGGCTGCGGGCGGCTCGCAGCCAGGTGGCCGGCCTGGTCGTCCGCAAGACGCCCGCGACGGCGGACCTCGGCACCGAACGGGCCGGACGGGGCGGCGTGACGCCGGTGGGGTCTGCGGCGGGGGTGGTCTTCGGGCTGCTCGCGCTGGGCCTCGCCCTGATCTTCTCGCGCGCGTTGTTCGATGCGGCATCGCACTACGCCGTCGCCAGCGGCGGCGTCTCGCCCGTGGCCACCGCCCAGGCCCCGCGCAGCCGCGCCCACGCCGAGGCCCTGGCCGTGTTCCTGCTGTGGGCGCAGGCGTGGTTGGTCTGCATGGGCCTCGGCTATCGCGATCCGTTCCGGCTCGGCGCGCGGGTCGAGGCGCTGATGCCGCTGCCGGTCAGCCTGCGCTGCGTCTTCGTGGCCGAAATCCTCGAGCGCGCGCTGATCAACCCACTGCTGTGGCTGACGGTGTTCCCGTTGACGGCGGTCTCGGCCTGGAGCTGGGGCCACGGCCACTGGGTCGCAGTCTGCGCCGGTGCCGCGCTGACCCTGGTCCACGGCCTCACGGTCGGCTGCGTCGAGTTCGTGCTCGCGATCGCGCTGCGCGCGCGGGTCGCGCCCGCCCATGCCGGAAAGGTACGCGCCCTCGCGCTAGGGCTCGGGGCGCTCTCGCCGATGCTGGTCCAGCTCGTGATGCTCAACCTGCTGCAGGCCCGCCTCGCGGGCCGGCCGGGCGGGACCACGGCGTACGTCCTCGGCGCCCTCGGCAGCGCGGCGCTGATCAGCCCCGCGGGCGTCGGCCTGCGGGTCCTGCAGCTCGGCCGGCCCGGGCTCGCCGATTCCGCGCTGGCGCTGCTGACCACCGTCGTCGTCTGGGCCCTGGCCCTCGGCCTGCTCCAGCGGCTCTCGCGTCACGGCCTCGACCTGCTGGTCGCGCGTTCCGATCGCGGCGCTCCACGTCACCGGAAGCGCGGCCTGCTGGCCCGCTTGCCGGCCGGAATCGGCGACGAGCTGCGCGCGCTGGGGCGCGACCTGCCGGCCCTCACCCTGGGCGTCGTGGTGCCGATCCTGGTGCTGGTGATCAACGTCTTCTTCCTGCCGCTCGACCCGGGCGACGCCGGCTCGGCCGTGGTGCCGCTGTTCGTCGCCGGCTTCTTCGTGGCTGCCGCCTGCTCGACGCTGCCACGGTTCGGCCGCTCGATCTGGCTGTTGGCCACGCTGCCGCGACCGCTCGACGCGATGGTGATCGAACGGGCCGCTGTCTACGGCGGGCTCGGCCTCGCCGCCGGCCTGGTCGCGCTCGGGATGGTGTGGTCGCGCGCCGGCCTGGGCACGGTCGAAGTGCAGGCGGCGCTCGTGTCGCTGGCCGTCGGCGTGCCGGCCCTGACCATCGCCTGCGGAGCACTCAGCATCCTCGGCGCCCGCCCGTTCGCGACCGACCCGCGACAGCGGTTGGATGCCGAGGCCGGGGTCAACCAGTTCGTGCTGGTCTCCGCGCTGGCGGTCACGGCCGTGCTGCCCACCCGCGAGCGCGTGCTGCTGCTGACGTTCCTGGCGGTGACCGCCGCCGGGCTCTGGCAGCGGGCGCGCCTGCACGTGCCGCGGCTGCTCGACCCGGCGGCCGGCGGGCCGCGGCCGATCGACATCGCGGACGGCATGAAGGGCGCGATCGCGTTCCTCTCGCTGCAACCGCTGCTGGCCATCGGATTGCGCGAGATGCCCTGGACCGCGCGGCCCGGGGCGACGCCGTGGGTCGTGCTGATCGCGTTCGGGCTGGCGGGAGCGATGGCGATCGGCCTGACCGTCGACCCGCTGGTCAAGCAGGGGCTGCGGCTGCACGACGTGATCCCGCTATGGCGCGGGCCGGACACCCTCCCGGCGCTGGTGGCGGGCGCCCTCGCGGGCTGCGGCACGTTCGGCCTGGGCCTCGGCTACGTCGCCCTGCTCCAGCACCAGCTCGGCTTCGCGCTGCCGCCGGAGTGGGCGCCGCGAGCGCTGGCCGAGGCCCTGAGTCATCCCCTGATGCGCTACGGCCTGGGCTGCGTCGCGGCACCCGTGGTCGAGGAGATCCTGTTCCGGGGACTGCTCTTCGTCGGCATCCGCCAGGCCCTCGGCGAGCGCCCGGCGATCCTGCTCTCGGCCGCCGTCTTCGCCGCGATCCATTCCGAGTTCAGCTTCGGAGGGGTGTTCGCCCTGGGCGCCGGCTGTGCCTGGGTGTACCAGCGCACAGGCCTGTTGTCCGCGGCGATCGCCGTCCACGCGACGCACAACTTCCTGGCCGTCTCCGGCATGGTCGGCTGAACGAGCGCACGGAGCGAGGATTCCGGCCCTGACGGCGGCCACCCGGCTCTGAGGACCGGCGGGGCCAAGCCGCGGTTCGTCGTCGACGCGGCGACTGCGCCTGCGGCCCACGAGGAGGCCGAGCCGCCCGCGCGCGTCCTGCTGCACAACGACGACATCACTCCCGCCGAGTACGTGGTCGAAGTCCTGCGGCAGTGCTTCGGCCACGGCCTGTGGCGGGCGAAGGTGATCATGCTGCGCGCCCACGTCATCGGGCGCTCCGAGGTGGGCACGTATCCCCGCGACGAGGCCGAGGAACGGGTCGCGAACGCGCACCGGCGGGCTCGGGCCGCCGCCTGGCCACTCACGTTCTCGGTGCAGCCGGCCGGCTGAGCGCGCTGGTTACAATCCCCGGACTCGAACCGCTGGAGGTCCTCGTGAAGCGAGCGTGGCCTGCCGTCCTGTGTTGCACCGTGGCGCTGGCGACCGAAGCGGGAGGCCCCGTCGGCTCGCCCGCTCGCGAGCGCGACTCGGCGCTCTACTCCGTGCCGCTGGAGGAGGCGAAGGCGCCCGCGCCGTCCGAGCTGGAGTCGCTGGTCGAACGCTACGGCTCCGACCGTGCCGCGTACCTGCGGCTGTGGAGCGTGCCGGGCTCCGCCGCGCGGCGCGAGAAGCTGCGCGGCTTCTACCGCGGCTGGCAGGCACAGCTCGCCAGGCTCGACGCCGCCAAGCTGTCGACGACGGGCCGCGTCGACCATGCGCTGCTCGCCGAGCGGCTCGAGTACGAGCTGGGCCTGCTCGCGCGCGAGGAGACGCTGGAGGCGGAGCTGGCGCCGCTGGTGCCCTTCGCGCCGATGGTGGCGCGGCTGCACGAATCGCGGCGGATGCTCGAGCCCGTCGACGGCGCCGCGTCCGCGCGCACGCTGGAGACCCTCGCCAGCGCGGCGAACGAAACCGCGAAGAAGGCGAAGGCCGCCAACCCGAAGCCGAACAAGGCGCTCGCCCGCCGCGCCGCGCTGCGCATTGCCGACCTCGACAAGAGCCTCGACGAGTGGTTCAAGCACTACGACGGCTACGACCCGCGCTTCTCGTGGTGGACGCGGGAGCCGATGAAGCAGGCGAAGAAGGCGATGGCCGACCTGGCCAAGGTGCTGCGCGAAGAGATCGTCGGCCACAAGCCGGGCGAAGAGGAGCCGATCGTCGGCGACCCGATCGGCCGCGCGGCGCTGCTGGCGGATCTCGCCCACGAGCGCATCCCCTACACGCCGGAGGAGCTGATCCAGGTCGCGGAGCGCGAGTTCGCCTGGTGCGCCGAGGAGATGAAGAAGGCCTCGCGCGAGATGGGCTTCGGCGACGACTGGAAGCGGGCGCTGGAGAAGGTGCGTGGCCAGTACGTCGAGCCCGGCGGCCAGACCGAGCGCGTGCGCCAGCTCGCGCTGGAGGCGATCGCGTTCGTGCAGGACAAGAACCTGGTCACGGTGCCGACGCTGGCCGCCGACGTGTGGCGGATGGAGATGCTCTCGCCCGAGCGGCAGAAGGTGGCACCGTTCTTCCTCGGCGGCGAGACGATCCTGGTCGCCTACCCGACCGACGGCATGTCGCAGGAGGACAAGCTCAACAGCCTGCGCGCCAACAATTGGCCGTTCTCGCGCGCGGTCGTCCACCACGAGCTGATCCCCGGCCACCACCTCCAGCAGTTCATGAACGAGCGCTACGCATCGCACCGCCGCGCGTTCCGCACCCCGTTCTGGGGCGAGGGCTGGGCGCTGTACTGGGAGTTCCTGCTGTGGGACAACGGCTTCCCGCGCACGCCCGAGGACCGGGTCGGCATGCTGTTCTGGCGCATGCACCGCTGCGCGCGGATCCTGTTCTCGCTCAACTTCCACCTCGGCCACTGGACGCCGCAGCAGTCGATCGACTTCCTGGTCGACCGCGTCGGCCACGAGCGCTGGACCGCGACTGGCGAAGTGCGCCGCTCGTTCGCCGGCGACTACTCGCCGCTGTACCAGGCGGCCTACATGCTGGGCGGCCTGCAGTTCTACGCGCTGCACGAGGAGGTGGTCGGCTCCGGCAGGATGACGGACCGCGAGTTCCACGACCGCATCCTGCGCGAGGGCCCGATCCCGGTGGAGCTGGTGCGCGCGATCGTGACCGACACGCCGCCCGCACCAGGCGCGAAACCGGCCTGGCGCTTCGCCGACCGCTGAGTCGGCTCGCACCGCGACCAGCGGAGGTCTAACATCCCGGCCATGAGCCGGTTCCCTCGGCCGATCCCGCAGCCCGCGCCGTTCCCGATGGACGAGGCGGGGGTCGTGGAGCGGATCGCGCGGCGCCTGATGTACTCGGTCGCCAAGGACCGCTACACCGCCAGCGACTTCGACATGTACCAGGCCACCGCGTTCGCGGTGCGCGACCGGATCATGGAGCGCTGGTTCCGCACCCAGGACGCCTACTACCGCGCCGACGCCCGGCGCGTGTACTACCTGTCGCTCGAGTACCTGATGGGCCGCGCCCTCGTCCACAACGTGCTGGCGCTGGGACTCGAGGACACGCACCGCAAGGCGCTGCACCGGCTCGGCTGCGACCTCGAGGACCTCGAGCAGCAGGAGTGGGACGCGGGGCTCGGCAACGGCGGCCTCGGCCGGCTGGCCGCCTGCATCCTCGACTCGGCGGCGACGCTGGGCCTGCCGTTCTACGGCTACGGCATCCGTTACGACTACGGCATCTTCCGCCAGCGCATCCAGGACGGCTGGCAGGTCGAGGTGCCCGACAACTGGCTGCGCTACGGCAACCCGTGGGAGATCCCGCGCCCCGACGCGATCTTCCCAGTCCGCTTCTACGGCCGCGCCGAGCACTACAAGGACGCGGACGGCCGCTTCCGCGTGCGCTGGGCCGACGCCGAAGAGGTGTGGGCGATGGCGTACGACACGCCCGTCGCCGGCTTCGGCACCCAGCACGTCAACACGCTGCGGCTGTGGTCCGCCAAGTCGAGCCGCGACTTCGACCTGCAGAGCTTCAACGCCGGCGACTACGTGCGCGCTGTCGAGGACAAGAACCGCTCCGAGAACATCTCCAAGGTGCTCTACCCGCCGGACGACCAGCCCGCGGGCAAGGAGCTTCGGCTCAAGCAGCAGTACTTCTTCGTGTCGGCGACGCTGCAGGACGTGCTGCGACGTTTCCTCAAGCCCGGCAACCGTCGCCTCGAAGAACTGCCCGACAAGGTCCAGATCCAGCTCAACGACACCCACCCCGTGCTCGCCATCCCCGAGCTGATGCGGGTGCTGGTCGACGACGAGCAGATGGACTGGGACCGGGCCTGGGCGCTGACGCAAGCCGTGTTCGGCTACACCAACCACACGGTGCTGCCGGAGGCGCTCGAGTGCTGGCCGTCCGAGCTGATGCGGCGCCTGCTGCCCCGCCACTTCGAGATCGTCGAGGAGCTGGACCGCCGGCTCGGCGCCGCCGTGCGCGAGTCGGGCGGGGACCCCGGCCTCGTGCAGCGAACCGCGATCCTCGATCCGCACCGCGGCGTGCGCATGGCCCACCTCGCCTTCGTCGGCAGCCACTCCGTCAACGGCGTGGCCGCGCTGCACACGCGGATCCTGAAGGACTCCACCTTCGCCGAGCTGGACCGCGTGCGGCCGGGCCGCATCAACAACAAGACCAACGGCATCACGCCGCGGCGCTGGCTGCTGCAGTGCAATCCCGGCCTGTCGACGCTGATCACCGAGGCGATCGGCGACGGCTGGGCGACGGACCTCGGCCGGCTGCGGCAACTGGCCCCGTTCGCGGAGGACGCGGGCTTCCGCCAGCGCTGGGCGGCACAGAAGCACGCGAGCAAGCTGGCACTGGCGGAGCACGTGAACCGGGCCTGCCGGATCGAGCTCGACCCCGACTCGATGTTCGACTGCCAGGTCAAGCGCATCCACGAGTACAAGCGCCAGTTGCTCAACGCGCTGCACGCGCTGGTGCTGCTGCGCCGGCTGCGCGAGGGCCAGCACGACGGCGTGGCGCGGACCGTGATCTTCGCGGGCAAGGCGGCGCCCGGCTACGCGATGGCGAAGCGCATCATCCGCCTGATCCACGCGGTGGGCAGCCTGATCGACGCCGAGCCCGCGGCCCGCGGCAAGCTGAAGGTCGCGTTCCTGCCCAACTACTCGGTGTCGGTGGCCGAGCTGCTGTTCCCGGCCTGCGAGCTCTCGCAGCAGATCTCCACGGCCGGCATGGAAGCCTCGGGCACCGGCAACATGAAGGCGGCGCTGAACGGCGCGCTGACGATCGGCACCCTCGACGGCGCCAACGTCGAGATCCGCGACGAGGTCGGGGCCGACAACATCTTCATCTTCGGCCGCACCACCGAGGAGATCGCCGTGCTGCGCGCCGGCGGCTACTTCCCGCGGCCGTTCATCGAGCGAGCGCCGGAGCTGCGCGGGGCACTCGACATGCTCGGCGCGGACGAACTGACGGGCGGCGACCGCGAGCTGTTCCGCCCGATCCTCGACGCGGTGTGGGGCGACGACCGCTACTTCCTGGCCGCGGACTTCGTGGCCTACGCCGAGTGCCAGCGCGCCGTCTCCGCCGCCTACACGCGGCCCGACGAGTGGTGGCGCAAGTCGATCCTCAACGTGGCCGGCACGGGTCACTTCTCGAGCGACCGCACCGTGCGCCAGTACGCCGAGGAGATCTGGAACGTGCCCGCCGTGCCGATTCCCGCCCCCGGCGCCTGATCTCCGATGCCCGGCGACGCGGGCGCAGGGGCTCTCCACTCCGGGCGATCCGCCGTCGCCCGCATCTGGCTCGGGCTCGCGCTGGTCGTCGGCGTGGCGCTGCTGGCCAACCTCGTGTTCCTGCTGGCGGTGCCCCGCACGCTGCCCCCGGGCTGGAGGCAGTGGCTGCCCGGTTTCGACGTGATGGCGCTGGCTGTCGAAACCGACGGCGACGGCCTGTGGGCCGGCGGGCGCGACGGACTCGTGCTCCTCGACCGCACGAGCGGGCGCGAGCTGCGGCGCCTGAACTTGCCTTACGTGCGCGCGCTGGCGAGGGGCGCGGACGGCACGCTCTGGATCGGTCACCAGGGCGGCCTGTCGCGGCTGCGCGGGGCGACGGGCGCGCCCGAGGCCGTGCGGCCCGCCGGCGTCGAATGGGCCGCGGCCGGTCGCGTCAACGCCCTCCACCTCGACGCGGACGGCCTGCTGATCGGCACCGACGGCGGGCTGTGGCGGCACCGTGCAGGCGACACGTTCGAGCCCGTCCCGGTGGCGGGACTGCTGAGCCCGATGGTCAACGTGATCGCGAAGGACGCGCGCGGTGGCCTGTGGCTCGGCTCGGCGGTTCCACCCGCGGGCGGGCTCACGATCGTCCAGCCCGAGGGCACGGCGACGTTCGACGTGGCGCGCGGCCTGCCCCACGCCAGCATCACGGCGATCACCTTCCTCGACGAAGCGAACGCGCTGGTCGGCACCGGCTTCTACCAGCGCGGCGGCGCAGCTCGTTTCGAACTCACGCCGGCGGGCTGGAGGCTCGCCGCGACGCTCTCGGTTGCGGACGGCCTGGCCGGGCCCAAGGTGCGCTCGATTCACCTCGACCGCCGCAGCGTGCTGTGGGTCGGCTCGGAGTACGACGGCGTCGCGTATCGTCGGGTTCCGGCGCCGGGCGGAGCCCGCCGCCGGTCCCATGGGGGCTCCGTCGCGAACGGAGCTCCTCCGCCCCCAACCCCCCGGGGGGTTGGCCTCGACGGCGGGTGGCGGCGGCTGCGGCGCGAGGACGGCCTCAGCGACGGCGAGGTGAAGTGCTTCGCCGAGGACGCTGCGGGCGCGCTGTTCCTGGGCACGCTGCGCGGGTTGAGCGTGCTCGACGCCGCGGCCCGCGCGGCGTTGCCGTGACCCGGGGGCGGGTGTAGCCTCGCCTCGCCATGAGCGCCGACGTGGCCGTGGCAGCAAACGACGACGTCGTCGTGGGGCCGGCCGCTCCACCCCCGGGAACGGCCGAGGCCGTGCTGTTGGGCGTCGCCGCCGGCACCTGGGGTGCGCTCAAGGACGTGCCCGCGATGCTGGCGCGGTTCCTCCTGCCGCGGCTGCCGATCATGGCCGTGTCCTCGCTCGGCGTGTGGGTCGTGCACACCTTCGCCCTCGTCTACCTCAACGAGGGCTACAACGCGGGCGGCAACTTCTCGCCCTTCCTCAGCACCTCGGGCAACTTCTTCTCCTCGCTCCTGCTTTACGGCTTCAGCTCCGCGCTGCTCTGGTCGCTGCTGTTTTCCGCCGTGCGGATGGGCCCGCTGGGCGCGCTCACCCACTTCGTCACCCGCCCGCAGCAGCTCTACCGCCAGGTGATGGCCGGCGGCCCGCGCGGCTCGGGCGCCGCGATCGTGGGCATCGGCTGCGCGCTGCTGGCCGCGACCGTGCTGGGCCTCAACGTGCCCGCGACCGGGGTCGCCTCGCTGTCGCTGCTGTTCCTCGGCCCGTCACGGCCCGGCTACCTGCTGGCGGCCTTCCTGACGGCGGCGTGGGCCAACGCCTCGCGCCAGATCGTCAAGCAGGGCCGGCCCGACATTCCCGCGGGCCTGGGCCTGTTCCAGCAGGTGATCCACGGCCTCGCACCGGGCTTCTTCGTCTGCTTCCTGCTCGGGCTGCCGTCGTACCTGATCGGCCTGTTGCCGTGGCCCGCGCTCGTCAACGCGCTCTCCATCCTGTACTTCCTGGTCCGGCTCGGCTTCGGCGCGGCCGTGCTCGGGATCGGGATCTGGCTGCTGTGGCGCCACTCCGCGGGGGACCGCGGCACCGTCGCGTCCGTGCTGCTGCTGGGCGGCCTGTCGGCGCTGCTCTACACGCTGCTCGCGTTCTTCTACCCGGGCACCGCGGCGGCCGACGACGGCGGCGCCTCCGAGATCCCGGCCGGGCAGCGCTGGATCGAGTCGGAGGGCGCCATCTGGTGCATCGTCCACGGCGTCCCGCCGGCCGCGGCCACGGGCGCGGGCGTGGCGACGCCGCCGATGGGCGACCCGCCCGGCGAGAAACGGTACGGGCTGATCACTCGCCTCGAACCGACCGCGCTGAAAGTCGACGGCCAATCCGCCACGGTCTTCTCCGCGTACTTCACGACCGACGACCCCGAGTGCGACGCGGCGGCGCTGACCGAGGCGATCGCGATCGAGCTGGGCGGTGACGTCGACCTGGTCACGGGTGGCGAGCCGACGGGCGGCGACGGCGGCAAGACGCTGCGACTGGTCACCGTCCGCGAGACCTCGCGCGAGGCAGGCACCTACGCGGCGACGATCACCGCCAGCGTGAACGGCCCGCCGGGGTTGTTCTCCAAGACCCGCGAGTTGAAGCTCGAGGTGGTGGCCGCCGAGTACCAACTGGTGTTCTTCTGATGGGCGCCTACACCCTCGCCGTCGCCGGCGACGTCGTCACCCCGGTCACCGTCCACTGCAGGCTGAACTTCGCCGGCCAGAGCGAGACGCCGGTCAGGCTGGTCGGCCCCGCGCAGGTCGAGGACGCGGCGAGCGGCGGCTGGCTGGGCGCCGGGCTGCTGGTCGTCAGCGGGCAGCGCCTGGAGGACGCGGGCACGGTCGCCTGCTTCGAGGTGTCGCTGGCCAGCGGCCTGCCGTTCGCGTGGTACCTGCAGCGACCGTCGTCGTGCGCCCTGAAGGTCAGCGTGCAGCCCGACGTCGCGCCCGCGCTGCCCGGCCTGTTCGTGCCGCTGCCGTCGATGATGCCGGCGATCACGGGCCCTTGCACGATCGCGCTGCAGGGCCTCGACCCGACGCTCGAGGTCGAGGTCGTGGCCCTCCAGGAGCAGGGACTCGAAGGCGTGCTGGCCCGCGCCCGCGTCGTGGTGCCGTCGATCGTCGCCGCGACCGACACCGACCTCGGCCCCGTGCGGCAATCGATCCAGTTCTCGGTGGAGGGCAGCGGCATCGAGAAGGGCGCACGCAGCGAGGAGGGCGACTGGGTCACCCAGCGTTTCGCGCCGATCTCGGGTGCGGAAGCCGCAGTGGCGACCGGTGCGGCCAAGGTGATGACCGTGACCGCCACGGTCGGCAGCGTCCCGCTGCAGTGGACCGGCCACTTCTCGTTCGCAGCCGCCGAGGGGCACCTGCAGGTCCAGTGCGAGAAGCCCGCGCTGCGCCTCGACGGCAGCGACTCGACCCCGTTCTACGCCTACGTCGTGCCGAAGAACCCGAATGCCTGGACGCCCGAGCAGGTCCGCGCGATCGCGGCGGGCCTGACGGCCGAGATCGGTGCCGATGCGCAGGGCTGGGTCGTGCTGTCGGCGCCGGCCTGCGGCGAGGACTCGGCCGGCTGGAACCTCGGCAGCCAGGGCCTCGACCAGTTGCCGAAAGGCGCCACGCCACCCGGCTCCGTGTCGGTCACGATCAAGGGTCAGTTCGGCACCCAGCCCGTGTCGGAGCGGCTGTCGATCTCGCTCGGCGGCACGCCCGAGCTGGTCGCGGACAAGGTCCGGGTCACGGTCCTGCGCGGCGGCCCCGCCGCGGTGGTCACCGCCAGCGTCAACAACCGGGGCGACGTGGCCTGGTCGCTGGACGCGCACTGGCTCGACGACACGGATCGCGAGCCACCCGACCCGCCGTCGCGGACCGACAAGGGCGACGGCTCGGCCGAGTTCGCGCTCACCGCCCCGGCCGACGCGAGGCTCTCCGGCCGCGAGCGCGACCGCACGCTGGTGGTCACGGCCACCGGCAGCGGCGCCAGCCTCGAGAAAGAAATCGTTGTGGCGCTGGTCAGCGAGGGCCTGGCACTCTCGTCCGAGGGTCGCGACCTCGACGACCGCTACCCGCTCCCGGCCGACGCCAAGAGCACGAAGACGATCCGCTTCGCGGTGTGGGCGTGGGACGCAGAGAGCGGCGAGCTGCGCAACGACCTGGAGCTGGTCGAGGGCCTGACCTTCGACGACGTCTCGGAGGACGAGACGAAGCTGAACGCCGCCAGCACCGCCAAGCCGAGCCAGAAGTTCACCGGCAAGTCGAGCGTCGGCGACTTCTCCAAGTGGGAATTCACGACCGCCCACGAGATCCCCGGCAACGGCGAGGAGATCGTGCTCGACTACGAGGCCGCCGTGCCCGGCCGCAGCGAGCCCGGCTTCACGGTGCCCTTCAAGCTGATGCTGGTCGCGACCAAGGACGGCCCCGACAGCCCGGACTGGACCCGCGAGCTGCACTACTGCGAGGACACGATCCGCAAGTTCGTGCCGATCGACTACCAGCAGAAGTGCTGGGACGTGCTCGAGAAGCACAAGCTGATGCTCGACGCCGACGGCCTGCGCGAGTTGCGCAAGCGCTTCTGGAAGATGGCGTACAACCTCGTCCTCGGCGACGAGAGCATCCGCGAGGGCTACCTGCGCGAGGCCGCCTGGGCCGATCGCATCGTCAGCCTGCTCGACTGGCTCGACTGGCTGGCCGAGACCATCGTCCGCGCCTATCTCAAGGTCTACGGCGGGCCGCACGGCGAGCTCGCCTACCGCGTCGGCAAGCTGAGCATCGTCTCGCTGTTGCGCTACGTGGACGCGCTCGGCGGCTATCTGGGCATCCCGGAGGGCAACGACCCCAGCGAGTGGTTCTGGACCGACACCGTGCCGCAGGCGATCCGGCTGGTCGGCTGGGAGACGCTCAAGATCCCGCTGGGCAAGCCGGACGGCGGGCCGATGAAGTGGTTCGTGGAGCTGCTCTGGTTCGTCTACCAGATCGCGATCCGGATGGCGGTCGAGAAGAAGCCGTTTCGCAAGGCGCTCGAAGGAGCGCTGTGGGAAGTCGCCCGCAAGGCCTACATCGAGAAACACCAGTGGTTCCACAGCGGCCTCAAGACCTACTGCCCGAGCTTCGTGTTCTGAGTCGACGCGGCGCCGCGGCGGCGCTGGCCGGGACCATGGCCCTGGTCGCGGCGTGCAGCCCCGCACGCGAGGCCGACGTCACGCTCTACACGTCGGTGGACCAGAACCACGCCGAGCCGGTGCTGCGCGCGATCGAGACCCGCAGCGGGCTGCGGATCGCGGCCGTCCACGACATCGAAGCCGCCAAGACGACCGGCCTCGTCAACCGCCTGCTGGCCGAGCGCGAGCGGCCCGTGGCCGACGTGTTCTGGAGCTCCGAGTGCCTGCAGACGCTGCGGCTCGAGGCCGCCGGCGTGCTCGCACCGTTCCCTGCGGCGGTCGGCGATCGCTCGGTCCGCCCTTACGAACGATGGGCGGCCGTCGGCGGCCGCCTGCGGGTGATCCT
>JAMPXO010000218.1 GCA_023701125.1 Vicinamibacteria bacterium | reverse complement strand
CGCCCAAGAGCAGCGTGTCGAGGAACTGCTTGAGCTCCTCGGCCGGCGCGTCGAACTCCGCCTCGACCACGCCCACCTGCTCCTTCTGGTCGTGGATCAGCTTGCGGACGCCCTTCTTGTACTCCTCCGAGACCTTGCCCTTGAGCTTGCCCTCGTAGACGTTGATCTTGTCCTCGGACATGCGCACGCGGTCGACGGAGTCGCGGATGCGCTCGGTCAGCCGGCGCTTGAGCGCCTCGGACAGCTCCATCCGGCGGAACGCGTGCGACATCGCGATCCGGGCCCGGCCCAGCTTCCAGCGCGACTTGGCGTACTTCGGGTCGCGGCGGCCGACCTCGGCGAACTTGGTGCGCAGCGCCAGGTAGTTCTCGTGCGCCTTGCGCACCTCGTCCACCAGCTTGAGGGTCTGGCGGACTTTGGCCGCCAGCTTCTCCTCGGTGATCTCCTCCTCGTTGAAGACCACCAGCTCGCGCACGCTGATCTCGGCCTTGGCCAGGCGCTCGCCCAGCCGCTGCAGCTCGGTCGCCGCCATCGGCGTGCGCGAGATCACGCGCAGCACGGCCTTCTTGCCGCGCTCGATGCGCTTGGCGATCTCGACCTCGCCCTCGCGGGTCAAGAGCGGCACGGTGCCCATCTCGCGCAGGTACATGCGGACCGGGTCGTTGGTCTTGTCGAGCGCGCCGGGCGTGAGGTCGATCTCGGCGCCTTCTTCGCCTTCGCCCTTGTCGCGGAGCTTGGTCTCGTTGTCGACCACCTCGATGCCCATCGCCGCGAACATCGCGAAGATGTCGTCGAGGTCGTCGGACGCAGTCAGCTCGGGCGGGAGCATGTCGTTGACTTCCTCGTACAGGAGGTAGCCCTTCTCCTTGCCCATCGTGATGAGGGTTCTGACCTCGTCGTACTTTTCTTCGATCGAGAGCGCCATCTGGCCCCTTCCTTGACGTCCTGGCTTTTTCGCTAGATCTGAGCCAGTTGCCGGCTCAGGTCCGTCTTTTCCTGCAAGAGGGCGTCGAGCTCGGCGCCCTGCGCCGCCCGCACCGCCTTCTGAATCTCGTCCATTCGCGCCTGCACCCGGCGCGTCTTGATCTTCCTGACGCAGTCCTCGGCCGAGGCCCCCTCGGCCGGCGCGTCCGCCACCGCCAGCGCCGCCAGCAGCCGGCGGTCGGCCTCGGCGGCGACCTGGTCCTGCAGCCCGGTCGCGGTCACCGCCGCGCCGCGCATGTACAGGTCCTTGGCCGCCAGCAGCAGCGCCGCCGTGGCCAGGCCCTCGATCTCGTCCTCGTGCAGGTCCTCGAGGAAGGCGAGGTCGTCCAGGCCGCCGAGGATGCGCGCCAGCAACAGCTTCTCGAACTGCTGGGGCTCGGCGGGCCGCTCCACGGGGGCCGGCCGCGGCGGCGGCGGCGCGGCGATCCGCGTGTTGTGGGCCAGCGCCTTGCGCAGCTCGTGGGCGGTCGCCCGCTCGTCGAGGTGGCCGACCTCCGCGATCCGCGGCACCCACGCCGCGCGTTCGACCTCGGAGGGGATGCGGGTCAGCGCGGGCAGCAGCGCGTTCAGGTACTCGGCCTTGCCGGCGGGCGTCGTCAGGTCGTGGCCGGCGCCAGCGCGGCGGATCAGCCACTCCATGTGCACGGCGGCGGCGGAGAGCCGGTCGCGGTAGGCGTCGCCGCCCTTCGCCTTCAGGTACGTGTCGGGGTCGTCGCCCTCGGGCAGTTCGACGACCGTGACCTTGAGCGCTTCGCCGGCCAGCACCTCGAGGCTCTTCTCGGCGGCCTTCTGCCCGGCCGCGTCCTGGTCGAAGTTGACCGCGACGTGCTCCGTGTGGCGGCGCAGGGCGCGCGCGTGCTGGGGCGTCAGCGCGGTGCCGCAGGTGGCGACCGCCTCGCCGACGCCGTGCTCGATGGCGCGGGCGACATCGAGGTAGCCCTCCATCAGCACCGCCCGGCCCTCGCGGCGGATGGCGCTCTTGGCCCACGCCAGGCCGTAGAGCACCTTCGACTTCTGGTACACCGGGCTCTCGGGCGAGTTGAGATACTTGGGCTCGGAGCCGTCCAGGCTGCGGGCGCCGAAGCCGCACACCCGGCCCGACTCGTCGAGGATCGGGAACACCGCGCGGTTGCGGAAGCGGTCGTAGTGACCCGAGCCGTCCTGACGAGCGAGCACCAGGCCCGACTCCAGCAGCACGTCTTGCGGGAAGCTGCGCCGCAGGTTGACGAGCACGTCGTCCCACGAGTCGCGGGCGGCGCCGGCGCGGATCTTCTCGAGCGTCTCGCGGGCGAAGCCGCGGCCCAGCAGGTAGTCGCGGGCGGCGCTGCCGGCGGAGGACCACAGCGTCTTCTGGAAGTGCTCGGCCGCCGCCTCCAGCGCCGCGAAGAGCTGCTCGCGCCGCTTGTGGTCGGGGCCCTCCTGGCCGCGCTCGGGCAGCGGCACGCCGAAGCGGCGGGCCAGCGCCTCGATCGCCTCCGGGAAGCTCATCTGCTCGGACAGCATCACGAACTTGAAGACGTCGCCGCCTTCGCCGCAGCCGAAGCAGTGGAACAGCGGTGGCTCGGAGCGCACGTTGAACGACGGCGTCTTCTCGTTGTGGAACGGGCACAGGCCCTTGTACGAGTGGCCGAACTTCTTGAGCGCGACCCGGCCCTCGATCACGCGCACGATGTCCGCGCTGCGGCGGACCTCGTCGAGGAAGCCGTCGGGGAAGCCCATCAGCCCCTCAGCTCCACCAGCGTGACGCCGTTGCCGCCCTGGTTGGCGGGTGCCGTCGCGAAGCGGGCGACGTGGGGATGGCCGTCGAGCAACTCGGCCACCGCCTTCTTCAGCTTGCCCTGGCCCATGCCGTGGACGACGCGCAGGTGCGAGCGGTCCTGCAGCGCCGCATTGTCGAGCGCCTTGTCGACCTTCGGCAGCGCCTCGTCGACGGTCATGCCGATCACCTGGACCTCGGCGATGTCCGCGGCCGGCGCGGTCATCAGCGCCGTGGCCGCCGGGCCGTGCGGGTAGGGCGCGCGGATCGGCGCGCCGCCGGGGCCGATGGCCACGACCGAGGACCGCGGCACCCGCATCCGCTTGCCCAGCACCAGCAGGTCGACGTCGTCGCCGTGGAAGCCGGTGACCTCGCCCGTCATCGGCAGGTCGCGCAGCCGGGCCTTGCCGCCCAGCGTCAGCGGCCCCGACGCCACCGGCAGCGCGGGCTCGGCGATCACGCCGCTCTTCGCCTCGGCCACCGCGTCGCGGATGCCGGCCAGCGCCTCGGAGCGCGCGCGCAGCCGCGCCGCGTCGGTCGCCTTGGCCTGCCCTTCCAGCTTCTTGACCGCGCGCGAGATCGCGTCCTGGGCCCGGGCCGTCGCCGCCTCGCCGCGCTTCTTCAGCTCGCGGGCGAAGGCGTCCGCCTCGGCCTTGCGGGTGAGTGCGATCTCCCGCTCCCGCTCCTTCAGCCGCTGTTCTTCGCCGCGCAGCCGCTCGCGCCGTTCGTCCACCTCGCGCCGCTCGCGTCCGAGCGTGGCGGCATCCGCCTCCAGCTTGGCGAGCAGGGTCTCGACCTGGACCTGCTTCTGGTCGAGCCGGGAGCGGGCGTCGCGCACGACCTCGAGCGGCAGCCCCAGCCGCTCGGCCATCTCCAGCGCCAGCGAGCGGCCGGCGGTGCCGTAGTGCAGCGAGTAGTCGGGCGCGAAGCTGCCCTTCTGGTAGCCGAAGGCGGCGCAGGCGACGCCCTCGGTCTGCTGGGCGTAGGCCTTCATCAGGCCGTGGTGGGTGGTGACCGCGACCATCGCCCCGACCTTGCGGAAGTGCTCGACGATGGCGACGCCGAGGCCGCCGCCTTCGGTCGGGTCGGTCCCCGCGCCGACCTCGTCGAGCAGCACCAGCGCGGGCAGCCGCAGCTCGCGCGTCATCTCGACGATCGCCGCCAGGTGGGAGGAGAAGGTCGACAGGCTCTCGGCGATCGACTGGTCGTCGCCGATGTCGGCGAACACGCGCTGGAACACCGGCAGCCGCGAGCCCTCCGCCGCCGGCACGTGCAGGCCGCTCTGCGCCATCAGCGCGAACAGCCCGAGCACCTTGAGCGCGACCGTCTTGCCGCCGGTGTTGGGGCCGCTGATCACCAGCACGGGCGTGCCGAAGCCGAGCCGCAGGCTGACCGGCACCACGTCGCGGCCCTCGCGCGAGGCGCGGCCCAGGCGCGCCGCCAGCGCCGGCATCAGCAGCGGGTGGCGCGCGCTCCGGAGATCGAGGTCCAGCCGCGCGCTCAACTCGGGGGCGATCGCGTTCATCTCGCGCGCGAGCAGCGCCCGGGCCTGCGCGAAGTCGAGCTTGCCGAGCACCGCGGCGGCGTGGGCCAGCGCGTCCGCGTGCGTTCCCACCCGCGCGGTGAGGTCGCGCAGGATGCGGATCACCTCCTGGCG
>JAMPXO010000086.1 GCA_023701125.1 Vicinamibacteria bacterium | reverse complement strand
CGGAACCGAGATTGTTCAGCGCTCGCGCCACCTGGCTCTTGTCGGCCACCTCGCGGGCCACGGCGAGCGACTGCTCGTAGAGCTTCTTCGCTTCCGGCAACTTGCCCAGTTCCACCAGCACACCCGCGACGTTGCCGAGCTGAAGCGCGATGCCGCGCTGGTCCCCCATCTCGCGGAACGATCGGAGCGCGGCCTCGAAGCGCACCCTGGCCTGGGGGAAGTCTCCGCTGCGGGCGAAGGCCACGGCGACGATGTTCTCGGAGCGGGCCACGCCCGCGTGGTCGCCTGCCGCGGCGAAGATCTCGCCGGAACGCGCGCAGGCCTGGCGGGCCTCCGGCAGCCGTCCCAGGTTCACCAGCGCCGTGCCCTCGGCGAGCCGGGCCTGCCCGAGCACGAGCAACGCTCCCTGCTTCTCCGCCTTGTGCGCTGCGGCCACCGCGGATCGATGCTGCTGCTCGAAATCCGTCAGCGCCTTGGCCGCTGCGGCCTCGGCGAGGTCGATCCGCGGGTCCTCCGCGGCGGGCTTCGGCAGACGACGCAGCGCCTTGATGGAGTCGAGGGCTTCTTGCCCCTGGCCCGCCGCCGTGAGCGCTGCCGCAAGGCTCAGCCCGTAATCGAGCCGGTCGGGAAAGAAGACCTGCAGCGCCCGGTAGGTTTCGACGGCCCGTGGCCAATCGGCCATCGTCTCGTGGTACTGGGCCTCGACCGCGAGGCGATCCTCGCGCGGCAAGCCCTGCGACAGCTCGTTCGCCCGCTTCGCCGCGGCCTTCGCCTTCTCGTCGTAGCCGAGGGCGGACCACGCCCGCGCCAGGGCGGAGTGCGGCAGCGGGTGGCCCGGCTCGGCAGCGATGGCCGTGTCGAACAAGCGCCGCGCCTCGAGCGCATCGAACACGCTCAGCTTGGCGAGTCCCTCGGAATACGCCTGGGCCGCGGCGGGATTGCTCGGGAAAGTCGCACGCACCGCCCTGGCGTCGAGTTCGGACAGTGCGCCAACGCCCAGCGCCGCGCGCAGCTTGCTGCCCGCTTCGGAGACGAGACTGAAGATCTCTTCTTCGGTTGCCTCGGCCGGCGCCGAGGCGAGGATCTCGCCGCGCTCGGTGTCCTGCAGCCGCAGGTCCAGGCGGACCCGGCCCTTGCCGACGGCCAGGTACGAGCCCAGAACGACGAAGTCCGCGCCGCAGTTGGCGCGTACCCGCTGGAGCGTGTCGCGCGCCAGGCTGTCGGTGTCGGCCAGTTGGAGATCGATCCGCATCCGGGCCACGCTCTCCCCGGGAACGGAGCGGAGCTTGCCGCCCGCGGCCAGCTCCGTGCGCAGCATCTCCGCGATGGCCGTGGAGAGCCACGCCGCCTCGGGCCTGCCGAGGTTCTTGAAACCGAGGACGGCGACGGCCTGACGCAAGCGAACCGGTGCCGCCTCGGGTCGGCCCGACGCGGAGGTGCCGGGAACGGCGTCCGGGCCCGGAGGCTCCGTCGTGCGGCGGGACCAGGTCGCGATGCCGGCCACGGCGACCACGGCCGCGACGAGCCCCGCCAGCGCGAGGGGCCGCATTGGACCGCGAGCGGCGGCGGCGCTCGTGACCTCGCGCTTCAGCGGCGGCGGTTCCGGCCCGGGCCGTGGCTCCAGCGCCGCCCCGACCTCGTGCGCCGAGGCGAAGCGATCGGTCGGTTCGCGCTCCAGGCAGCGCAGGATCACGGCCTCCCACGCCGGGTCGAGGTCAGCCACGATCTGCCGCGGCGACTCGGGCGCCTCTGTCAGCCGCTTGATGGCGATCGAGATCGCCGAGTCGCCCTTGAAGGGGAGCTCGCCCGTCACCATCTCGAACAGCACGATGCCCAGCGCGTAGATGTCCGCCGCGGGGCCCACCTTCCCGCTCTTCAGTTGCTCGGGCGCCATGTAGGCCGGCGTGCCGAGCACGTCGCCCGAGCCGGTCATCGACATCACGCCCCTGGCGTCGAGGGCGACGCGGGCGAGCCCGAAGTCCGTGATCACCGCCCGTTCGCCGGAGATCCCGGGAACGAGCATCACGTTGGGGCTCTTGAAGTCGCGATGGACGATGCCCTCCTCGTGGGCGGTCGCCAGCCCCGACGCGAGCTGGCGGGCGATCGGCAGGGCCTCCGCCAACGGGAGGCGCCCCTTGCGCCGCACGCGGTCTCGCAGCGTCTCCCCGTCGAGCAGCTCCATCGTGAGGAACAGGATGTCGTCGGTGCCGGCGCCATCGGGCCGGGTCACGCGATGGCGACCCAGGTCGAAGATGCGGCACACGTTCGGATGGCTGACCTTGCGTGCGAGGTGGATCTCGCGCTTGAAGCGGTTGATCGCGCCCTCGTCCTGCGCCATCTCGCCGCGCACGACCTTGAGCGCGACGCGCCCACCGAGATCCTTGTCCTCCGCCTCGAAGACCTCGCCCATTCCGCCACGGGCGAGGTAGCGGATGATCAGGTAGCGCTCGGCGACGAGTTGGCCGGCCTCGAAGAGGGGGACGTAGATCCCGCGCAGGCCGCCGGAACCGCTCGGAGGGACGGCGCGGGTCGCATCCGAATCGAGGGTGGAGTCGCTGGCCAGTGGCTCGTCGCGGGCCATTCTCTCGTCGCCGAGAGGATTCGTCTCGTCGTCGTTGCGTCCGGGGCCCACGTCGATTCGCCCTCCGCGCGCGGATTATCACACGCGCGATGCGAGCGCCCCAGAAACACGAAAGCCCGGGACCCAACGGGTCACCGGGCTGTCGGATTACGGCGTTTGCGGGTTAGCGAATCGGGGTGACGTTCGCCGCGCGCGGCCCCTTCGGGCTGTCGGCGATCTCGAACCGGACCTTGTCACCCTCGTTCAGGGTGCGGAAGCCCTCGGTGCGGATCTCGGAGTGGTGCACGAAAACGTCCGGACCACCCTCACGCGACAGGAAACCGAAACCCTTCGACTCGTTGAACCACTTGACGGTACCTTCGACCATAGCGCTCAGGCCCTCCCTGGGCCTTCGCCTCGTCGTTACGTCGCCTGCGCGCTACAAGAACGAGAGCCAACCCGCTGCGGGCCGCCCCATCCGCAAACGCCAGAAACGTGCAACTCAGCGCATTGACGGTAGCAGCCTCCGAGATCGGTTGCAAGCGGTAAGTCGGGTTCCAGAGACGGGCAAAGCCCGTCTCTGGTCCCATGGGGGCTCCGTCCGCGGGCCCGGCTCGTGCAAGAGGATGTTTCGTGAGCGTCTATCAGCGCCTGGCGCGCAAGCTCGACGCGCTTCCGCACGGCTTTCCCGCCACCCCGAGCGGGGTCGAGCTGCGCATCCTGCGCAAGGTCTTCGAGCCCGAGGACGCGGCGCTGGCGCTGCACCTGCGACCGTGGCCCGAGCTCGCGGACAAGGTCGCCCGCCGCGCCGGCCGGCCCGCCGAGGACATCCTGCGCCACCTGGAGTCGATGGCCGACCGCGGTCAGATCGGCGCCTCGCGCGGCCGCAGCGGGACCCGCTTCTCGCTGGTGCCGTTCGTCGTCGGCATCTACGAGTTCCAGCTCGAGCGGCTCGACGCCGAGCTGGCGAGCCTGTTCGAGGAATACGCGCCGGCCCTGATGCACACCCTCGGCGGCCACGCGCCCGCGGTCGCTCGCGTCGTGCCCGTCAACGCCCGCATCGAGGCCCGGCCGCAGATCCTGCCCCACGACGACCTGCGTGCAATGCTGGAGCGGGCCCGGTCGTTCCGGGTGGCGCCCTGCATCTGCCGCAAGGAGCGCGCGCTCGAGGGCCATCCCTGCGCGCACACGTCCGAGACCTGCCTCGCCTTCTCCACCCGCGAGAACGCCTACGAGCGCTACCCGCCGGGCGGCCGCGTGATCAGCCGCGAGGAGGCGCTGCGCGTGCTCGAGTCCGCCGAGGAAGAGGGGCTCGTGCACTGCACGTACAACGTGCGTGACGAGCCGATGTTCGTGTGCAACTGCTGCTCCTGCTGCTGCGGCTTCCTGCGCGGCATCAGCGAGTTCCACGCGCCGCACTTTCTGGCCCGCAGCAGCGTGGTCGCGCTGATCGACACCGAGTCCTGCACCGGCTGCGGCGCCTGCGCCGAGGGGCGTTGCCCGATGCACGCGATCGTCGACACGGGCGATGGCTACCAGGTCTGCGACGAGCGCTGCATCGGCTGCGGCGTGTGCGCGACGGGCTGTCCCGCGGAGGCCGTGCGCCTGCACGAGCGGCCGGCGGCCGAGTGCCTGCTGCCGCCGCAGACGATCCTCGACTGGGCGGTCGCGCGCACGTCGAGCCGCTCGCCGTGGAAGGGCCTGGCCCTGCGCGGCGCGGTCGCCTTCCTGCGTTTCGCGGGGAAGTAGCCTCTCAGCCCTTGCGCAGGGCGCCCGGCGTGGTGCCAGTCGCGCTGCGGAAGAAGCGCTGGAACGCGCTCGTCTCCGAGAGGCCGAGCGGGGCGAAGGGCGGCCCATGGCGCGCGGATCTTCCCGCCCGGAACCCGGCTGGTCAACGCGGGCACTGGCCCGTAACCCTGTACAATCCCGGCACTTTTCCTCGAAAAGGAACATAGGGGGCAGGGTGTCGCGGGTCGGGCCGTACGAGATCCTTGCGCCGATCGGCGCGGGCGGGATGGGCGAGGTGTTGCGCGCGCGCGACCCGAAGCTCGGCCGCGAAGTCGCGATCAAGGTGCTGCCCGCGGCGTTCGCGCAGGACGCCGAGCGCGTCGCCCGCTTCCGGCGCGAAGCGCAGATCCTCGCCGCGCTCAATCACCCCAGCATCGCCGCGATCTACGGGCTCGAAGAATCCGAAGGCACGCTCGCGCTGGTGATGGAGCTGGTCGAGGGCGAGGACCTCGGCGCGCGGCTGAAGCGCGGCGCCATCCCAGTCGACGAGGCGCTCGCGATCGCGAAGCAGATCGCTGAGGCGCTCGAGGAGGCGCACGAGCGCGGCATCGTCCACCGCGACCTCAAGCCCGCCAACGTGAAGGTGACCGCCGACGGCAAGGTCAAGGTGCTCGACTTCGGCCTCGCCAAGGCGTTCTCCGCGGACCCGATGACCGGGTCCGGCAGCCACGACCTCTCGCAGTCGCCGACCCTGGCCGGCGCCGGCACGATGGCCGGCGTGATCCTCGGCACTGCGGCGTACATGTCGCCGGAGCAGGCGCGCGGCAAGGCGGTCGACCGGCGCGCCGACATCTGGGCGTTCGGCGTCGTGCTCTACGAGATGCTCACCGGTCGCCGGCTCTTCGCGGGCGAGACGGTGAGCGACGTGCTGGCCGCCGTGCTGACCCGGAACCCGGACTGGCAGGCGCTGCCGGCCGCGGCGCCGGCCGGACTGCGCGCCCTGCTCGGACGCTGCCTGGAGCGCGATCCGCGCCGGCGCCTGCAGCACATGGGCGACGCGCGGGTCGCGCTCGAGGACCTGATCGCCAACGCCGGCAGCGCGAGCGGCGTGGCGAGCGAGCCCACGACCAGGCCACGACGCACCCTCGCGTGGCTTCCGCTGGCGCTCGCCGGACTGGCCGGCCTCGGGCTCGGCGTCGGCCTCGTGCGGCGGGACCCGGCCGCGGGGATGGCGGGCGCTCCCGGCGGCCCGGTGCGGATGGAGGTCCCGCTCGCCGCCGGCATCCGATTCCTCGGCGACCTGGCCCTGTCGCCGGACGGACGCGTGCTCGTGTTCACCGGCCAGGCCGCGGACGGCAGCCGCAGCCTGTGGCAGCGGTCGCTCGACAGCCTCGCGATCCAGCCGATCGCCGGCACCGCGGACGCCCGCTTCCCGTTCTGGTCCCCCGACGGCCGCCGGCTCGGCTTTTTCGCCGGCGGCGAGTTGCGCGTGCTCGACTTCGTCAGCGGCGCCGTGCGATCCGTCACGCCGACGGGGCCGTACTCGGACGTGCGGGGCGGCGCCTGGGGCGCGGACGACACGATCGTGTTCGCCCCCACGTATGCCGGCGGGCTGCTCCGCGTTTCTGCGGCCGGAGGACCGGCGCAGCCGGCGACGCAGCTCGACACCGCACGCGGGCACGGGACCCATCGCGTGCCGCGCTTCCTGCCGGACGGCCGCCACTTCTTCTTCTACGCATCCGCGGGCACGGGCGTGGAACCTGGCCAGCTCTGCCTTGGGACGCTCGGGTCCACGGAGCACCGCTGCCTGGCGGAGTCGGACTCCGAGGCCGTCGCGCTGGCCGCGGACGTGGTGCTGTTCGTGCGCGGCCGGGCCCTGCTCGCGCAGGAGTTCGACGCGGAGGGACTCCAGCTCCGGGGCGAGCCGGTGGCGGTCGGGATCGAGATGCCGTCGAACCTGGGCACCTCCGGCCATCGCGGCCTCGCGGCGGGCGCGGGCCACCTCGCTTACCACACGGGGTCGACGTCCTCCGTCCGCGTCGCCTGGTTCGGCCGCGACGGCTCGGAAGGCACCTCCGTCTACGACAAGGGCTACTGGCTGTTCGGCCCCCGCCTCGATCCGACCGGCCGCCGCGTCGCGCTGAGCGTCTACCGGCCCGGCAGCCAGGGCGAGATCTGGCTCGTCGACCCCGAGCGCAACACCGAACTGCGCCTCACGCAGCGCGACGACACGTCGATGGCGCTGTGGTCGCGGAGCGGCCGCGAGCTCGCGCTGATGAACCAGTCGCCGCAGCGCAACGCGGTCTATCGAGTGGAGGCCGATCGCCCCGAGACGCTGGAGCTGTGGCGAGCCGTTCCGGGCCTCGTCAGCGTGGACTCCTGGCTGCCCGCGGATCGCGGCCTGCTGTTCACGTCGATCGGGGCCACCACCCGCGCCGACATCTGGCGGCTCGACCGCGCACCGGACGCCCTTCCGCAGCCGGTGCTCGCCACGTCCGCCGCGGAGCACAGCGCCGAGCTCTCCCCGGACGGCCGCTGGCTGGCCTACGTCAGCGACGAGACGGGGCGGGAGGAGATCTACGTGCGGCGCCTCGACGGCGCCGGCTCGCCGTGGAAGGTGTCGTCGGGCGGCGCCAACGACCCGCGCTGGCGCGCCGACGGGCGCGAGCTCTTCTTCGTCGCTCCCGGTGGGCGACTCCACGCGGTCGCCACCACGCTCGGCGAGACCTTCTCGGCCGCTCCACCCCAGCTCCTTTTCACGCAACGCCTGGACGAATCGGGCAACCGCCAGTACGACGTCTCGCCCGACGGGCGACGCTTCGTCATCAACGTCCAGAAGGCGACGGAGGAGACGCCGATCGTGCTGGTGCTGGGCTGGGCCGACGAGATCCGGCAGCGCCTGAAGGCCGCAGGCGGCTTGCGTTGAGCGCCCCCGCGCCGGGCACCCGCATTGGACCCTACGAGATCGTCGCGCCGCTCGGCGCGGGCGGGATGGGCGAGGTGCTGCGCGCGCGCGACCCGAAGCTCGGCCGCGAGGTGGCGATCAAGGTGCTGCCCGCGGCCTTCGCGCAGGACGTGGAACGCGTCGCCCGCTTCCGCCGCGAGGCCCAGATCCTCGCCTCGCTCAATCACTCCAACATCGCCGCGATCTACGGGCTCGAAGAGAGCGAGGGCGTGCTCGCGCTGGTGATGGAACTCGTCGAGGGCGAGGACCTCGCGGCGCGCCTGAAGCGGGGCGCGATCCCGGTCGACGAGGCCGTGGCGATCGCGAAGCAGATCGCCGAGGCGCTCGAGGAAGCGCACGAGCGCGGCATTGTCCACCGCGACCTCAAGCCCGCCAACGTGAAGATCACGGCCGAGGGCAAGGTCAAAGTGCTCGACTTCGGCCTTGCCAAGGCGTTCTCCGCGGATCCGACGGGCGGCTCGCGCCAGGCGGAGCCTGTCGCTCGGGCCCTCGGGGGCTCCGTCGCGACCGGACGCTCCTCCGCCCCCGAACCCCCGACGAGCAGCACCGCGTCGTCCGACCTCTCGCAGTCGCCGACGCTCGCCACCGCTGCCGGCACGCAGGCGGGCGTGATCCTCGGCACTGCGGCGTACATGTCGCCGGAACAGGCGCGGGGCAAGCTCGTCGACAAGCGCGCCGACATCTGGGCCTTCGGCGTCGTGCTGTTCGAGATGCTGACGGGCCAGCGGCTGTTCGGCGGCGAGACGGTCAGCGACACGCTGGCGGCCGTGCTCACTCGCGAGGTCGACGGGTCGGCGCTGCCGGCGGCCACGCCGCCCGCCGTGCGGCGCCTGATCCGCCGCTGCCTCGAGCGCGACGCCCGCCAGCGCCTGCAGGCGATCGGAGAAGCGCGCATCGCGCTCGCCGCGCCGGCCGACTCCGCCCCCGCGACTTCCAGGCCGCGATCCCGCTCCGCGCTGGCAGCGGGGCTCGCGCTCCTCGGCATCGGCCTCGCGTTCGTCGCCGGCCGCGGCTCGGCGCCGGCTGCCGGCGCAGCGCGGCTGCACAAGGTCGACCTGGCGGCTCCCGATCTCCAGGTCCGCCTCGGCCGCACGCCGTCGATCTCGCCGGACGGGCGGCGCGTCGCCTACACGTCGGAGGACCGGCTCTGGATCCGGGAGCTCGACGCACTCGAGCCTCGCGAGGTCGCGGGCTCGGCCGCTCACTTCTTCGCGTGGTCGCCCGACAGTCGGAACCTCGCCTACCTGCGCGACGGCCGCGCCTGGCGCGTGGCCGCGGCGGGGGGCACGCCGACCGACCTGGGAACCGTGCCGCCGGACCTCGGCGGCTCGGGCGGCGGCGTCTGGACCCTCGACGACCGCCTCCTGTTCGCCGGCAGCGACAAGGTCGGTCTGCTCGAGATCCCCGCGGCCGGCGGCCCGTCCCGGGACCGGGTGCCCCTCGATCGCACCCGCGAGTCCGACCTCCACGAGATCTCGGCCCTGCCCGATGGACGCGGTTTCATTTTCCCGGTCCACGTCCTCGGCGGGCTGCCGAGCCGCATCGACGTGCTCGTCGGCGAGCAGCGCAAGACCGTGCTGGAGCTGCCCGGCGAGAGCCTCCGTCAGCCGGTCTACGCCGCGACGGGCCACCTGCTGTACGAGCGCCAGACGACGAGCCCCGGCCTGTGGGCCGTGCCGTTCTCGCTGGACCGGCTGGAGACGACGGGCGCTCCCTTCCTGGTGGCCGCGAACGCCTCGGCGCCGACGCTGGCGGCCGACGGCACGCTGTGCCACGTGCGCAACGACGTCGGCGGGATCGAGATCGTGAGGGTCTCGCGCCAGGGCGTGGTCGAGGCCAGCATCCCGCTGAGCGGAACCCGGGCGGCGTCGATGGCCCAGACGCCAGAGGGCAGCGGCTACCGGATCGAAGGTGGCCTGCGGTTCTCCCCGGACGGCCAGCGTCTCGCCATCAGCATCGGAGTGTCGCCGGGCAACCTGTTCGTCTACGACCTCGAGCGCGCGAACCTGACCCCGGTGGCGACCCAGACGTTCCCGCGACCGCCGGTGTGGACGCCGGGTGGCGATCGCCTGATCTACCCGTCGGCGCGCGAGTCCGTCCGCTGGAACCTGTGGTCGCGGCGCGCGGACGCCAGCGACGCCGAGGTGCGACTGACGACGAGCGAGGAGGTCCAGGTCCCGGTGGCGCTCACGGCCGACGGCCGCACGCTGCTGTTCACGGAAGGCGCCGGTCCCGCGGGGCGGCTGCTGGCGATGGACGCGACGCCCGGCGCCGCCTCCCGGCCGCTCTTCCCCGACGCCGCGGGGGCCCTCGCCGGTTCGTTCTCGCCGGACGGGCGGTTCGTCGCGTACGACACGAAGTACGCCGATCGCTCGGAGATCTACGTGCGGCCGTTCCCCGCGGCCGACACCCGCCTGCAGGTGTCGAACGACGGCGGGGAGGCCCCGGTGTGGACGCGCGGCGGCGAGATCCTGTTCCTGGCGGGCAACCGGCTGGCCGCGGCCCGGGTGACGGTGCGCGACGGTCGCGTCACGGCCGACCGTCCGCAGACGCTGTTCGCTCTCGACCAGGTCCCGGGCCTCGCCCCCGTCTTCGACGTCAACCCCGCCGACGGCAGCCTCTACATGCTGCGCCGCAAGGGGCGCTCGAACATCGCGCTCGTCTTCGACTGGCCCGCGGAGCTGGCGCGGCTGCAGTCGCGGGACGAGACCCGCGCTCGCCCGTGACGAAGGGCGCCGGCACCCGGCTCGGGCCCTACGAGATCGTCGCGCCGCTGGGCGCGGGCGGGATGGGCGAGGTGCTGCGTGCGCGCGACCCGAAGCTCGGCCGCGAGGTGGCGATCAAGGTGCTGCCCGCGGCGTTCGCGCAGGACGCCGAGCGCGTCGCCCGCTTCCGCCGCGAGGCCCAGATCCTGGCCGCGCTGAATCACGCCAACATCGCCGCGATCTACGGCCTTGAAGAATCCGAGGGCGTGCTCGCGCTGGTGATGGAGCTCGTCGAAGGCGAGGACCTCGCGCAGCGGCTGAAGCGTGGCGCGATCCCGGTCGACGAGTCGGTGGCGATCGCGAAGCAGATCGCCGAGGCCCTCGAAGAAGCCCACGAGCGCGGCATCGTCCACCGCGACCTCAAGCCCGCGAACGTCAAGGTGACGGTCGAGGGCAAGGTCAAGGTGCTCGACTTCGGCCTCGCCAAGGCGTTCGCCGCGGACCCGATGGCCGCGTCTGGCAGCCACGACCTCTCGCAGTCGCCGACGCTCGCGGGCGCGGGCACGATGGCCGGCGTGATCCTCGGCACCGCCGCCTACATGTCGCCCGAGCAGGCCCGCGGCAAGAGCGTGGACAGGCGCGCGGACATCTGGGCGTTCGGCGTCGTGCTGTTCGAGATGCTGACCGGCAAGCGCCTCTTCGGTGGCGAGACCGTCAGCGACACGCTGGCCGCGGTGCTGCGCCAGGAGATCGATTGGAAGGCGCTGCCCGCGGCCACGCCCGCGAGCCTGCGCCGCCTGCTGGAGCGCTGCCTCGACCGCGACCCGCAGCAGCGCCTGCGCGACATCGGCGAAGCCCGCGTCGCCCTCGCGACACCGGAGGCCACCGCCGCCGCGCTCTCGCGCGAGGCTCGCGCGCGCCGGCCCGCGACCTGGGCGCTCGCAGCCGGGGTCGTCGCGCTGGTCGTCACGGGCTGGGCCACCGGCCGCTTCTTCTCGACTGCTCCTTCGGCTCGCGCCGGTCCGCTGTGGGTGTCGATCGTCCCGCCCGCGACCGTGCAGGGCCGGGCGACGGACCCCGCGATTTCGCCCGACGGGCGCAGCGTCGCCTTCGTCGCGCCGGACGCGGCGGGCGTGTACCAGCTCTGGCTGCGCGACCTGGCGACGCCGCGCCCGCGCGCGATCCCCGGCACCGAGGATCCGCTGCAGCCGTTCTGGTCGCCGGACGGCAAGTGGCTGGGCTTCTTCGCGGGCGGCAAGCTCAAGAAGGTGCTGGTCGCCGGCGGATCGCCCGAGGTGCTGGCCGACGCGCCGCGCGCCCGCGGCGGCACCTGGAACGCGAAGGGCGAGATCCTGTTCACGCCCAACTCGTTCGTGCCGATCCACCGGACGACCGCCGCGGGCGGGAGCGCGCGGCCGATCGCGGACGTGGACCCGCTCGCCCTGCTGAACGAGCGTCATGCGTACCCGCACTTCCTGCCCGACGGCCGCCACTTCGTGTTCAGCCGCGGCACGTCGATCGCGGTGGGCTCGCTCGACTCGCCCGAGGTCAAGGACATCGCAGCGGTCCCCTCGCGCGCGCAGTACGCGATCGGCCACCTCTTCTACGTGCGCGACGGCGACCTGTACGCGCAGCCGTTCGACCTCGAGCGGCTGGGGTTGGGGGCGGAGGAGACCCGTTCGCGACGGAGCCCGCACGGGACCGGTGACGGGCCTGGCCCGGCAGCGGAACCCGATGGACCGCTGCACGGGGAGCCCGTGAAGGTGGCCGACGCGATCGGCTGGACGTTCGAGACGCCGACCGGCTTCGACTTCGACGTCTCGCGCTCCGGGGCCATCGCCTACTGGGACCGCGCCGGACGGCCCACCACGCAGCTCACCTGGCTCGATCGCACCGGCCGCGCGCTCGGCACCCTCGGCGAGCCCGCCGCGTACCTGGGGATGGCGCTCTCGCCCGACGGCCGCAACGTCGCCGTGGAGATGCACGAGCCGCGCGGCGGCCGGGTCTCGGTGTGGATGATCGACGCGGCCACCGGCGCCCGCTCGCGCTTCGCGACGCTCGGCCTGTGGACCGGCCTGCCGCTGTGGTCCGCCGACGGGACCCACGTGCTGGTGACCAACTTCACGGAGAACCTGCACGTGCTGCCGCTGGGCGGCGGCCCGGCGCGGCAGATCCCGGTGGGGCCCGGCGGCAAGTTCCCGAGCTCGTGGTCGCGCGACGAGCGCTTCGTCGTCTACTCGGAGGCGGGCGAGGGCGTGCGCGACCTCGGCGTGCTCGAGGTCGCCGGCGGCGCCCCGACCCCGCTCGTGCGCACGCCGTTCCTCGAGATCGAGGGCCGGCTGTCGCCGGACGGGGCCTGGCTGGCGCTGCAGTCGGACGAATCGGGGCGCGACGAGGTCTACGTCCAGGCGTTCCCCGGCGGCGAGCAGAAGCTCCGGATCTCGACGAACGGCGGCCGGTATCCGGTGTGGAGCCGGGACGGCCGCGCGCTGTTCCACATCTCGGGCTCCGGGGATCTCGTCGAGTCGGAGCTCGCCGCGGTCGCCGGGCGCTCGCTGCAGACTCGAACGTCGCGCGTCCTGTTCCGCGCGCCGCAGACCGCGGGCGGCTCGGACCGCCACCGTTACGCCGTCAGCGCCGACGGCCAGCGCTTCCTCTTCAACGTGGTGGTCCCCGAGACGGGCCCGCAGGCGATCACGCTGCTCCTCGGCTGGAGCCCGGAGACGACTCGATGACCTTCGCTCCCGGCAGTGCCCTCGGCCCGTACGAGATCGTGGCACCGCTGGGCGCGGGCGGCATGGGCGAGGTGTTGCGCGCGCGCGACACGAAGCTCGGCCGCGAGGTCGCGATCAAGGTGCTGCCCGCCGCCTTCGCCCAGGACGCGGAGCGGCTCGCCCGCTTCCGCCGCGAGGCCCAGATCCTCGCTTCGCTGAATCACTCCAACATCGCCGCGATCTACGGCCTCGAAGAATCCGAGGGCGTGCTCGCGCTGGTGATGGAGCTGGTCGAAGGCGAAGACCTCTCCGAGCGCCTCAAGCGCGGCGCCGTCCCGATCGAGGACGCGGTCCTGATCGCGAAGCAGATCGCCGACGCGCTGGAAGAAGCGCACGAGAAGGGCATCGTCCACCGCGACCTCAAGCCCGCGAACGTGAAGGTGACCGCCGACGGCAAGGTCAAGGTGCTCGACTTCGGCCTCGCCAAGGCCTTCGCAGGAGACCCGGCGAGCAGCGCCTCGGTCGACCTCTCGCAGTCGCCGACGCTGGCGACCGTGGCCGGCACGCGGATGGGCGTGATCCTCGGCACCGCGGCCTACATGTCGCCGGAGCAGGCGCGGGGCAAGACGGTCGACAAGCGGGCGGACATCTGGGCGTTCGGCGTCGTGCTGTTCGAGATGCTGAGCGGCCAGCGGCTGTTCGCGGGCGAGACGGTGAGCGACACGCTGGCGGCGGTGCTGCGGCAGGAGATCGACTGGAAGGCACTGCCGGAGGCGACGCCGTGGAAGGCGCGGCGGCTGCTCGAGCGCTGCCTGGCGCGCGACCCGAAGGCGCGGCTGCGCGACGTCGGCGAGGTGCGGATCGCGCTCGAAGGTCCCGACGAGACCGTCACCAGCGCGCCCGTCGTCGGCGTCGAGGCGGCGGCCGGGGCGGTCGCGCGTGCGCGAACACCGTGGATGGTCGCCACGGTGGTCGCCACGCTCATGGCGATCGGCGCGCTGTGGACGGCGCGCAAGCCCGCGGATCGCCCGCAGCCTCTCCGGCGCTTCAGCGTCGAGCTGGGCGCCGAAGCTTCGCTGTTCCCGCTCAACCGGGGCTCCGTGATCGCGCTCTCGCCCGACGGGACCACGCTCGCCTTCACCGCCCGCCCCACCGCCACCGACCCGCCCCGCCTCTTCGTCCGCCGTCTCGACCAGCTGCGCGCGCTCGAGTTGCCCGGGACCGAGGGGGCTCGACATCCCTTCTTCTCGCCCGACGGCCAGTGGATCGCCTTCTTCACCGAGGACCGGCTGGTCAAGGTGGCGACGGGCGGCGGCGCGGTGGTCACGCTTTGCCCCGTGACGACGGACCGCGCCGGGACGTGGACCGAAGACGGGCAGATCGTGTTCGCCGCGGGCAACCGGGAGGGCCTCTCCCGGGTCGGGCCGGCAGGGGGCGCGCCCGTGCCGTTCACCACCCTGGACGAGAAGGCGGGCGAGATCACGCACCGCTCGCCACAGGTCCTCCCTGGCGGAAGGGGGGTGATCTACGCGGCCCACACCAGGGGCACGGATTTCAGCGGGTCCACGATCTGGGTCCAGCCCGCGAACGGCCAGCCGCGGAAGAAGCTCCTCGAAGGCGGCCTCTCGCCCCACTACTTCGGGAGCGGACACCTGCTGTTCGTGCGCGAGGGGACCCTGTTCGCAGCTCCCTTCGACCTCGACCGGCTGGAGACGACGGGGCCGCCGGTTCCGGCCGTGGAGCAGGTTCACTCCGACGAAAGCAGTGGCGGCGCGATGTTCGCCATCGCCCGCGACGGCACCTTTGCGCACGTCGCGGATACGGGCGACGACGATCAGACGTCGATCGCCTGGCTCGACAATCGCGGCGTGGTCACGCCGCTGGGCGCGAAGCCGGCAGGCTACACCGGGCTGAGGGTCTCGCCGGACGGGAGCCGGATTGCGGTCGTCCTGCGCAGTCCCAAGGACTCGGACGTGTGGGTCTACGAGTGGCAGCGCGACACGATGTCGCGGCTGACCTTCGGCAAGAACTCGGAGACCGCGCCCGCCTGGACGCCCGACGGAGGCCGCATCGCGTTCAGCTCGGACCAGAAGGGCCCGCCCAACCTCTACTGGAAGCGCTCCGACGGCACCGGCGAAGAGCAGCGGCTCACGGACAGCCCGAATGCCCAGTACGCCACCTCGTGGCATCCGAGCGGCAAGTTCCTCGCCTTCCTCGAATTCACGCGTGAGGCCGGGGTCGACATCCGCATCCTGCCCATGGACGGCGACGAGACCACGGCCTGGAAGGCGGGCACGCCGACCACCTTCCTCGGCTCCCCGTTCAGCGAGTGGGGAGCGGTGTTCTCGCCGGACGGACGCTGGGTGGCCTACACGTCGAACGAGTCCGGGCGGAGCGAGGTCTACATCCGCCCGTTCCCGGGTCCCGGCGGCAAGTGGCAGGTCTCGACGGACGGCGGGAACTGGCCGTTCTGGTCGGTAGACGGCCGCCAGCTCTTCTTCCGACACCTGAACCAGGTGATGGCCGCAGCGGTGCGCACGACGACCAGTTCCCTCTCCGTCGACAAGCCCGTGGTGTGGTCCAGCCAGACCATCTCGGGCTTCAACGGCTCGACCGCCGGCGCGGTCCGCGGCGAGGAGCGGCTGCTCGTGTTGCGCAGCATGAGCGCGGAGACGCAGCTCCGGCTCGACAAGATCGTCGTGACCGGCGGCTTCGTCGACGAATTGCGGCGCCTCACCGCCCCGGCGGGGAAATGAACCGCTCGCCCCGGGGCCTTCTTGAGGAGAAGCGGCTGCTCATATGAGCATGAGCCTATGAGTACGCGACTCCAGGTGCTCGTGGAGCCCGGCCTCGACGCGCGCATCCGCAAGGCCGCCCAGCGGCGCGGGCTCTCGAAGGGGGCGTGGGTCCGGGAGGCCATCGAGGCGGCGCTGGCGCAGCGCGCGCCCGAACCCGACCCGCTGGCGCGCCTCCAGGCCCTGCGCGACCCGGCCCTTCGCTTCATGGACAAGGTCCGGCGCGGCCAGGTCGAGGGCTGCACGAGCACCGACGTGCTGCAGGAGATCCTGTTCCGCTACACGGGGCTCGGGCGCCGCGATCTCGCGGTGCAGGTCTACGACCTGTTCGCCCAACTCTGCCCCGTGTCTTCCCGGTTTCGCTGGCCGACACCGACCGCGCCCGCGACCTGCTCGGCAGCGGCACGGGTGCCAGCGTCCGCGACCTGCTGCATGCCGCGGTGATGCTGAACAACGGCGTCACCCGCATCGCGACATTCGACCGCGGCTTCGACGCGATCCCCGGCCTCGACCGGCTGAAGCTCGATTGACGCGCCGGTGAAGCCCCGCAAGCCCGTGGAGCGAGCGCCGCGCCTCCCGGTCGGGCCGCTGGCGACGATCCCCCTGCAGTTCGCCCGCCTCGATCCTGCCGAGTCGCAGCGGCGGGCGCGGGCGTTCCTCGACGAGATCCGCCGCCGCCGCACCGTCCGCGACTTCGCGCCGGACCCGCTGCCCGCGGGCGTGCTCGAGGACGCGATCGCGGCGGCCGCCACGGCGCCGTCGGGCGCCAACAAGCAGCCGTGGCGCTTCGTCGTCGTCACCGATCCCGAAACGAAGCGCGCGATCCGCGAGGCCGCCGAGGCCGAGGAGCGCGAGTTCTACGAGCGCCGCGCCACGGCGGAGTGGCTCGCGGACCTGGCCCCGCTGGGCACGGACTGGCGCAAGCCGTTCCTGGAGTCGGCACCAGCATTGATCGTCGTCTTCAGCCGGAACTACGACCACGCCCCCGATGCCCCCGAACCCCGGCGCAAGAACTACTACGTCCAGGAGTCGGTCGGTATCGCCGTCGGCTTCCTGCTCGCGGCGCTCCACCACGCGGGACTCGCGACGCTCACCCACACCCCGAGCCCGATGGGCTTCCTGTCGCGGGTGCTGGGACGGCCGGCCCACGAGCGGCCCTTCGTGCTGATCCCGGTCGGCTACCCGGCGCCCGACGCGCGGGTGCCGGACATCCACCGCAGATCCCTGGACGAAGTTCTCGTCCGCGTCGAGCCAGCCTCGCCGGCGGACCTCCCTTAGACTCCGTCGACCTCCATGACCCTGGCTCCCGGCGTACGCCTCGGCTCGTATGCGGTCGACACCCTGCTCGGTGTCGGCGGGATGGGCGAGGTGTACCGGGCGCGCGACACGCGCCTCGATCGGGACGTCGCGATCAAGGTGTTGCCCGCCGCGCTCGCGGGCGAGCCCGAGCGCCTCGCCCGCTTCGAGCGCGAGGCGAAGCTGCTCGCCGCGCTCAACCATCCCAACATCGCCCACGTCTACGGCTTCGAGAGCGCGAGCGGCGAAGACGGTTCGTCGCTCCACTTCCTGGCGATGGAACTCGTGCCTGGCGAGGACCTCGCGCAGCGCCTGAAGCGCGGCGCGATCTCCGTCGACGAGGCGATCGCGATCGCGAGGCAGATCGCCGAGGCGCTCGAAGAAGCGCACGAGAAAGGCATCGTCCACCGCGACCTCAAGCCGGCCAACGTGAAAGTCACACCGGAGGGCAAGGTCAAGGTGCTCGACTTCGGCCTCGCCAAGGCCTTCGCGGCCGATCCGATGGCCCAGTCGGGCAGCCACGATCTCTCGCAGTCTCCAACGCTGGCCGGCGCCGGCACGGTGGCCGGCGTGATCCTCGGCACCGCGGCGTACATGTCGCCCGAGCAGGCGCGCGGCAAGGCGGTCGACAAGCGCGCCGACATCTGGGCCTTCGGCGTCGTGCTGTTCGAGATGCTCACCGGCCGGCGCCTGTTCGAAGGCGAGACGGTCAGCGACACGCTGGCCGCGGTGCTCAAGACCGACCCGGACTGGACGCGGCTGCCGGCCGACACCCCCGCCTCCGTCGTCCGCCTCCTGCGTCGCTGCCTCGAACGCGACCCGCGCAAGCGCCTGCACGACATCGGCGATGCGCGGCTCGATCTCGAGGACGACGCCGAGCCGGTGACTGCGGCCAGCGCCGCCGTCCAACGTCCCTCCCGCTTCACGTGGCTCGCGCCAGCGGTGACCGCGGCCCTCGCCACCGCCCTCGTCGCCGGCCTGCTCTGGCGATCGCAACCGCAATCGAGCGCACCGCTGCTGCGACTGTCGATCCTGGCGCCCGCGGGGGCCGTCCTGTATCCGGACTCCAACGGCGTCGCAATCTCGCCCGACGGCACGATGGTCGCGTTCACCGTCGGCGGCCTGACGCGGTCGGAGTCCCAGCTCTGGGTCCGCTCGCTCGACACGATGGCGGCCCGCCGCCTCGAGGACGCCGAGGGCGCGAGCCTGCCGTTCTGGTCGCCCGACTCCCGCCGCATCGGGTTCTTCGCCAACGCCAAGCTGAAGATCGTCGCGGCCGCCGGCGGGCGCGCCGAGATCCTGGCCGAAGCTCCCAACGGGCGGGGTGGCATCTGGACGCCCTCGAACACGATCGTGTTCGCGCCCAACTGGAGCGGGCCGCTCTACCGCATCCCGGCCAGCGGCGGGACGCCCGCGCCGGTCACGAAGCTCGACACCGCGCGCGGGGAGTACGGCCACCGCATCCCCGCGCTGCTGCCGGACGGCGAGCACTTCCTGTATGCGGCGCTGCCCGGCAAGAACGGGAAGTTCGAGATCTACGCCGGCTCGCTCCAGGACGACTCGCGGAGCCGGGTCGCGACGATGGAGAGCGCTCCCGTCTACGCCCCGCCCGGGTTCCTGCTGTTCGCGCGGCAGGGCCTGCTCACGGCACTGCCGTTCGACGCGCGCTCGCTGCAGGTCACGGGCGAACCGATCACGCTCGAGGACGAGCCCAAGAGCATCCTCGACCCGGCCGTCTCCTTCACCGCGGGCCGGGCGGTCTCCGTCTCGCAAGCGGGGTCGCTCGCCTACTTCACGGCGCCGGCAGCGAACACCACGGCCGTGTGGATGGACCTGGCGGGCCGGATCACGGGGACTCTCGACCTGCCCGCCGGCCACTACGAGACGGTGACCATTTCCCCGGACGGCACCCGCGCCGTGCTGGTCCGGTCTTCTTCGCCTTCGGAATCGAGCCTGTGGCTGGTCGACCTCGCTCGCGGCAGCGCCGCGCCGTTCTCGTCCGGGCAGGGCCGGAACGACGCGCCCGTCTGGTCGCCCGACGGCACCCGCGTGGTCTTCGCGTCCGATCGCGATGGACCCCAGGAGATCTACGTCAAGGTCGTCGGCGACGCCACGCCCGAGGTGGTGCTGTTCCGCAACGCGCTCCCCTTCAAGAACGTCAGCGCGTGGTCGGCCGACGGCCGCTGGCTCGTCCTCACCCAGCTCGACGAGACCACGCAGCAGAACATCTGGATGCTGCCGGCGTCGGGCCAGGGCGAGCTGGTGTCCGTCGTGCGCGGACCCGTGCGCGACAGCGCCGGACCGATGTCACCGGACGGGCGCTGGCTCGCCTTCATTGCGGACGACACCGGCCGCTTCGAGGTCTACCTGCAGTCGCTGCCGCCGCCCGGGCGTCGGCAGCAGGTCTCCCAGGGCGGTGGGACGCTCTCGTGGTGGGCGGCCGACGGCCGCAGCCTGATCTTCCTCGACGACCGCTACCGCAGCCTGTGGCACGTCGACCTGCTGCCCGGCGCCGTGCTCGGGGTCGGCACGCCGCGACAGATCGCGAACCTGCCACCCGACGTGGCGTGGCTGGACGCGATGCCGGACCGCAAGCGGTTCATCGCGATCGTGCCGGAGAAGGCCGGGCCCGGCTCGGTGACCGTCGTCCAGAACTGGCGCGCCGCGCTGCCGAAGGAGACGCGCTGAGCCTCAGCGTCCCCGGCGGAGGGGAACGCTGAGCCAGAGTTGGCCGCCGTAGTCGAAGAGGCCCTCGTTGCCGATCCCGTTCACCGTGCCGACGAGCCGAAGCCGCCAGTCGTTCGGCAGCGTCGCCAGCAGCCCCGCCTGCACCGCGGCCCCGAACTCGCCGTCGCTCGGGCCACGGGTCGGGGCCTCGAAGTCCCACGCCCCCTTGATCGACACCTGGGGCTCGAAGCTGGCGCCGCCACCGGCCCCGATCCGCCAGGCGAACTCCGGACCAAAGACCACGCGGCCGAGGGACACGGCCTGCTCCGGGATCGAGATGCTCAGCGCGTCGAAGTAGCCGTGCTGCGTCTCGCGAACCCAGGTCAGGCCGAGGTCGGGCGTGACCCGGAAGTTGGCCCGGCTCCAGTTGCCGCTGAGGTTGACGCGGGCCAGCCAGCGATCCGTGGCGAAGTCGTCCGCGTAGCGACCGAGCGGATCGATGCTGTTGTCGGACTGGCCCCACGCGAGGCGGGCGTCGACGAACAGGGCGCGGCCGACCCGCCCGCTGACGTAGGGCCCCACCATGAACCCGTGGCCGTCGGCCTCGGCCCCACCGCGCGGCGCCGTCTCGGACAGCCAGTCGAACTGGACGAGCGCGCCGACCAGCAGCGAGGGTTTCACCCGCTTGTCGACGCCCAGGTAGACGACGCCGAAGTCGCCGTCGTGGGTCGTCTCGCCGCCGGTCGTGGTCTCGGAGCGCGCGAAGTGGGACTCGACCCACACGTCGAAACCGGGAGCCTGGCGCTGCGCGGGCGTGTCGACGACCTGGACGGCCGCAAGGCCGATGCCACCGGTTCCGCTGTTCTCTTCCGCACGCCCCCAGGCCACTCGCGACAGGCTGGTCGCGACCGAGACGCGCGCGCCGAATGCACCGCCGCTCCCCGTGAAGTCGACCGGCCCGGCGTCGGAGCCGCCCTCCCAGAGCGACCCGGGCACCCCGCGCAGGAAGCGGCTGCGATCCGGCTCGTGGCCCGCGAGGAGTTGCATCCTCCGGCCGAGGAACCCGCGGATGCCGGCCTGGGTCCCGAAGATGTGTTCCGTTTCGTCGAAGACGTGGGAGAACGTGCAGGTGATGGCCTCACCGCGGTCCAGCCCGACGCTGGCGGCGCGGCCGGCCACGTCCGCCACGGTCGGCGCCCCGCCGCCGTCGCCGGAGCAGACGAGCCCGGTGAAGCTCCAGCCGGCCGGCAGTTCGGCCCCGGCGAAACGGTAGCTCCCGGGCGTCAGGTCCGAGAACGTGCGGCGGGCCGATCCGTCCGCCGTCGTCAGGGCCAGGCTGCTCGCGGCGGGCAGCGAGGAGGTGAAGGCGAAAGTCGCGTCGCCTCCGCTGGCCTCGGCGACGATCGTGATCGAGGCGGTGAGCGGGGGCCGGAACGTGACGGTGGCCTGGGCCCGAGCCGGGGCCAGCGTCCCCGCGGCCAGCACCCCGGTCGCCGTGGCGGTGTTGGTCACGCTGCGATTGGCGACGTCGGCGGCCGTGATCACGTAGCGCCCGGAGCAGGTCATGGTCCGGCCGGGATCGAGCGTGGTGTCCGGGCAGGTGACCGCGGCAACCCGGTCGTCGCGGACCACGATCCTGCGGATCTCCATGCCACCGGTGTTGCTCAGCGCGTAGGAATAGTCGATCACCTCGCCCGCGGCCGAATAGGTGAGCGGGTCGGCGGTCTTGGTGAGCGTCCACGACGGTTGCGAGCCGAGGCGGATCGTCACCTGGTCGGTGGTTGGGGACAGCGTGCCGCTGGCCGGCGTGCCCGTCGCCCGCGCGG
>JAMPXO010000085.1 GCA_023701125.1 Vicinamibacteria bacterium | reverse complement strand
TGCCTCGAAGACGGCTGGTCACGCAGCTTCCAGATCGCCAGACATTCCTAGCCCGCCCCGGGGTACGGGGGCGGAGCCGCGGTCCGTTTCGCGGCGTGAGCCCCCGCGGGTCGTGGGAGGGATTCACTCCCGCCCACGCCACCCGATGGTGCGTGAGCCCCCGCGGCTCTGCGGCGGGATTCACTCCCGCCGTCAGCCAGCCGTTAAGTCCCGAAGGCCTTGCAGTTCAGGGTGAGGTCGTTGGCGACGACGCCGTCGAGCACCGCCCGGCAGGAGAGCTGGCCGGGGCCCACGATCGACAGGCGCGGGTTGAAGGTCACGGCGCCGCTCCAGTCGATGATGCCTTCCGGTTCGAACCGCCAGTACACCTCTCCGGAGCCGTCGGTCGAGCGGTTGTCGACGGTCTTCGCCGTCGCGTCGAGGCGCACGATCTCCCCCACGTAGAGCGGCTCGTTGGGGCCCGGGTTGGTCAGCCGGGTCTTGCCGTCGATACCCAACACGTGCTCGATCTTGATCGTCAGGCGGGCCACGACGTTGTCGCCGGAGGCGGGTGGAGTCGCGCCTGCGCTGGGCGTCGGCGTGGGGGCCGGGGTCGGGCTGGGCGTCGGCGTGGGAGTCGGAGTCGGCGTCGCGACCGCCGAGGGACCGCCGGGGTTGGCGCCGGAGGAGCCGCCCCCGCAGCCCGCCAAACCGATCAGGCCCAGCGCCCCGCCCCCCTTCAACACGTCGCGTCGGCGCACTCGGCCTCCCCTCGTACCGTCGAAGTTCCGAGTATACTCACCGAACGCCTTGGGGCCCCGAAAGCCCGCTCGAGCCGCGTGGTATTCTTCACGCGGCGCCATGCGCCTGTAGCTCAGGTGGATAGAGCGGCAGCCTTCTAAGCTGCGGGTCAGGGGTTCGAGTCCCTTCAGGCGCGCCAAAAGTCCAACGGTGGGTGTAGCTCAGCTGGTTAGAGCGCCAGGTTGTGGCCCTGGAGGCCGCGGGTTCGAATCCCGTCACTCACCCCAATTTCCTCGCTCCTGAAGGAAAGGCCGCAGCGGCTGAACATGCCCCAGCGCCCCCCCGACGTCACGCCTCGCATCGTGCAGGGCGACCTCCCCGACGACCTGCTCGCGACCTATCTCGGCTCGAAGCAGGTCGCGATCGACACCGAGACGCTCGGCCTGCAGACGCTGCGCGACCGGCTGTGCCTGGTCCAGCTCTGCGACCGCGAGGGCCACGGCGCGATCGTGCAGATCACGCGCGATCGGCTCACCCCCGGCGGCTCCGGACCCTGCCGCACGCCGAACCTGAAGCGGCTGCTCGAGGATCCCGGCGTGCTCAAGATCTTCCACTTCGCCCGCTTCGACGTGGCCGCCGTGTCGCACTGGCTCGGCATCCGGGTGGCGCCGCTCTACTGCACGCGCACGGCTTCCAAGCTGTGCCGCACGTACACCGACCGCCACGGCCTGAAGGACAACGTGCTCGAGCTGCTCGACATCGAGATGGACAAGCAGGCGCGGCACACCGACTGGTCGGCCGTGACGCTGTCCGAGGAGCAGGTCCGCTACGCGATCTCGGACGTGACGATGCTGCACGCGCTGATGGACAAGCTGCAGTTCATGCTGGAGCGCGACGGCCGCGCCGACCTCGCCCGCCGCAGCTTCGAGGCGATCCCGGTCCTGGCCGACCTGGACATCGCCGGCTTCAACCTGCTCTTCGAGCATTAGGACTAGCATTAGCCCGGCCGATTACTCTGAGTCGCGGTGCCGCCTGAGGGCGGCCCCGCGCTCCGCGGGGGCTACGTCGGAGGCGTAGCCTCCTCCGCCCCCGCACCCCCACACTCTGAGTCGCCGTGCCGCCTGAGGGCGGCCCCGCGCTCCACGGGGGCTCCGTCGGAGGCGTAGCCTCCTCCGCCCCCGCACCCCCACAACGGACCCGGTTGTCGGCTACAGCAGCCCGACGATCTCTTCCGGGCGGGCGAACTTCATGTCTTGCAGGGCGGCCACCAGGGCGCGGGCGTGGGTGCGGCAGTGCTCGAGGGCCTCGTCGACCGGCGGTTCGCTCGAGCCCAGGTTCCAGGCCTTGCGCAGCTCCGGCGGGTGGTTCACGCAGGCCCCGCCCTCGACACGATGCGGCGGGCGCCGCTCGTACTTGAAGCCGGAGACGCCCGGGAACGCGTAGGTCAGCAGGTGGTCGATGACGCGCACGATGCGCGGCCGGTCGTGGCCGAGCAGACGGCTGTCGGCGCGGATCGAGACCTCCGTGCCGCGCTCGGTGACCGCCACCGCGATGCCGATCGAGGTGCCGTCGATCCGCATCAGCTCGTTGGCGACCTCGGCGATCACGTCGCGGTGCTGCTCGCGCACGTAGCCGACCGGCGCCACCCGCACGCCGCCCGTGGTCTCGATGCCCTGGATCGCGAGCGAGCGGTAGGCCAGCCACTCCGGCGGCACCCGGTAGTCGCGCAGGTCGTCGAGGATGTCGAGCGTCTCTTCGTCGCGGGTCAACTTCTCGAACATCCGGAAGTCGAGCGCCGTGGCGCCGTGCAGCAGCGCGCTGGTGTCCGTGTAGATGCCGAGCGCGACGGCCGCGCGGCCGGCGGGGCCGAGGTCGTCGAGCACGCCGAAGACCGCACCCAGCGCGGCCATGAACGCCGAGGTCGAGCCGACCGGCAGGCCGACGAAGGCGTGGCGCACGCGCTTGACGCCGCGCGAGCGGCAGTTCTCCTCCACGTCCTCCGGGTCGGCGTGGTGGTCGGCGACGAAGAAGTAGTCCTTGACCGGCTCGATCGGCCCCGTGTTGCTCATGCCGAGCGGCGGCGACGTGTCGACCATGCAGTGCAGCCCGCGCAGCAGCCGGCCCTCGTTCGGGTGGTGCAGGGTGATCCCGCAACGCTCGACCAGGTTGCGGTTCTGCGGGTGGCCCAGCGCCCCGGTCAGGATGCGGGCCTCCTTCGCGCCCAGCTTCTCGAGGATCGCCTTCAGCACCAGCGCGCTGCCGAGCGCGTCCGGGTCGCCGACCCACTGCGTGTAGATGTTGGCGCCGCGGCCGCGGATCGCCTTGGCCGAGCGCCGCAGCCCCGCATAGGCGCCGTGGGCTTGCGCCAGCAGCTCGCGGTGGTTGCGGGTGAAGCGCTTGCCGAGGATCGGCCCGAAGCGAGCCGTGACCGCGAGCGACGAAGGGGCGCGCGTGGGGAGCTGGAGGATCGGGGGGCGTTTGTCCCCGTTTCCGTTGCGGTTGCCGCCGTTTCCGGGCAAGTCTGCTACGCCTCCAGGGTGTCGCGATCGCCGCTGCGCACGATCTCGCCGTGCATGCGCACGAGCGGGAGGCTGCGGTGCACGAAGCGCTCGGCCAGCCGCCGGTGGCGGGGCGAAGCAGCCGCGTGGCGCGCGAGCGACTCGGCCGCGCGCGTATAGGACAGCATGGCACACAGCCGCTCGGCCTGCAGCAGGGCGTAGGACAGCGCGGCCGGCTGCGGCCCGCGCCCGGCCAGCGCGGCGAGCACGCCGGCCACGCCGAGGCTCTCGCGCAGCGTGAACTTGAGCGCGCGCTCGTACTCCCCCGCCATCTCGCGCAGCCCGTCGCCCAGCGCGTCCTGCGGCGCGTCGACGGAGACGCAGCCGGTCGCCCACGACCACGGCCGCTGCAGCAGCCACTTGACCTGGTCCTTGAGCGACATCAGGGCCTGGATCTGGCTGGTGCCCTCGTAGATCGGCAGGATCAGCGCGTTGCGGTAGTGGCGCTCGACGTCGTAGTCGGCGACGACGCCGTAGCCGCCGTGGACCTGGACCGCGGCCCGCGTCACCCACAACGTGCGCTCCGCGCCGAACCACTTGACGAGCGGGATGCGCTCGCGCAGCGCCCGCTTCGCCGCGGCCAGCGCCTTCGCCGCCCCGGGCACCGCGGCGTTCTTCGGGCGCGACAGGCCCTCGACGATGTCGAACAACTCGGCGCTGTCGTAGATCAGCGCGCGCATCGCGGCCGTCTCGGTTTCCATGTCCAGCAGCAGGTCGGCCACCAGCTCGTGGCGGGCGATCGGCTTGCCCATCTGCACCCGGCGCTCCGCGTACTCCTTTGCCGCCCGCGTCGCCGCCTCGCACAGGCCGAGGCCCTGGACCGCGACCGCCAGCCGCGCCTCGTTCATGAACGAGAGCACCTGCTGGAAGCCGGCGCCGCGGGGCCCGAGCAGCTCCGCCTGCGATCCGTCGAACGACAGCTCGCAGGTGGCCGAGCCGCGGATCACGTACTTCGACTCGGGCTTCGCCACCACGTAGTTGTCGCGGCCCTCCGCCTGGCGCGGCACGATGAACAGCGACAGCCCGTCGAGGCCCTGGCTGCCGGGCTCGCTGCGCGCGACCACGATGCACACGTCGCCGCAGCCGTTGGTGATGAACTGCTTGCGACCCGTGACGCGCCAGCCGCCGCCCTCCTCGCGGGCCGTGGTCGCGACCCGGCCGATGTCCGAGCCGGCGTCGGGCTCGGTGATCGCGACCGAGGCCGAGATGTCGCCGACCGCCAGCGGCCGGGTCCAGCGCTCGATCTGCTCGGGCGTGCCGTAGCGCACGACCATCACCGCCGGCCCCTGGTAGAAGACGTGGAGCAGCAGGGTGTTGGTGCACGCCCGCGAAACGATCTCCATCATCGCGGCGCCGACGACGAACGGGAAATTGAAGCCGCCCAGCTCGCGCGGCAGGTTGGGGGCCATCACGCCGAGGCGCTTCAGGCCCTCGATGTTCTGCAGCAGCTCGGGCGCCTGCACGACCTGGCCGTTCTCGAAGCGCACGCCGTGGGCGTCGACCGCGCGGGCCCGGGGCTCGATCTTCTCGGCCGCGAACGCGCCCAGCTCCTCGAGGCTCTGCTCGTACAGCTCGCGCGCCTCGGCCGTCGAGCGCGGGCCGTCCTCGAGCGTGAAGCCCTCCTCCCACAGCGGCACGATGCGGTCCCAGCGGACGCCGCCGCGGACGTGGTGGAGCAGGTCGGGGTTGTCGGAATAGAGATTTCGGCTCACGGGTGGAACGCCTTGCCTTCCCTGGCGTGGTCGAGGAGCAGCGGCGCGGGCGCGAAGCGCTCCCCGTGGGCGGCGCGCAGCCGCTCCAGCACCTCGGCGACGAAGCGGGCGCCGAGGTGGTCGACGTGGCGGAACGGTCCGCCGAGGAACGGCGGGAAGCCGAGCCCGAAGACGGCGCCCACGTCGCCGTCGCGGGGAGAGCGCAGGATGCCCTCCTGCAGGCACAGCACCGCCTCGTTGAGGAAGGCGAAGCACAGCCGCTCCTGGATCGCGCGGGCCTCGAACGGCCGCCGCGCGGCACCCCCCGGCAGCAGCGCGTAGACGCTCTCGTCGGGCCGCTTCTTGCGGCCGTCGTAGGCGTAGAAGCCGCGGCCGTTCTTGCGCCCCGAGCGGCCGTCCTCGACCACCCGCGCCATCGAGGCAGGCGGCTCGAAGCGGGCGCCGAAGTGCTTGTGCATCACCTTCGCGACCTTGGCGCCGACGTCGATGCCGACCTCGTCGAGCAGCGTGATCGGCCCGACCGGGAAGCCGAACACCGTCATCGCGGCGTCGACGTCGGGCGTCGCGGCACCCTCCTCGAGCAGCCGCGCCGACTCGTTCATGTAGGCGGCCAGCGCCCGCGTCGTGTAGAAGCCGGGGCCGTCGCGGACGACGATCACGTGCTTGCCGAGGCGGCGCCCGAAGCCGACGGCCGTGGCGGTCGCATCGGCCTCGGTTCGCGGGGTGACGATCACCTCGAGCAGCGGCATCTTGTGCACGGGCGAGAAGAAGTGCATGCCGAGCACCCGCCCCGGCCGTTTCGCGAGGGCGCCGATCTCGCCGATCGGGATCGACGAGGTGTTGCTCGCGAACACGCAGTCGTCCGCCACCCGCCGCTCGACCTCGGCCAGCACCTGGCGCTTGAGCTCGAGGTCCTCGAACACCGCTTCGATCACCAGCTCGGCGCGCTGCAGGCCGGTGGTGTCGAGCGCGCCCGCGATGCGGTTCATCCGCCGCTCGACCTCGAGCCGGCTCAGGCTGCCGCGGCGGCGGCGCTCCTCGAACACGTCGCGCGCGTAACGCAGGCCCTTGCCGAGCCCCTCGGGCATGGCGTCGCGCAGTCGGACCCGGGCGCCCACCTCGGCCGCGGCGGCGGCGATGCCCGCCCCCATCAGACCGGCGCCGACCACACCCAGCTTGGTCACCTCGCGGACGGGCGTGCCCTCGGGGTAGCCGCCGTCCTTCTTGATGCCCTGGGTGGCGAAGAACAGCGAGACCAGCGCCCGCGACGGCCCGGACACCGCCAGCGCGCCGAACGCCTTCGCCTCGCGCTCGAGGCCGGCCTCGAGGGTCGTCGCGGTGCCGGCCTCGATCACGTCGATCGCCTGCAGCGGCGCGGGGTACAGGCCGTGCGTCTTCTCCATCACGGAGCCGCGGGCCTTGCGGAAGATCAGCGGGCGGGCCAGTCTCTCGACCGTCGTGATGCCGCGCCGCACGGGGCGCAGCCGTCCGTCGGCCAGCGCGAGCGCCGCGTTGCAGGCGGCCTCCAGCAGGATCGGGCGCGGCACCACCTCGTCGACCAGGCCGCTCTTCAGCGCCCGCACGGCCTTCAGCGAGCGGCCGGTGAGGATCAGGTCGAGCCCGCGGCCGAGGCCGATCAGGCGCGGCAGGCGCTGGGTGCCGCCCGCGCCCGGGATCAGGCCGAGCATCACCTCGGGCAGGCCCAGCGTGGTGCGCGGGTCGTCGCTCGCGATGCGGTAGCGGCAGGCGAGCGCCGTCTCCAGACCGCCGCCGAGGCAGGAGCCGTGGATCGCGGCCACCACCGGCACGGGCGCCTGCTCGAGCCGGTTCAGCAGCGCGTGGCCCGCGCGCGAGAGTTCCTCCGCCTCCATCGCGGAGCGGACCTTCGTGAAGTCTTCGATGTCGGCGCCGGCGATGAAGTTGTCGGCCTTGGCGCTCCACAGCACGCAGGCCTTGATCGGCCGCTTCGGCGCGTGCAGCTCGTCGAGCCAGACCGCGAACTCGTCGAACAGCGCCCGCGACAGGGTGTTGACCTTCTCGCCGGGCACGTCGAGGGTCGCCACCAGCACGCCGTCCTCGCGCAGCGACGTGGTCAGCGCGCCGCTCATGCCGCGATCCCCCGCTCGCGCAGGGCCGCGATCTCCGCGGCCGCGAAACCCGCCTCCGCCAGCACCTCGTCGGTGTGCTGGCCGAGCGCCGGCGCCTTGCGCGGCACGACGACCGGCGTGGCCGCGAGCCGCAGCGGCGAAGAGAGCGCGCCGGCGGCGATCACCCCGCGCGTCGCCGCCTGCTCCTGGGCCAGGGCCTGCGGCAAGTCGAGCACCGGCTCGACGCACACGTCGCGCTCGCGCAGGAACGTGACCCAGTCGTCGCGGTCGCGGCCGGCGAAGGCGGCGGCGAGCGCGGCCCGGACCTCCTCGCGGCGCGGGCCCTGGTCCCACTGGCGGGAGCGCAGGTGCGGCAGCTCGAGCGCCGCGCACAGGCCCTCCCAGAACTTCGGCTCCAACGCGCCGACGGCGACGTGGCGGCCGTCGCGGCAGCGGTACGTGCCGTAGCAGGCGTGGCGGCCCGAGAGCTCGCTCGTCGACGACCCGCCCGCCAGCACGCGGGCCGCGGGCACGGTCATCAGGGCCAGCGCGGCGTCGAACATCGAGACGTCCACGACCTGCCCCTCTCCGCTGCGCTCGCGGGCCTGCAGCGCGGCCAGGATCGCCAGCGCGGCCAGCAGCCCGCCGGCCATGTCGGCGACCTGGGTCGTCGGCAGCACCGGATCGCCCGCGGCATCGAGGTTGGTGCCGAGGAAGCCGGAGCGCGCGAGGTAGTTCACGTCGTGGCCCGCGACCGACGCCAGCGGCCCGGCCTGGCCGTACCCGGACACCGAGCAGTAGACGAGGCGCGGGTTGGCCGCGCGCAGCGCCGCGGCGCCGAGGCCGCGGCGTTCGAGCGCGCCAGGACGGAACGCCTCGACGAACACGTCGGCGCGGGCGGCGAGCCGCTTCACGGCCGCGACGCCTTCGGCCTGCCGCAGGTCGAGCTGCACCGAGCGCTTGCCGCGGTTGAGCGCCGCGTGCACCGCCGTGTCGGCGCCCGACGGCAGCGGCGGCGGCACGGCGCGCGTGGCGTCACCGAACGGCGGCTCCTCGATCTTGACCACGTCCGCGCCGAGGTCCGCCAGCAGCATCGTGGCGTACGGGCCGGGGATGTAGCGGGTGAGGTCGAGCACGCGCAGGCCGGCGAGCGCGCCGCTCATCGCTCCAGCACCATCGCGAAGCCCATGCCGCCCTGGGCGCAGACCGAGATCAGGCCGAACTTCGCGTCGCGGCGCACCATCTCGCGGGCGAGGGTGGTGGTCAGCCGCGCGCCGGTGGCGCCGAACGGGTGACCGATCGCGAGCGAGCCGCCGTGGACGTTGAGCTTCTCGCGGTCGACGCGGCCGACGGCCTTGTCGCGGCCGAGCTGCTCGCGGGCCCAGGTGTCGGACTCCAGGGCCTGGATGTTGGAGGCGACCTGGACGGCGAACGCCTCGTGCATCTCGATCAGGTCGATGTCGGAGAGCGCCAGGCCGGCGCGCTCGAGTGCCAAGGGCACCGCCAGCGCCGGGCCCATCAGGAGCTGGCCCGCGGGATCGACCGCGGCCACCGCCCACGCCTTCACGTAGGCCAGCGGCGTGAAGCCCTCGGCTTTCGCGACCGCCTCGGACATCAGCAGCACCGCGGCTGCGCCGTCCGTCAAGGGCGACGCGTTGCCCGCGGTGACGCTGCCGTGGCGGCGGTCGAACACCGGCCGCAGCGCGGCCAGCGCCTCGAGCGACGTGTCGCGGCGGATCAGGTTGTCCTCGGCCACGACCTCGAGGTAGCGCGGCGGCACCGGCAGCGGCGCGATCTCGGGCTGCAGCAGCCCGGCGTCGAGTGCCTTCGCCGCGTTGTGGTGGGAGAGGAACGCGATGCGGTCCTGCTCCTCGCGGCTGATCCCGTTCTCCTTCGCCATCTTCTCGGCCGACTGTCCCATCGACAGGCCCGTCGACGGCTCGGCGATGGCGGGCGTCTGCGGCGCCAGGTCGCGCAGCCGCAGGCCGGCGAACGCCCGCACCCGGGCCGACAGGCCGCGCGCCTTCGAGACCGCGACCAGGGCCTGGGCCATCCGCCGGCTGTGCAGGATCGGCACGTCCGAGAGGCACTCGGCGCCGCCGGCGATCGCGGTGTCGGTGTGGCCCGCGAGGATCGCCTGCGCGGCATCGGCGATCGCCTGGTTGGAGGAGGCGCAGGCGCGATTGACCGTGTGGCCGGGGGTCGCCGGCGACAGGCCGGCGCCGAGCACGACCTCGCGGCCCAGGTTGGGGGCGTGGACCGAGGCCACGACCTGGCCCATGACCACGAGGCCGACCCGCGCGGGGTCGATCTCGGAGCGCTCCACCAGCTCGCGGACGCACGAGCGGCCGAGGTCGAGCGCGGTCAGGTCGCGGAAGACTGAGCCGGAGCGGGCGAAGGGCGTCCGGCACCCCGCCACGATCGCGACCCGCCCGGAAGCGGACACGGCCGGGGATCTTAGCGGAACTTCTGCCGGTCGGGCAGCGTTGGTCCCGGCAGGAGGTCGTGCCCATGAACCGCGTCGCCCTCGTCCTGGCCCTCTGCGGCCCCGCCCTGCCCGCCCTGGCCGCGGGCGCCGACTGTCCGGCCAGCGCCCCGCGCGAGGCCAGGCTGGCCGTCACCGACGTGGCGCGGGTGCGGGTGATCGCCCGCGCGGGCTCGCTGCGCATCACCGGCAAACCCGGCGCCGCCGCGATCGAGGCCCGCGGCCTGGCCTGCGCCAACGACCAGAAGCTGGTCGAGGCGATCCAGCTCCGCGCCGAGCGGATCGGCAGCGAGGCCCGGATCACGGTGGAGGTCCCGGACGGCGGCTGGACCTTCGGCTGGAGCGGCACCTCTCCCCACCTCGACCTGGAGGTCACGCTGCCCGCGAACCTGCCGCTGGAGGTCGAGGACTCGAGCGGGTCGATCGAGATCGCGGACACCGGGGCGCTGCGGCTGACCGACTCCTCGGGCGAGATCCGCGTCCAGCGCGTCGGCGGCGACGTCGAGCTGCGCGACAGCTCGGGCGAGGCCGAGATCGACGACGTGCGCGGCAGCGTGCGGGTGATCGAGGACAGCTCCGGCGAGCTGCGGATCTCCCGCGTCGACGGCGACGTGGTCGTGCGCGAGGACAGCTCGGGCGGGATCGACATCTCGGCCGTGAAGGGCTCGGTGCGGATCGACGAGGACGGCTCCGGTCCGATCCGCGTGCGCGACGTCGGCGGCGACTTCGAGGTCGGCCGCGACGGCAGCGGCGGCATCAGCCACGAAGGCGTCAAGGGCCAGGTGAGACTGCCGGAACGCCGGCGCTGACCCGGGCCCTCCCCGCCAGCCCGGCCCTCGGTTAATATCCGCTCGGACGACGCGCCCGTAGCTCATCTGGATAGAGCGACTGGCTTCGAACCAGTAGGCAGGGGGTTCGAATCCCTCCGGGCGCGCCATTTCGCGGGCTCTCGCGTTCGACGACGCGGGGGGCTCCCGCGGGGACTCCTGAGCGAACCGTCGAATGAGTGGTTCCGACGATACGCCGGCCCCGAGGCGCCCCGCGCGGAGCGGCTCGGACGACGACACCGAGGCCCTCTCCCACCTCCAGACCGCTCCCATCTCCGACTTCGGACCACGGATCGACGCGCCGCCCGCGCTCGCCGAGGACGACCTCGTCGCCGGCCGCTACCGGATCGTGCGCTTCATCGCCTCCGGGGCGATGGGCGAGGTGTACGAGGCGCGCGACGAGGAGCTCGGCGAGGTGGTCGCGCTCAAGACCATCCGGCCGGAGCTGGCGGCCGGCCCGCAGGCGCTCGAGCGCTTCAAGCGGGAGATCCAGCTCGCCCGCCGCGTCACCCACCCGAACGTCTGCCGCATCTTCGACTTCGGCCGTCACCAGGGCCCGCCGGGCGAAGGCCGCGAGGCGCTCGACCTCAACTTCCTGACCATGGAGCTGCTGCGCGGCGAGACGCTCGCGCAGTACCTCACCCGCCGCCGCCGGCTGCCGCTCGACGAGGTCGCCGTGCTGCTCGAGCAGCTGGTCGCCGCTCTCGCCGCAGCCCACGCCGCGGGCGTCATCCACCGCGACTTCAAGAGCGGCAACGTGATGCTGGTGCCCGGCGCCGGGTCCACGCCGCGGGCGGTGGTGACCGACTTCGGCGTCGCCCGCCCGACCCAGGACGGCGACCCGCGGGCGATGACGATGACCGGCGTGGCGATGGGCACGCCGGCGTACATGGCGCCGGAGCAGATCGAGGGCGGACCCGTCAGCGCGGCCACCGACATCTACGCGCTCGGCATCGTGCTGTACGAGATGATCACGGGCAACCTGCCGTTCCGCGGCAACACGGTGCTGGCGACGATGGCACGGCGGCTGACCGACGCGCCGACGCCACCCGCGGAACACGTGGCCGACCTCGATCCGCGCTGGAACGGCGTGGTCCTGCGCTGCCTGGAACGCGACCCCGGCCACCGTTTCGCCGCGGTGACCGAGATCCTCGATGCACTGGCGGGGCGACCGGTGAGCAGCCCGCCACGGCTGACGCCGCCGCCCAGCCGGCGCATGGTGCGACCGCGGCTGCGCGACCGCGGCGCCCGGCCGTGGGTGCTCGGCGGGCTCGGCCTGGTGGCAGCGGGGCTCGCGGTCGCGCTGTTCTGGCGGCCCCACGACCTGGACGAAGGACCGAGCGTCAGCGGCCAGGTGGACCAGGTCCAGGTCACCACCTCGGCGGGCCTCGACCTGCACCCGACGTTCTCCCCCGACGGCCTGTCGATCGCCTACACGAGCGATCGCCGTGGCCCGTTCGAGATCTTCATCCGCGGCGTGGCCGCCGGCGGCGCCGACCTGCAGGTCACGTCGGACGGCCAGCAGAATTTCGAGCCGGCCTGGTCGCCGGACGGCAGGAGCATCGTCTACCACTCCAAGAAGGCGGGCGGCCTGTGGCTGATCCCGGCCCGGGGCGGCACGCCGAAGCAGTTGACCCCCTTCGGCTCCCACCCGTCGTGGTCGCCCGATGGCCTGACCCTCGTCTTCCAGTCGGCCGCGCTGGTCGACCTCGCGGCCAACGCCGTGGCGGCGATGCCGCCGTCGACGCTGTGGACAGTGCCGGTCGCGGGTGGCGAGCCCACCGAGGTCACCCAGGCCGGCAGCCCGCCGGGCGGTCACGGCTCGCCGTCGTGGGCGCCGGACGGCCGCCGCATCGTGTTCTCGGCCTCCGACCGCAACCGCTCCTCACTGTGGTCCGTGACGGCGCAGGGCGACGAGTTGATCCGCCTCCACGACCGCACGCTCTACGCCTACGACCCCGTGGTCAGCCCGGACGGCCGCCGCGTCTACTACTCCTCGGTCTCGGACGCCGGCCGCTACCGCACGTGGATGCTGCCGATCTCGCCCGAGAGCGGGCGCCCCGTCGGCGAGCCGCAGCCGCTGGTCAGCCCCTCGGTAGCCACGGCACGCCACCTCGCGCTGTCCCGCGACGGGCGGCGGATCGCGTACTCGGCGCTGCAGATGCAGAGCAACCTGTGGTCGATCGAGCTGCGCGACGACGGCTCCGGCGGCACCGCGCGGGCGCTGACCTCGGAGAACGGCCGCAACTCGCGGCCCAACTACTCGCCCGACGGCAAGCTGATCGCCTTCGAGCGTTGGCGGCTCGGCATCAACTCGGATCTCTGGGTGATGGACGGCGCGGGCAACCGCGCGCGGCAGGTGACCCGCGACCCGCGGATCGACACGGTGGCCAGCTGGCTGCCGGACGGCCAGCGTCTGATCTTCCGCTCCGACCGAGGGGGCCGCGGCGAGGTGTGGAGCATTGCCGCCGACGGCAGCGACGAGCGGCGCTTCCTGACCCTCGACCAGGACGTCGACTGGCCCCGGATCTCGCCGGACGGCAAGAAGATGGTGTTCAACTCGCGCGGCGGCGGCGGCACCGTCAACGTGTGGGAGGTGGCCACCGACGGCGGCCCCGCCCGCCAGGTCACCGCCGACCCCGAGTTCGCCGGCTTCGCGACCTGGTCGCCCGACGGCAAGCTGCTGGCCGTGCAGGTCAAGCGCGGCGAGAGCACGGCGGTCGGCCTTGCCCGCCCCGGCGCCAGCGCGATCGAGCCGCTGACGACCGTGGCCGGCCAGAGCTGGCCGTACTCGTGGTCTCCGGACGGCGAGCGGATCGCGTTCGCGGGCCAGCGCGGCGACTACTGGAACGTCTACTGGATCTCGCGCAAGACCCGCGAGGAACGGGCGGTGACCCGCTACGAGCGGCTCGGCGCCTACGTGCGCTATCCCGCCTGGTCGCCCGACGGCACCCGCATCGCCTACGAGTACGCGGAGACCACCGGCAACGTCTGGATGCTGACCACGCCGCGCTGAGGCACGACGGGTTCCGGCGCCGGGGTGAACCCGGCGCCGGTCCCATGGGGGCTACGTCGCGAACGGACGCTCCTCCGCCCCCAAACCCCCGACGTGGTCGGCGGGCGGTCTACTCCGCCTTGATCGCGGTGATCAGGTCCAGGATCGCGCGCTTGCCGTCGGCGAAGTACATCAGCGTGTTGTCGGCGGCGAACAGCGGGTTGGGGATGCCCGCGAAGCCCGGGCTCAGGCTGCGCTTGACCACGATCACGGTGCGCGCCTTGTCGACGTCCAGGATCGGCATGCCCGCGATCGGCGACTTGGGGTCGGTGCGGGCGACGGGGTTGACGACGTCGTTGGCGCCGATCACGACCGCCACGTCGGTCTCCGGGAACAGCGCGTTGGCGTCGTCCATCTCGAGGACCTTCTCGTAGGGGATGTTGGCCTCGGCCAGCAGCACGTTCATGTGGCCCGGCATGCGGCCGGCGACGGGGTGGACGGCGAACAGCACCTCGACCCCGCGCGACTCCAGCAACTGGCACAGGTCGCGCACCGCGTGCTGGGCCTGCGACACCGCGAGGCCGTAGCCGGGCACGATCAGCACCCGCTGGGCGCTGTCGAACACCATCGCCAGTTCTTCAGGCGAGGCCGACTTGACCTTGCCGGCGTAGACGGAGTCGCCGCTCACCTGAGCGCCCTCGGCGCCCATCACGCCGAACAGCACGTTGGTCATCGAGCGGTTCATCGCCTTGCACATGATCTGGGTCAGGATGATCCCCGACGCCCCGACCAGCGAGCCCGCGATGATCAGCATGTTGTTGTTGAGCACGAAGCCCGTGGCCGCCGCCGCCAGGCCCGAGTAGGAGTTCAACAGGCAGATCACCACCGGCATGTCGGCGCCACCGATCGGCAGCACGCTGAGCACGCCCAGCAGCGAGGCGACCGCGACCAGCGCCCAGTACCACGGGATCGCCGACGACGACAGCAGCGCCTCGCCGCCCGGGCCGGTGGCCAGCGCCTGCACGATCGGCACGCCGAGCCCGATGCACGCCAGCAGCAGCGCGCCGCTGACGAAGTGCTGGCCCGGGAAGTGGAGCGACTTGAGGAACTTCCACTCCTCGAGCTTGCCGTAGGCCGTCATCGAGCCCCAGAACGTGACGCCGCCGATCAGGCCGCCGGCGACGGTCGCGACCGTGAGCTGCACGGGGTCGGCCTCGAACACGTAGCCGGGGCGGGTCGCGTCCATCAGCGCCGCGCCGGAGACCAGCACCGACGCGCCGCCGCCGAAGCCATTCAGCGCGCCGACCATCTGCGGCATCGCGGTCATCTGCACGCGCAGCGCCATCACGGTGCCGACCGCGGAGCCGATCAGCAGCCCGAGCACGATGTGCTGGTAGCCGATGATGTGGCGGTCGAACAGCGTGACGACGACGGCGATCAGCATGCCGATCGCACCCATCGCGTTGGCGCGCACGGCCGTGCGCGGGTGGGCCAGGCCCTTGAAGGTGAGGATGAAGAGCACGGCGGCGACGAGGTAGGCCACGTTCTCGAAGGCGTGGCGCAGGTCGCTGCCCGCGGCGGCCGAGGCGAACATCAGGGGGGTCATCGTCCTAGGCCTTGCGCTTGAACATCTGCAGCATCCGGTTGGTGACCAGGAAGCCGCCGACGACGTTGATGGTGGCGAACACGATGGCCGCGACGCCGATCCAGGTGGTGGCCGGGTTGTCGTTGCCCGTGGCGACCAGGGCGCCGACGATGGTGATGCCCGACACCGCGTTCGAGCCCGACGTCAGCGGCGTGTGCAGCGTCGGCGGCACCTTGGTGATGATCTCGAAGCCGACGAAGACCGCCAGCACGAAGATGGTGAGCCCGTTGACCAGCGCTTCCATGGAGTCCTTCTCCGCTCCTCTCGCCTACGCCTGAGCCGGCGCCGGGGCCAGCGCCTCGCGGACTCGCGGGTGCACGACCTCGCCGCCGCGGGTGACCACGATGCCGGCGACGATCTCGTTGGCCGGGTCCATCGCCAGCTCGCCCTTCTTGACGATCTCGCCGAGCAGCGTGGCGAGGTTCTTGGCGTACATCTGGCTCGCGTGCATCGGCACGTCGGAGGCCAGGTTGACCGGCCCGATGATGTGCACGCCGTGGGCGACGACGTCGACGCCTGCCTTCGTCAGCTCGCAGTTGCCGCCCTGCTCCGCGGCCAGGTCGACGACGACGGAGCCCGACGCCATGCCCTGGACCATCAGGGCGGTGACCAGGATCGGCGCCTTGCGGCCGGGGACCTGGGCCGTCGTGATGACGACGTCGCTCTCGGCGATGACCTTGGTCATCACCTCGCGCTGGCGCTCGTAGAACGCCTCGTCCTGCGCCTTCGCGTAGCCGCCCTTGTCCTCGGACCCGGCGGTCTCGAGGCCGAGGTCGACGACCTTGGCGCCCAGGCTCTTGATCTGCTCGGCGGCGGCGGGCCGCACGTCGTAGCCGTGGACCACGGCGCCGAGGCGCCGCGCCGTCGCGATCGCCTGCAGGCCGGAGACGCCCGCGCCGATCACGAACACCTTGGCCGGCGACAACGTGCCGGCGGCCGTCATCAGCATCGGGAACAGCTTCGGCAGCTTGAGAGCCGCCAGCAGCACGGCGCGGTAGCCCGCGACGGTGGACATCGAGGACAGCGCGTCCATCGACTGGGCGCGGGTGATGCGCGGCATCAGCTCCATCGAGCAGGCGGTGACGCCGGTCGCGGCCAGCTCGGCCGCCGCCTCGGGCGCGCCGAGCGGGTCGAGGAAGCCGATCAGCACCTGGCCCGCGCGCAGCCGGGCGAGGTCGGCGCGGCCGGCCTCGCGGTTGGCGCCGAAGGCGCGCACCTGGAGCACGATGTCGGCCGCGAAGCACTCCTCGCGGCTGCCGAGCGTGGCGCCCTTGTCGACGTACTGGGCATCGGGGTAGCCGGCCGCCTCGCCGGCGCCCTGCTCGATGGTCACCTCGAGCCCGGCCTTCTTCAGGCCGGGCACGAGGGCGGGAACCAGCGCGACGCGCCGCTCCCCGCCGAAGGTCTCTCTGGGAACGCCGACGCGCACGCTGTCGCCTCCTCCGCTAGAAAGCGGCGGGATAGCAGCTCGACCGGTAGATGCCCTCGCCGCGGCGGACGTAGCCGGAGGCGAGATGGACGTCGAACTGCTCGTTGAAGTCGTTGACCTTCTTGACCTGGATTTCGATTCCGTCGAAGCGTCCGCAATAGCCGCGCTGGGCGAGGACCGTGATCAGACCCTGGTGATAGGCGTTGCCGTCGCGGGCCATCGGCCAGTTCGTTCCCGGCTGCGTGTCGTTCAGGTCGAACAGCTCCGGCCTGGTGCGGATCAGCTCGTCGATCGCCCACTCGATGTCGGTGTAGTAGCGCGACGACGGCTCGCGGCCACAAGCCAGCTCGCGGCTGCCGGGCAGCGAGCAACCCGGCACCTGGCCGGGCACGCCGCTGCTCTTCGGGAACGCGGCGGGCGAGCAGGTCGCGCGGTACTGGCCGTCGCCGCGGCGGACGTGGCCGGAGGAGAGCAGGATGTGGTACTGGTCGTTGAAGTCGTTGCTGTTCTTGACTTGGAGCTCCTCACCGTCCCAGGTCGCGCAGAAGCCCTGCTTCTCCATGTTCCTGACGACGCCGGTGACGTAGGCGCCGATGCTCAGCACGCGCCAGCCGCCCGCGCCGCGGGTGTCGTTGAAGTCGAAGATCTGCGGCTGCTGCTGGCCCAGCAGGTCGATCGCGGCGTTGACCTGGTCGGTGAAGTTCGCCGTCTCGCGCGGGCACCCCTCGCCGCTGCCCGGGCCCGGGCCGAGGCCGCAGGAGAACCCGAACGCGGGGGCCGGGGTGGCGGTGGGTACCGGGGTCGACGTCGGCGTCGGTGTCACCTGCGCCGAACCACCGCCGGGGGGCGTGCTCCCGGACGGGGTGTCGTTGCCGCCCCCACAGGAAGCGGCAAGCAACGCAGCCCCCGCCAGGGCGAACAGGGCGAGACCGCGCGACGACTTCTTCATTCGAGGCTCCTCCGGAGGCGGGCAGGAGCCCGCCGGGGGCCACGCGGCACTCGGCACGCGCAGCATGACTGCACGAAGAATACCATGCGGCTCGACGCAGCTTGTGCGTGTTCGGCCCGGCTTGACGGCGTTTGACGCGCTTCGCGGACGCTCCTACCTTGATCTCATGAGGTGGCCCCGCCTGCTCGCGCTGGTCCTCGCCCTGCCCGCCGCGGGTCAGGAGCCCGCCGAGCCGCCCCGCTTCTCGGAGACGGTGGCCGTCGAGCGCCTGCTGCTCGACGTGCGAGTCCTGGGTCCCGATGGACGCGTGCTGCGCGGGCTGGCCGCCGACGACTTCCGGGTCCGCATCGGCGGGCGCGAGGCGCGGGTCGAATCCGCGCGCTGGGTCGGCGACGGCGAGGAGGGCGACCTCGACCCGCATCAGCGGGCGGAACTCGCAGCCGCCGGCTTCCCTCCTCCGGCTCCCGGCCGTTTGATCGTGTTCCTGTTCCAGAAGGACCTGCGCGCGTCGCGGTTGCCGGGGCTGATCCAGATGAAGCAGCGGGCACGGCTGACGCTGGACCGGCTGGCACCCGAGGACCAGGTCGCGCTGCTGAGCTTCGACTCGCAGTTGCGGCTGTGGCTCGACTTCACCACCGACCGCGCCGCGGTGGCGCGCGCGCTCGACGAGTCGCTGCTGTTCGGTCGCCAGCCACCGGCGCCGGACGACGGGGAGACCGCAGGCCCGCGGCTGCGGGAGGCGTTCGACGGCACGGCTGCCCGCCGCGCCGACTCGATCGAGGCCGGCCTGCTGGTGCTGGCCCGCGCGCTCGAGCCCCTGCCCGGCGCCAAGTCCGTGATCTTCTGCGGCCACGGCTTCGGCGAGCTCGACGGCACCTTCGCGGCCGAGTACGCGCCCGCCCGCCGTGCGCTGCGGGCGGCGCGGGCGACCGTGTTCTCGATCGACGTCACCCAGGCGGATCGCCACACCATGGAGCTCGGGCTCGAGGAGCTGGCGTGGGACACCGGCGGCTTCTACGCGCGCGCCTACCACTTCCCGGGCCAGGCGCTGAGCCTGGTCGAGGCCGCGATCGAGGGCCACTACGCGCTGATCCTGGAGCGCCCCGCCGAGCTGACGGCCGGCCGCCGCGGCGTCGAAGTCGACCTCGTCCGCGCCCGCGGCCGGGTGCTGGCGCCGCCGACGATCGGCGATCCCTGACGTGGCCCGCGCCACGGTGTAGCATCGATTTCCCTCGACAAGCGGACGACAGCCCACGCCAAGCCATGGAAAACCCGACCCCGCATCACGTCGTGCGCTGTGCCTCCTGCTTCCAGAACTTCGACGCCATGGAAGCGGCCTTCTGCCAGTGCCTTGCCGCCGAGCGCACGCTGGTCTGCCCGCACTGCAACCGCTGCTTCTGCAAGGCCTCGATCGGCTACAAGCGGCAGTTCTGGACCGGCGCGCCGCGCGAGCTCTCGCTGCGCAAGCAGGCGGATCACGCCGTGCCCCACGTCCCGTTCGCCACGCCCGCGGCTGCGACGGCGGCCGACGCCGCGGCCCTGAAGCGGCCGCTGGTTCTGCTGTGCGAGGACGAGCCGGGCATCCGGATGGTGGCGACCAAGGTGATCGAGGGCCTCGGCTTCGGCGTGCTGATCGCCCGCAACGGCAGCGAGGGCCTGGAACTGGCCCGCAGCCACAGGCCGGACCTGGTGCTGACCGACGCGCTGATGCCGAAGCTCGACGGCCGCGAGATGGCCAAGCAGCTCCGCGCCGACCCCGATCTGGGCAAGGTCCCGATCGTGGTCATGACCTCGCTGTACACGGGCGTCAAGTACCGGCTCGAGGCCCAGCGTCACGCCAAGGTCGACGATTACCTCGACAAGCCGATCGACATCGCGCAACTCACCACGGTGTTGACCCGGCATCTCGGTCCGTCGAGGGCGTGAAGCGCCCGACGCTGGGCCTGCTGGGGCGGACCGTGCTGGCGCTGTCGGCCACGGCCCTGGCCCCGCTGGCGGTCGCACCGTACCTCGTCGCCCTCAACCGCGAGGCGATCGGCGACCAGGTCCTGCGCACCCACGCCGTGGCCGCGCGCTCCACCGCGGCCCGCGTCCAGGCCTTCCTCGAAACGCTGTCGGGACCCGCCCGCGCACTGGCTCTCAACCCGGCGGTGCTGGCCGACCCGCGCGGCGTCGCCGCCCGCGAGATGCTCGCGGGGCTGCTGCAGGCCCAGCCGCTGATCCTCGGCGCCGCGATCGTCAACGCCGACGGGGCCGAGGTGGTGCGCGCCCAGAGCCGCGGCGGGGCCGAGATCGTGACCGCGGTGCTGGCCGATCCGTCGCCGGGGCCGATCGTCGTGGCCGAGGCCAGCGGCGCCACCTGGCTGCGCCTGGCGCTGCCTCTCGACGCCGGGCTCGGCCAGTTGCTGGTCGTCGCCGATCCTTCTCCGCTGGAGGCGGTGCTGGCGACCGAAGAACTCGGCCGCGAGGCGCAGCTCGCCGTGGTCAGCCGCACCTCGGGAGTCCTGCTCGCCTCGGAGGTCGGCCTCACCCTGCGCTCGTTCCCGCGCACGCTGGTCGACGCCGGCCGCGTCGGCCACACCTCGGGCGCGTCGCGCTTCGAGGGCGACGACGGCGGCGCGCTGGGCGCCTACGCGCCGGTGGCGGGCGCGCCCTTCTTCGTGCTCTCCAGCCAGCCGGTGGCCGTGGCGGAAGAAGTCGCCGTGCAGATGCGGGAGCGCTCCTTGTGGGCGGTCGGCGGCGCGCTGGCGCTGGCCGGCGCCTTCTCCGTGATCGCCTGGCGGACCGTGATCCGCCCGGTGCGGCGGCTGGCCGTCGCCCAGGCCCGGCTGGCCGGCGCGGCCGTGCGCGGCAAGGACGAGATCGAACAACTGGCCGCGTCGTTCCGTACCCTCGAGCGCGTCGTCCAGGATCGCGACTCGCTGGGCGAGGTGTTCCTCGGCCGCTACCTGGTGCTCGAGCGGCTCGGCTCCGGCGGCATGGGCACCGTCTTCAAGGGCTGGGACCCGCGGCTCGAGCGGCCCGTCGCGCTGAAGACGATCCACCTCGGCGGCGAGTTCGACAAGGTCGTGCGCGGCGAGCAGCGCAGCACGCTGCTGCGCGAGGCGGTGACGGCCGCCCAGTTCAGCCACCCGAACATCGTCGCCGTCTACGACGTCGAGGACGTCGGCGACGCGGCTTTCATCGCGATGGAGCTGGTGGAGGGCCGCAGCTTCGAGTCGTGGCTGCACCGCACACCGCGACCCACTCCCGCCGAGGTCGCGGTGATCGGCCTCGGCGTCGCCCGCGGCCTGGCCGCCGCCCATCAGCGCGGCGTGCTGCATCGCGACATCAAGCCCGCCAACGTGCTGCTGGCCAAGGACGGGGCGATCAAGGTCACCGACTTCGGCATCGCCGGCCACATCTCCGAGCGGGCCCGCGACGCGGGCCTGGTCTTCGGCACGCCCGGGTATTTGCCGCCCGAGGCGCTGCGCGGCGAGGGGCAGGACGGCTCGTCCGACCTGTTCGCGCTGGGGGTCGTGCTCTACGAGGGGCTGACGGGCTGGTCGCCGTTCGCCGCGCCGACCCCCGTGGAGTCCTTCGACCGCACCCTGACCCGCGATCCCGAGCCCCCGCACGAGCGCAATCCCGACGTGCCCGAGGACCTCTCGAAGCTCGTGCTCGGCCTGCTCGCCAAGGCCCGCGACGAGCGCCTGCCGCGCGACGCGGCCGCGCTGGCGGAGCAGTTCGCCGCGATGGTCACCCGCCACGGCTTCCGCTTCACGGGCCTGCCCGCGGAACTGGAGCCGCCCGAGGCCTGGCAGGGCCGGGAGACCCAGGCGGGCCTGCACCACACGCTCGTGCGGCCGCGGACCACGATCAAGCCCGCGGGCGCGCCCAGGGGATGAGGCACAATCGAGCCATGCTGACGACCCTGCGCCGCTGCGCCGCGGCCTCGCTGCTGTTCGCATTCGCCGCCGCGGGCCAGGCGCCCGCGACCGCGCCGACCGCGAGAGCCGAAGGCGACAGCCTCGGCTGGCACACGGTGGTGGCGGGCGAGACGCTGATGGGGATCACCCAGAAGTACCTGGGCTCGAGCGCGGGCTGGCGCGAC
>JAMPXO010000084.1 GCA_023701125.1 Vicinamibacteria bacterium | reverse complement strand
TCCTGCTCGGCTTCGGCCCGCTCTACCAGTTCGTGCTCAAGCACCGCTTCCCGTTCGACCTGCCGCGCACGTTCCGCAGGGAGTGGCGCAGCATCTGGGCCAACAACGCCGTCCTCGTCGTGGTGGTCGCGGGCCTGTTCTGGGCGCTCGGCTGGAAGACGCTGCTGATGGTGCAGGTGCCCGTCACGCTGCTGGCCGGCCTCGGCGGCGTGTGGCTGTTCTACGTGCAGCACCAGTTCGAAGCGACCTGGTGGTCGCACGACGGCGACTGGGACGTCGAGGCCGCCTCGTTCCGCGGCAGCTCGTTCTACGACCTGCCGGCCGTGCTGCGCTGGTTCAGCGGCAACATCGGCTACCACCACATCCACCACTACGCGAGCCGGGTGCCGAACTACAAGCTGCGCGCCTGCCACGAGTCGGACCCGCGGCTGCAGGACGCCCCGCGGCTGACGATCCAGACCTCGCTCCACTCTGCCAGCTTGCGGCTGTGGGACGAGGACCAGCAGCGGCTGGTGCCGTTCTCGGCGGTCTCCGTCTAGCCAGGGCCGCCCCCCGGGTCCTCGCGGGACCTGCGGACGTGGTATGAAGCGGACGTGAGCGCCCGCTTCGTTTTCCTGGCCACCGTGGCGTCGACGGCGCTGGCCGCCGCCGCCTCGGGCCCACCGCCCGAGTCCACGTGGGCCGTCGTGCTCGGCGTCGCCCAGGACGGCGGCGTGCCCCACATCGGCTGTCGCCAGGAGCTGTGCGCGGCGGCCCGCGCCGACCCCGCCCGCCGGCTGGCGGTGGCCAGCCTGGGCCTCGTCGACGATACCAGCGGCCAGCGCTACCTGATCGACGCGACGCCCGACCTCGAGCGCCAGCTCGAGCAGCTCAACGCCGGGCGCGACGCGCCGCGACGCCGGCCGGTCGACGGCCTGTTCCTGACCCACGCCCACGTCGGCCACTACGCGGGGCTGATGCTGTTCGGCCGCGAGGCGCTCGGCGCCGACCGCGTGCCCGTCCACGCCACCCCCGCGCTGGCCGCCTTCCTGCGCGCCAACGGGCCGTGGAGCCAGCTCGTCGCCCAGCAGCAGGTCACGCTGCACGAGATCGAGCCCGGCGTGCCGCAGCGGGTCGGCGCGTTCGAGATCACCGCGCTGCGCGTGCCCCACCGCGACGAGTTCTCCGACACGGTCGGCTACCGGGTGCGGGGCCCGCGGCGCTCGCTGCTCTACGTCCCCGACGTCGACAAGTGGGAGAAGTGGGAGCGGCGGCTGGAGGACGAGGTGCGCGCGGTCGACGTCGCCCTGCTCGACGCGACCTTCTTCGACGCGGCCGAGATCCCCGGCCGCGCGATCGCCGAGATCCCGCACCCGCTCGTGGGCGAGACGCTCGACCGGCTGGCGGCGGCCGGGCTCGCGTCGCGGGTCGTGCTGATCCACCTCAACCACTCCAACCGCCTGCTGTGGGACGCGGCCGCGGTGCGCGCGGTCGAAGCCCGCGGTGCCCGCGTCGCCCGCCCGGGCGAGCGGCTGCCGCTCTAGTCGATGGCCCTCTCGCTGCGCGAGCGGCTCGCGCGACTCAAGGAGGATGGCGGCGCCGGGCCTGCGCCGGCTCGTGTCGAGGCCCCGGTCGCGGTCGAGGCCGCGGTGCCCGCTTCGCCCGCGCGCGAGGGGGCCGAGGCGCTGGCCCGACTCGAACGTTCGATGCTCGGCGCGCCGGCGGAGGGGCTGTCGCTCCGCGACCGGCTGGCCCGGCTGGCGGCGGCCGTGCCCGCGCGCCGCGAGCGCGCCGCCGAGCCCTTCGCAACCACGCGGGTACGCGACGGGGAAGAGGACGGCGCCTCGTTCACCCACGTGTCCACGGCTTTCGACGACGAGTGGGACGTGCGCGTGCCGCGGCGACGGGTGCCGATCGAAGAACTGGTTCAGGGGCTCCGCGTCGAGAACGCGCACGGCGAGTTCTTCCGCGTCGACGAGCACGCCCCGCTCGAGCGCTTCCACGGCGACCTGCCGCTGTCTCGCCTCACTTCACTCCCGGCCGAAGGCGCGCGGCTGCTGACGGGCGACGCGAGCCTTGCCGGGCTCGACCTCGCGCGGGTCGCCTTCCTCGATACCGAGACGACCGGGCTGTCCGGCGGCGCCGGCACCGCCGCGTTCCTGGTCGGCCTCGGCTACGTCGAAGACGACCGCTTCGTGGTGCGCCAGTACTTCATGCGCGACTACCACGAGGAGGCGTCACTGCTGGCCGCGCTGGCCGAGGACCTGGCCCGCTTCGACGGTCTCGCCACCTTCAACGGCCGCAACTTCGACGTGCCGCTGCTGGAGACTCGCTTCCGCCTCAACCGCATGCGCTTCCCGCTCTCGGACGCGCCGCACCTCGACCTGCTGCATCCCGCGCGGCGGCTGTGGAAGCTGCGGCTGGAGAGCTGCACGCTGCAGCGGCTGGAGCGCGAGCTGCTGGGCGTGCAGCGCCACGGCGACGTGCCCGGCGCCGACGTGCCGCACCTGTGGTTCCGCTTCATCCGCGACGGCGACGCGCGCGGGATGGCGAAGGTGCTGCAGCACAACCGGCTCGACATCCTGTCGCTCGCCGCGCTCGCCGCGCTGGCGACGTCGTGGGTCAGCGAGGGCCAGGCCGAAGACGCCCGTGACGTGTGGAGCCTGGCCCGCGCGCTGGCCCACGCCCGCGAGGGGGATCGCTCCGAGGCCGTGTTCCGGCGCGCCGCCGACGACGAGCACAGCCCGTTCCGCGGGGAAGCGCTGCTGGAGCTGGCGCGGCGTGCGCGCCGCCGCGGAGCGACTGCCGAAGAAGGCGACGCGCTCGACAAGGCGGCGTCGACCGGCGAGCCCCGCGCGCTGCGCGCGCTCGCGATCCACCTCGAGCACCGGCGGCGGGACCCGGGGGCCGCGCTCGACGCCGCGCAGCGGGCGCTCGACGCGTTGATGGCGGGGGAGGGCGACGTGCTGCTCGCCGCCGACCTGCGCGGCCGGCTGGAGCGACTGGCCCGCAAGCGCGCGAAGGCCGCGGTTTCACCGCGGTCGAAGCAGGGCACGTGAAGCGCCGTGGTGGGCGGGCCGGCCGGCCCGCGGCTCAGGCCGGGCGGCCGAGTTGGGCCTTCAGGTACTCGACGAGGTCCTGGATCGCCGTCGGCTTGGGGAACACGGCCAGCCCACGGCCCCGCGCAGTCGCGATCAGGGGCGAGTTCTGGTAGCCGGTCAGCACCGCGACCGTCAGCCCGGGCAGCGCCACGCGCAGCGCCTCGGCCAGCGACGCGCCGCCCGCGCCGGGCATCACGAGGTCGACGATCGCCGCGTCGAAGCTCGCCGCTCCCGCCTTCGCCATCGCCTCGTCCGAGGAGTGCGCCTCCTCCACGACGAAGCCGTGGCGCGCCAGCGCGCGAGCCAGCATCGTCGTCAGGTCCGCATCGTCGTCCACGACCAGCACCCGGGGCGCGTCCTTCTTCACGGGACCAATTGTATGTCCCCGCTCGCCCGCCCGAGGTCCGGGTGACGCGCGGGCAGCGGATCGTGGACGGGCTCGGCCTGCTCGCGCTGCAGCTGGCGATCGTCGACTGCTTTCCGCCCGCGCTGCTGCTGTTGCCCACCCTGCCCGCGGGTGGCGACCTGGTCTGCCACTACCCGGCCTTCGATTGGCTGCGCCGCGAGCTGCTGCCGCAGGGCCGGTTGCACGGCTGGTACCCGGGCGCCTACCTCGGCCACCCGCTCTTCCTGTACTACTTCCCGCTGCCCTTCCTGGCGATGGCGGCGCTGGTGCCGCTGCTCGGTGCGCCGGCCGCCTTCAAGGTGGGCAGCGCGCTCGGCGCGTTCCTGCTGCCGCCGGCCGCCTACCTGTGCCTGCGGCTGATGGGCTTCGCGTTCCCGGCGCCGCTGTGCGGGGCCGCGGCGTCGCTCGTTTTCCTGTTCGTCGAGGACAACCCGATCTGGGGCGGCACCCTGGCCAGCACGTTGACCGGGGAGTTCGCCTACGCCTGGGGCACGGCCCTCGGCCTCGTCTTCCTGGGCCTCGCCTGGCGCGCGCTGCGCGGCGGCGGCGGCCTGGTCCCGCCCGTGCTCGCGCTGGCGCTGGTCGGTTTGTCCCATGGCTACGCCGTGCTGTGGGTCGGGCTGTCGGCCTCGGCGCTGCTCGCCTTCTCGGAGCGGCCGCTGCGCGACCTGCTGCGGCTGGCGGCGATCGCGCTGCTCGGCTTCGCCGCTGCGGCCTTCTTCCTGGTGCCGCTGCTCGCCGACTGGGGCTGGACCACCGCCTACAACGACCCGTGGCTGGACGCGGCCTGGCACAACCTGCTGCCGCCGCTGCTGTGGCCGCTGCTGGCGCTGGCCGCCGCCGGCCTCGTTGCCGCTGCCCGCGCCCGCGACGCTCGCCTGCTCTACCTGGGCGCGGCCGCGCTCTTCGCGCTGGGACTCGCCGCGGCCAGCCCCGCGCTGGGGCTGATCGACGTCCGCCTGCTGCCGTTCGCTCACCTGGCGCTGGCGCTGGTGGGCGGCGCGTGGCTCGGCCAGTTGCTCACCGGCCTGCGCCGGGCCGACCTCTGCGCGCTCGGCCTGGTGCTGGCGGCCGTGGCCTGGGGCGAAGGCCGCTCGCAGGTGGTGCGGACGTGGGCCGAGTGGAACTACACCGGGCTCGAGGCCAAGGACCTGTGGCCGCAGTGGCGGCAGCTCAACGACGTGCTGCAGGGCGGCGTCGCCGACCCGCGCGTGTACGTCGAGTACTCCGCCGAGCACGAGCGCGCCGGCTCGATCCGCATGTACGAGACGCTGCCCCAGCTCTCGGGGCGCTCGACGCTGGAGGGGGTCTACAACCAGGCCAGCCTGATGACCCACGCCGTGTACTACCTGCAGTCGCAACTGGCGCTGCGGGCGCCGAACCCGTTCCGCAACCGACGCTACGCCGCGCAGGACGTGGCGGCGGCACTGCCGCGGCTGCGGCTGATGAACGTGCGCGAGCTGGTCGCGATGTCGGCGCCGCTGGAGCAGGCGCTGGCCGCGCGCGAGGATGTCGTGCGCGTCGCGCGGCTGCCCCCGTACAACGTGTTTGCGCTCAGGGACCCGGGCCCGGGCTACGTCGAGCCGCTGGCGTTCGCGCCGGTGCGGGCGGGCCGCGACGACTGGCGCGAGCGCGCGTACCGCTGGCTGGAACGCGAGCCGCTGCCGGGCGCGCTGCTCGTGTTCTCGGACGACGCGCGGTTGTTCCCGCTCGCGGAGCGCGACCCATGGCTGGCGCCGCCGGAGCAGCCGCTCGCCGGCGGCGTGGCGATCTCGGCCGAGGTCGAAGCCGAGCGCATCCGCATTCGCACCAGCCGGCCGGGCCACCCGCTGCTGGTCAAGGTCTCGTGGCACCCGCGCTGGAAGGCGACGGGAGCGCACGGCCCGTTCCTCGTCGCGCCGGCCCTGATGCTGGTGATCCCGACCGGTGAAGAGGTCGAACTCCGCTACGCGCGCGACGGCGCCGATCGCCTCGGCGCGGGCCTCACGCTCGCGGCGCTCGTGGCGCTGGCCCTGCTGCTGCGCTTCGAGCGCCGGCCTGCCGCGGCCGCGGGCCCGGCTGCCCTGTCCTGGGCAATGCTGGTGCCGGTCGGGCTGTGCGTGGCCCTGTTCGGCCTGCGGCTGCAGCCGCCGCACGCGATCGAGCCGCCGGGCCTCGTCGCCGACCTGGTCGATCGCGCCGAGGCGGCGGCCCGCGACGGGCGCTGCGCCGACGCTGCCGAGTACGCGCGCCACGCCCGGCTGCGATCGCCCGCCCCGGACCTGCAGTCGCGCCTCGATCGCGTCGGCTCCTGCCGCCAGCTCCGCCCCGGAACCCGACGGGGGCTTGGGGGCGGAGCCGCGTCCGTCTCGCGGCGGTGAGCCCCTGCGGGACCGGTGTCGGGCTTCGCCCGGCACCGGAACCCGACGGGTTCCGGGTTATCGTTCCGCGCGTGAAGGTCCTTCGGTTCGCCGCGATTGTGCTGGTCCTGCTGCCGCTGCAGGCGCGGGGCGGGAGCCCGGCTGGTCAGGGAGCTGCCGACCCGCTGGCGCTGCGGGTGCTGCTGGTCGGCGACGCCGGCAACCCCGACCCGGCGGGCGAGCCGGTGCTGAAGGCGCTGGCCGGCGAGCTGCAGGGCGACCCGTCGCGCACGCTGCTCGTGTTCCTGGGCGACAACATCTACCCGCGGGGGCTGCCGCCGGTCGCAGCGCTGGACCGGCCGGAGATGGAGCGCCGCCTCGACACCCAGATCGACGTCGGCCGCCGGGCGGGGGTGCGGACGATCTTCGTCCCCGGCAACCACGACTGGGACTCGGAGGGGGCGGACGGCCTGGCCGCGGTCAAGCGCCAGGCCGAGCGCATCGCCCAGCGTGGCGCGGGCCTCGTCGAGATGCGGCCGCGCGACGGCTGCCCGGGCCCGGACGTGATCGACCTGCCGGGGCTGCGCCTGATCGTGCTCGACACCCAGTGGTGGTTGCACGAGGGCGAGCGCCCGGAACACCCGCGCTCGGCCTGCGCGACCGACTCGCCCGACGAGGTCACGGGCGAGCTGAAGAACGCGCTGGCGGCCGGCCGCCCCTCGCTCGTGGTCGGCCATCACCCGCTGGCGACGGGCGGGCCGCACGGCGGCAAGTTCTCGTGGCGCCAGCACTTCTTCCCGCTGACCGACGTCAAGAAGGGGATGTGGCTGCCGCTGCCCGGGATCGGCTCGATCTACCCGTGGGCGCGCAAGGGCGGGGCCAGCGACCAGGACCTGTCCGGCAAGCGCAACAGGGTGATGCGGGCCGCGCTGGAAGCGGCGCTGGCCGCCCATCCGCCGCTGGCCTACGCCGCCGGCCACGAGCACACCCTGCAGGTGCTGCGCAAGCCGGGCCTGCCGCCGCTGCTGGTCAGCGGCAACGGTTTCTACGACCACGGCTCGCCGGTCTACAACGTCCCGGGCACGGTGTTCCGATCCAGCAAGGCCGGCTACATGCGGATCGACGTGGACGTCCACGGCGGCGCGCGGCTGGCGGTGCTGGAAGTGGACCGGGCCGGGCACACCACGACCGCGCACGCCGAGACCCTGCGCTGATGCGGCCGGGGAGAGTTGTGGCAGCATTGCCGCCCCGCTGAACCGAAGCGAAACAGAGAGAAGCCACAGTGCCGACCGCCGCGACCTTCGAAAGTTACCTCCGCACCCACAAGCCGCAGATCCCGCTTGCCGGCGCCAACGCCGTGCTGGAGCTGGCGGCCGAGGGCTCGACGATCCCCTTCATCGCGCGCTACCGCAAGGAGCGCACGGGCAACCTCGACGAGGTGGCGATCGCCGCCGTCATCGACCTGAAGGAAGAGTTCGACGAGCTCGAGAAGCGGCGCGCGTTCGTGCGCGAGGAGATCGAGAAGCAGGGCAAGCTGACGCCCGAGCTCTCGGCCGCGATCGCCGCGGCGGGCGACCGGCTGGCGCTGGAGGACCTCTACCTCCCCTACAAGCGCAAGCGGCGGACCAAGGCGGCGCTGGCCCGCGAGGCCGGCCTCGAACCGCTGGCCGACTGGATCTGGAACTGCGGCCACGGCACCGAGCAGCCGCAGGAGGGCCAGACGCTCGAGCTGTGGGCATTCACCTTCCGCAACGCCGAGAAGGAGATCGAGAGCGCGGAGCGCGCGATCGAGGGCGCCCGCGACATCCTGGTCGAGCGGCTGTCGGAGCGCCAGGACCTGCGCCAGACGGCCCGCGAGGCGCTGTTCGGCAAGGCCGTCGTGCGCACCGAGAAGGGCGAGAAGGCCAAGGCGCCGTCGAAGTACGACCGCTACTTCGACTACCGCGAGGCGGTCTCGTCGCTGCTCAAGCCCGAGCACTCGCACCGCTTCCTGGCCCTGCGCCGCGGCTTCGTCGAGGAGGAGCTGAAGCTCAAGATCGAGGCCCCGCCCGAGGACCCGGACTTCGACGCCCGGCTGGTCGCCGCGTTCGAGGGCGCCGCCTGCACGGTGGCCGACTCGCCGGGCGCCGCGGTGCTGCGCGAGGCCGGACGGCTGGCGCTGTTCGCCTACGTCAAGCCGAGCCTCGAGGCCGAGGTGCTGAAGGAGCTGAAGACCATCGCCGACAGCGCGGCGATCGACGTCTTCGCCGCCAACGTGCGCGAGCTGCTGCTGGCGCCGCCGATGGGCCCGCAGTCCGTGATCGGCGTCGACCCCGGCGTGCGCACCGGCTGCAAGGTCGCGGCCGTCGACGCCTCGGGCCGTTACGTGGAGAGCGCGGTCTTCAAGACCCAGACCGAGGAGCAGAAGCAGAAGGCGAAGCAGTTGCTGGCCGAGCTGCTCGAGCGCCAGCCGCCGCGCGCGTTCGCGGTCGGCAACGGCACCGCGGGCCGCGAGACCGAGCGCTTCCTGCGCGACACCCTGCGCGAGGTCGGCAAGACCGTGCCCGTGGTGCTGGTCAGCGAGGCCGGCGCTTCCGTCTACAGTGCCAGCCCGATCGCGCGCGAGGAGTTCCCGGACCTCGACCTGACGGTGCGCGGGGCGATCTCGATCGCGCGCCGGCTGCAGGACCCGCTGGCCGAGCTGGTCAAGATCGACCCCAAGAGCATCGGCGTCGGCCAGTACCAGCACGACGTCAACCCCAACGCGCTGAAGCGCGCGCTGGAGCGCGTCGTCGACTCCTGCGTGAACGCGGTCGGCGTCGACCTCAACACCGCCTCGCGCCCGCTGCTGGCCCGCGTCTCCGGCATCGGCGAGGCGCTGGCCTCGGCCCTCGTCGAGCACCGCGAGAAGAACGGCCTGTTCAAGTCGCGCCGCCAGTTGCTCGACGTCAAGCAGTTCGGCGCTCGCGCGTTCGAGCAGGCCGCCGGCTTCCTGCGCGTGCGCGGCGGCGACGAGCCGCTCGACCAGACAGGCGTCCACCCCGAGCGCTACGAGGCGCTGCGGGCGCTGGCCCAGACCCTCGGCAAGGAAGTCACCGCGCTGCTCGGCTCGGGCTCCGCCGTGGTCCGCGAGCACGTCGGCGAGCTGGCCCGCGCGGTCGGCGAGTTCACGGCGATGGACGTGATCGGCGAGTTGGAGAAGCCCGGCCGCGACCCGCGCCAGACCTTCGTCCCGCTCGAGTTCCGCGAGGACCTGAAGGAACTCAAGGACCTGCAGCCGGGCATGGAGTGCCCCGGGGTGGTCACCAACGTGACTAACTTCGGCGCCTTCGTCGACATCGGCGTGCACCACGACGGCCTGGTCCACGTCTCGCAGCTCGGCACCCGCTTCTTCAAGGACCCGCGCGAGGCGGTCAAGCCCGGCGACCACGTCAAGGTGCGGGTGCTCTCGGTCGACCTCGAAAAGGGCCAGTTCTCGCTCTCGATGCGGCCGGCCGACGAGCCGAAGCGCCACCACAAGCCGCGCCCCAAGGGCCGTCCCGAGCGCAAGGGCGGCGACAAGCCGAAGGCCGCGGGTGCGACGGCAGCGCCGGGGACCGCAGCCGCGGCTCCCGGCGGCGACGCGCGCCCGCGCCGGCGCCCGGGGCGCAAGCCCGAGGGCCCACGCGAAGGGGCCGCGCCAGCGGCGGGCGGGCCGCCGTCGTCCGGCCCGCGCCCCGGCGGCGGGCCGCGTCCCGGCTCGGATCGGGGGCCGCGCCGCGACGACCGCGGCCGCGGAGAGCGGCCCTCGGGTCCGCCTTCGGTGGGAGCACGCCCCGGCCCCCGGCCGGCGTTCAACAACCCGTTCGCGGCGCTGCTCGGCAACGCCGACAAGGACAAGAAGAGCTGACGCGGCGCGTCTAGCTCGTCGCCGGGTTCTCCATGCAGGCGGCGGCGAGCTGCGCCGCCTTCTCGGCGCCGACGTAGGCCACCAGCCCGCGACGCAGGAAGTCGCCCAGCTTGGTGCGCTCCTCGGCACCGAGCTCGGCCTCCCCGCCGGCGCCGAACTTCGCGCACACGTGGAGGGCGACAGCCCTCGCCGTGGCCTGACCCATGTGCGGCGAGAGCACGTCCGCGATCCGATCGCTCAGCGTCACTGTGGTCGAGCCTCCCAATGCCGGAGCCGTTAGTGTAGCCTCGCTCCGCCTTGAAGCACGACCCCGCCGATCTCCGCTTCGCGCTCGAACGCGCCCTCGGCCACGCCGAGGACGCGGTCGCGATCCTCGCGCCGTTCAGCCAACTGGACGGCCCACCGCCCGACGAGCTGGCCCAGGCGGCCGTCGACGTGGCCGGCGAGCTGGACGGCTTCGCCGGTGCGATCGAGCTGGCGCTCGCGCGCGGCGGCGGAAGCGCATACCCGGGACTGCCCTGGGAGCTGATGGCCGGCGTGGGCGCCGACGTGCTCGCGTTCGACGACGAGGGCCGCGCCGGGCTCGATCCCGAGGCCGCGGCTCGTGCGGGCGGCGAGCTGCTGCCGCCGTTCGTCGCCGCGATCCGGCGCGCGCTGGCGGAGTCGCCGCGTTCGCTTACGCCTGGTCCAACTCGGCCGCGATCGCATCCGCCGAAGCCGCCGGGTCGGCGCCGGCGGTGATCGGGCGCCCGATCACGAGGTAGTCGGCCCCCGCGCGCAGCGCCGCGGCCGGTGTCGCCGCCCGCGCCTGGTCGTCGCGCGCGGCGCCCGCGGGGCGGATGCCCGGGGTCACGATCAGGAAGCCCGGCCCGCACTCCGCACGGATCAGCGCGATCTCCTCGGGCGAGGCGACGACGCCGTCGGCGCCCGCGTGCTGCGCCAGCCGTGCGAGGTGGCGAACGGCGTCGGGGATCGCCATCGGCAGGCCGATCTCGCGCAGCGAGGCGGCGTCGTGGCTGGTCAGGATCGTCACGGCCAGCAGCTTCGTGCCGGAGCCCGCGCACGACTTCGCGGCGCCCGCGATCATCGCCCGGCCGCCCAGCGCGTGGACGTTGACGAGGCGGGTGCCGAGCGTCGCCGCTGCGGCCACCGCGTGCTCGACCGTGTTCGGGATGTCGTGGTACTTGAGGTCGAGGAACACCCCGTGGCCGGCGGAGGTCAGCTCGCGCACGAACGCGGGGCCGGCGGCGGTGAAGAGCTGCTGGCCGACCTTGAACATGCCGACCCTGCCGGCGAGCCGCCCGACCAGCGCGCGCGCGGGGTCCGCGCCGGGCACGTCGAGGGCGACGATCAGGCGATCCCGCGGGTTCATGTTCGCTCCGGAATCTCGAGCGTGCCCACGACCTGGCGGATGTCCGTGAGGCCGTGGCGCACGAGGTAGTCGGTCAGGCCGGTGAGGATCTTCTCGTACACGCCGGCGTCGACGAAGTTGGCGGTGCCGATCTGGACCGCGGTGGCGCCGGCGATCAGGAACTCGAGCGCGTCGGCCGCGCAACTGATGCCGCCGATGCCGAAGATCGGCAGCTTCACCGCCCGCGCGACCTGCCACGTCATCCGCACCGCGACCGGGCGGATCGCGGGGCCGGACAGGCCGCCCGTGCCGTAGGCCAGCTTCGGCCGCCGGGTCTCGACGTCGATCGCCATGCCGAGCAGGGTGTTGATGCACGACAGGCCGTCGGCGCCGGCGTCGGCGCAGGCCCGGGCGAAGGTCGCGATGTCGGAGACGTTGGGCGAGAGCTTGGGGATCAGCGGCCGCTTCGTCACCTTGCGCACCGCGGCCACGACCGCGTGGGTCATCGCCGGGTCGTTGCCGAAGGCCAGCCCGCCCTTCTTCACGTTGGGGCAGGAGATGTTGATCTCGAGCCCGGCGACGCCCGGAGCGTCCTCCAGCACCGCCGCGACCTCGGCGTACTCGTCGATGCTGTCGCCGCAGACGTTGACGAAGACCGCGGTGTCGTGGCGGGCGAGGCGCGGCAGCACGTCGCGGGCGAAGGCGCGCACGCCCACGCCCTGCAGGCCGATCGCGTTGAGCAGCCCGTGCGGCGTCTCGGCCAGCCGCGGCGTCGGGTTGCCGTCGCGCGGCGTCATGTACAGGCCCTTGGAGACGAGGCCGCCGAGTCGTGAGAGGTCGAGGATGCCCTCGTACTCGACGCCGTAGCCGAACGTGCCTGAGGCGGCGACCAGCGGGTTCTTGAGCTTCACGCCCGCGAAGTCGACGGCGAGGTTGGGGGGCGAGGAGCTCATCGCGCCGCTCCCGCCGCCGCGGAGGTCGCGTCGCCCGGCCACACGACGTGTGTCGCATCGAACACGGGGCCCTCGGTGCAGGCGCAGCGGTACTTCCATCGCTCCTGCTCCGGGCCCTGGATCTTGACGACGCAGCCGAGGCAGGTGCCGACGCCGCAGCCCATCCACGGGTCGAGGCTGACTTCGGCGGCGAGCCCGCGGCGGGCCGCGAGCGCCGCGACCGCGTGCAGCATCGGGTCGGGGCCGCAAGCGTAGAGCCGCGGCCGGCGGCCGTCGCCGCCCCTGTCGAGGTGGGCTTCCAGGGCGCCGGTGACGCGGCCGGGGAAGCCGAGGCTGCCGTCGTCGGTCGACAGCACGAGCGGCACGCCGGCCGCCGCGAACGGCTCGCGCAACTGGAGTTCGGCGGCCGTGCGCCCGCCGTAGAACACCCGCGCGGTCACGCCGCGCGCGCGCAGCTCGTGGCTCATCAGCAGGAACGGGGCGATGCCGTAGCCGCCGGCGACGAGCAGCGGCTCCTCGTCGGCGGCGGGCGCCGTGAACGGCCGGCCGAGCGGGCCCAGGCACTGCGCCGGCTCGCCCGGCTGCAAGGCACACAGTGCCCGGGTGCCTTGTCCGATCGCCTTCACGAACAGCCTGAAGCGGCCCTGCGCGGGATCGGTGGCGAGGATCGAGAACGGCCGCCGCAGCGGCGGCTCGGCGCTCTGTCCGGCCTTGATCATCACGAACTGGCCGGCGCGGCCCTCGGTCGCCACCTCCGCGTGCTCGAACGTCAGCACGAAGTAGGGGCCACCGAGGGCCTGCTTGTCGACCAGCACGACGTCGCGGTTGGTGGGCATCGTCGGCGAGTTATTTCTCCCGCGCCTTCTTCAGCACCTCGGCAGCTTCCGCGCCGAAGTACTTGACGACCAGCCGGCTCCAGCTCGGGCTCTTGCGGAAGTTGTCGAGGTAGGCGGACAGCTCGGCCTGCAGCGCGGGGTCGGCCTTGCGCAGGCCGAACGCCAGCGAGCCGGGCTGGCCGAGGAACACGCCGAGCTGGATCGCCGGGTCCTTCTGGCGCTGGCTGATCGCGTGCTCGACGCCGAGCACGACCGCGCTGCACGCGCCGTCCTTGAGCGCCTGCGGCATCGTGCCCGACGCCACGAACACCACGTTGGCCGCCGGCACCTGCGCGGCCGCGACCTCCTGCGCCATGCTGGTGCCCTTGACCGTGCAGACCTTCTCCGCGCGCAGCGCGTCGAGGCTGGCGATCGGTGCCGCCGGCTTGCGGTTGAACGCCACCTTGCGCGAGGGGAACACCTCGCTCGTGAACGCGATCCGCTTCTGGCGCTCCTCGGTGATCGCGTAGCCGCCCGCGATCAGGTCACCCTTGCCGGCCTCGAGCGACGGGATCATCGCGTCCCAGGTCCCGGCCTGGACCACCTCGAGCTTCAGCTTGTGGAGCTGCGCGAAGCCCTCCAGCACCTCGCGGTCGAAGCCCGGCGCCGCACCCTCCTTGAGGCTGAAGAACAGGTCCTCGTGCACCGCCAGCACGCGCAGCGCACCGCGCTGCTTGACCTCTGGCCAGTCGGCCGTGGCCGGCGCGGCAGCGGCGAGGGCGGCTGTGGCCGCGAGAGGGAGCACAAGGCTTCGCATCGACACCTCCGTCACGAGTGGCCGCAGTCTACCAAGCCGCTTTCGCTTTTCGCCGCGGATCGCGGAGGATTGACGCGTGGCGCGGCGCACGGCGATCTCGGCGGCGGTGTCGGCGGGGCTGCTGGCCCTGAACGTCGTCACCCTGACGCTGTTCCTGAACCCCGAGCTGTCGCTGTTCGCCGAGTGGCCCGCGCTGGTGAGCGGGCTGTTCCTGCCCTACTTCGCGGGCGCGTTCGCCCTGTCGCTGGGCGCCGCGCTGGTCGCCGCGACCTTCCGCTTCTGGCCCGAGGTCACCCGGCCGCCGATCGAGAGCCTGCCCTGGTTCGGCTCGCTCACCCTCGTCACCACCAGCCTCGCAGCGGCACTCTATTGGCTCAACCTGCTGAGCTACCGCTGGTCGATCCCGCCGGCGTCCGTGCGCGCGCTGGCGGCGGCCGCGGCGCTGCTCGCCGTGCTGGCCGTCGTGCAACTGCTGATCGGCGTCGACGCCGTGCTCTACCCGTTGCGCGGCCGCGCGCTGTCCGCCGCGCTGTCGATCGTCGCGGCAGGGGCCAGCGGCTTCGGGCCGCTGGCGCTGGTGCCGGCCCCGCCGGCCGCCAGCCCGGTGCCGGCGACGGCCGCGCTGGAGGCCGTGCGCCCGCAGCGCCGGATCGTGCTGGTGGGCATCGACGGCCTCGGCCCCGAGCCGTTGCGGCAGGCGATCGCCGCCGGCGACGCGCCCGCGCTGGAGCGGTTGATGCGGCGCGGCGCGTGGGGCCCGCTCGGCACGATCGAACCGACCGAGGGGCCGCCGCTGTGGGCGACGCTCGCCACCGGCACGCTGCCCCACGTCCACGGCGTGAAGAGCTTCGCGAGCTATCGCCTGCCCGGCAGCCCCACCCCGGTCGACCTGCTGCCCAAGGGCGCGTTCGTGACCCTGCTCGAGCGCTTCGGCTTCGTCAGCCGGGTGGCGATCGGCCCGGCCTCGCGGCGCCGGCCGGCGATCTGGAACGCGCTCGACGCCTTCGGCCAGGGCGCCGGGCTGGTCCGGGTGTGGGGCACCCACCCGCCCGAGAAGCTGCGCGGCTTCGTGCTCTCGCCCTATTTCCACCTGCTGCGAGAAGACCCGGCCCGCGCCGCCTCGACCCTGTACCCGCCCGACCTGTGGCCCGAGGCGAGCGCCCGCACCGTGGAGGCGCGCGACGTGGACCCGGCGCTGCTGGCCGAGTTCGTCGACCTCACCGGCTCCGGCGCGGAGGACGGGCTGCCGTGGCGGCGCGAGCTGGTCGAACGTGCGCTCGCCCCCGACCTCAGTTACTCCCGCGCGGGAGCGATGCTGCGGCAGGCGTACGACCCGTCGTTCTACGCGCTGCTCTTCCACGGCCTCGACGCGACCGGCCACGTGTTCCTGCGCTTCTCGCGGCCCGACGCCTTCGGCGACGTGAGCCCGGAGCAGGCGCGCCGCTACGGCCACGTGCTGCCGCGCTATCTCGGCTGGGTCAGCCAGCAGGTGGGAGAACTGGCCCAGTCGCTGGCGCCGGACGACGTGCTGGTGGTGGTGTCGACCTACGGCATGGAGCCGGTGCCGTTCTGGCGGCGGCTCGCCTCGCTGGCGCTGGGACTGCCCGACCAGGCGGGCAGCCACGCAGGCGCGCCCGACGGGCTCGTGCTGTTCGCCGGTGGCGGTATCCGCGCGGGCGCGCTGGTGGACGGCGCGTCGATCCTCGACCTGGCGCCGACCCTGCTCTACCTGATGGGCCTGCCTGTCGCCCGCGACATGGAGGGGCGGGTGCTGGTCGAGGTGGTCGATCCCGCCCGCGCCCAGCCGGTGACCTGGATCCCGAGCTACCGCAGCATCGCGGTGACGCCGGTGACCGAGGACGTCGGCTTCGACGACCTGCCGCCGCTGCCCGAAGAACCGTGAACGTGCGGCTCCGGCCCACGGCCTGTTAGCATCGGCCCGCGCGAAGCGAGCGCGCGGCAACGCCATGACCCCTCCCCGCGGTTTCCGTGAACGCCTGTGCCTGATGGACGCCGCGCGGCTCGACCGCACGCTGTCGCGGATGGCCGCCGAGATCTGCGAGCGCCACCCCGACACCGCGCGCCTGCTGCTGGTCGGGGTCCACACCCGCGGCGTGCCGCTGGCCGAGCGGCTGGCCGCGCGACTGCCGGCGCGCCCCGTGGTCGGCAGCCTCGACATCACCCTCTACCGCGACGACCTGACGACGATCGCGCCGCACCCGCTGACCCGCGGCACCGCGATCCCGGTCGCGATCGACGGCCGGGTGGTGATCGTCGTCGACGACGTGCTGTTCACCGGCCGCACGGTGCGCGCCGCGCTCGACGAGCTGGTCGACTTCGGCCGCCCCGCGCGGATCGAACTGGCCGTGCTCTGCGACCGCGGCCACCGCGAGCTGCCGATCCGCGCCGACTACGTCGGCGAGACGGTGACCACGGCCCGCGAGGAGATCGTCGAGGTGCGGCTCTCGGCCCAGGACGGCGAGGAGTCGGTCTGGCTGCTGGAGCCGGGGCCGGCGCCCGTGGCGCCTCCGCAGCCGGCACCCGCGCCTGAGTTGCCCAAGGCACCGCAGCTCGTGGTGCACAGGCCGGCCGCCGGGAAGGCGCCCGTGAAGAAGGCCCCGGCGGCGAAGAAGGCGGCGCGGCCCGCACGGCCCGCCGCCCGCAAGAAGACTGCGCCGCGGAGGAAACGATGAGCGCGCCGTTCCCGCACCGGCACCTGCTCGGCATCGAGCCGCTGGCGGCCGAGCACATCGTCGCCCTGCTCGACACGGCCGAGACGATGCGCGAGGTGCTGGGGCGGCCGATCAAGAAGGTGCCCACGCTGCGCGGTCGCAGCGTCGTCAACCTGTTCTACGAGGCCTCGACCCGCACCCGCTCGTCGTTCGAGATGGCCGAGCGCGTGCTCTCCGCCGACAGCCTGTCGATCGCCACCGCCACCTCCTCCGTGCAGAAGGGCGAGACGCTGCTCGACACGGCGAAGAACCTCGAGGCGATGAACCCCGACATGATCATCATGCGCCACGGCTCGTCGGGGGCGCCGCACTTCCTGGCCCGCCACTGCAAGGCGTCGATCGTCAACGCCGGCGACGGCGCCCACGAGCACCCGACCCAGGCCCTGCTCGACGCGCTGACGCTGCGCCAGAAGAAGGGCCGGATCGAGGGCCTGAAGGTGGCGATCGTCGGCGACGTCGTGCACTCGCGGGTGGCGCGCTCCAACGCGCTGCTGCTGACGAAGCTGGGCGCCAGGCCGATCCTGTGCGGCCCGCCGCCGCTGCTGCCGATCGGCGTCGAGCAGTACGCCCCGGTCACGACCCGGATCGACGAGGCGATCGAAGGCGCCGACGCGATCATGATGCTGCGGCTGCAGCGCGAGCGGATGAGCGGCGCGTTCCTGCCCAGCACCCGCGAGTACCACACGCTCTACGGGCTCACGGTGGAGCGGGTGAAGAAGGCGAAGCCCGACGTGATCATCCTGCACCCCGGCCCGATGAACCGCGGGGTGGAGATCGCGAGCGAGGTGGCCGACGGCCCGTACTCGGTGATCCTCGACCAGGTCACCAACGGCGTCGCGGTGCGGATGGCGGTTCTGTACCTGCTGCTGGGCGGCGGGGGAGGCGAAGCATGAGCGACCGGCTGCTCCTGCGCGGGGGCCGCGTGATCGACCCGGCCCGCGGCGTGGACGCCGTGCAGGACGTGCTGATCGAGGCCGGCAAGGTCGCCGAGCTGGGGCCGAAACTGCAGCCCCGCGGCGCGGCCGTGCGCGACGTGGCGGGCTGCGTCGTGGCGCCGGGCTTCATCGACATCCACGTCCACCTGCGCGAGCCGGGCCGCGAGGACAAGGAGACGATCGCGACCGGCACCCGGGCCGCGGCCCGCGGCGGCTTCACGGCCGTGTGCGCGATGCCCAACACGACCCCGGTCAACGACTCCGCCGCCGTCACCCGCTTCGTGATGGACCGCGCGCGCGAGGCGGCCTCGGTGCGGGTGTACCCGATCGGCGCGATCACCAAGGGCTCGCTCGGCGAAGAGCTGGCCGAGTACGCCGACATGCAGAAGGAGGGCGCCGTCGCCGTCTCCGACGACGGCCGCCCGGTCGGCTCGGCGCTGGTGTTCCGGCGCGCGCTCGAGTACGCAAAGGGCCTGGGTCTGGTCGTCATCGACCACTGCGAGGACCCGACGCTATCGCACGGCTGCTGCATGAACGAGGGCCCGGTCGCCACCCGGCTCGGCCTGCGCGGCGCACCGGCCGTTTCCGAGTCGGTGATCGTCGAGCGCGACATCGCGCTGGCCGAGCTGACCGGCGGCCGCGTGCACATCGCCCACCTCTCCACCGCCGCGGCCGTCGACGCGGTGCGCCGCGGCAAGGCGCGCGGGGTCAAGGTCACGGCCGAGGCCACGCCCCACCACCTGCTGCTGATCGACGAGCTGGTGCGCGAGCGCGAGTACGACACCGCGACCAAGATGAACCCGCCGCTGCGCAACGAGCGCGACCGGCTGGCGGTGCTGGCCGGGCTGAAGGACGGCACCATCGACTGCATCGCCACCGACCACGCGCCGCACACGGTCGACGACAAGCGGGTCGAGTACGACCAGGCCGCGTTCGGCATCGTGGGCCTCGAGACCGCGGTGCCGCTGGCGCTCGACCGCCTCGTGCGCGCGGGCCACCTGACCCTCGTCCAGCTCGTCGAGCGGATGTCCTCGGCGCCCGCGCGGGTGCTGGGGCTGCCCGGTGGCACGTTGGCGCCGGGCGCGCCCGCGGACGTGACGGTGCTCGACCTCGCCCGCCGCGCCCGGGTGGAGCCCGAGACTTTCGCCAGCAAGTCGCGCAACACGCCGTTCGGCGGGCTCGAGCTCACGGGCTGGCCGCGGCTGACGCTGGTCGGCGGTCGCGTGGTGTTCGACGCCGCGGAGCCCGCGGTCTAGATGACGCTCGCGCCGGAGGTGGCTGCGGCCGTCGCCGCCTACCACGAGGCACTGGAGCGAGACCCGGCGGCCGCGCAGGCCCAGCACGAGCGGCTGCGCGAGCAGTTCGTGCGCCGCGGCGTCACCTTCGACGGCACGCCGATGGCCAGCTTCGTGCGGCCCCACCTGGTCGGCCGCGCGCAGGGCCTGGCGCTCGTGCGCGACGGCCAGCGGCTGATCGAGATCGCCACCCGCGTCGCCCGCACCGCGAAGGGCGGCGACGCGTACGCGCTGGCCGACTGGCTGGGCCTGCCGCGCGCGCACGCCCGCTACGCGGCGATGGCCACGCCGCCGCCCGACGTCGTGCTCTCCCGCGTCGACGGCTTCCTGACCCCCGACGGCCCGCGCTTCATCGAGATCAACTCCGACGCGCCGGCCGGCTTCGGATACGGCGACCGGATGGCCGAGGTGATCGCGGCGCTGCCGGTGTTCCAGGCGGTCTCGCGGCGCCACCCGATGTCGTACGTGCCGTCGTCGCCGCTGCTGGTCGACGCCGTGCTCCGCGCCGCTCCGAGGGTTCCGTCGCCGCGGGTGGCGATCGTCGACTTCGCCGAGGTCAAGACCCTGCCCGACCAGGAGATCCTGCGCGAGGCCTTCGCCGCCCGCGGCGTCGCCTGCGTGCTGGCGGACCCGTGCGAGTTCGAGCTCGCCAGCGGGCGGCTGGTCCTGCACGGGGAGGCGATCGACGTCGTCTACCGCCGCACCGTGCTCTCGGAGCTGCTCGATCGCGAGGCCGACGTCGGCCCGTTCCTGCGCGCCTACGAGACGCAGGCGGCGGCCTTCGTCAACTCCTTCCGCTGCCAGCTCTCCGAGGACAAGGCGCTGTTCGCGCTGCTGACCGACGACGAGAGCGCGGAGAAGCTGCTGGACGCGGACGAGCGCGCCTTCTGCGCGCGGGTGCTGCCGTGGACCCGCAAGCTGGAGGCGCGGCCCACCCGGGTGCCGGGCGGCGCGCGGCGCGACCTGGTCGAGTACGCGCTCGAGGCCCGCCCTCGGCTGGTGCTGAAGCCCGCCCACGGCTACGGCGGCCGGGCCGTGTTCGTCGGCGACGAGACGCCCGCCGACGAGTGGGCGCGGGCGATTCACGAGGGCGCGGGCTCCACGTGGGTGGTGCAGGAGCGGGTCGCGATCCCCGAGGAACCGTTCCCCGTGTGGCGCGACGGCGCGCTCGCGTTCGATTCGTTCAAGGTCAACGTGAACCCGTTCTACGTCGAGGGTGCCGAGCCCGGGGCCGTGACCCGCGCCTCGCGCTCGTCGGTGATCAACGTCAGCGCCGGCGGCGGCAGCGTGCCGACGTTCGTCGTGGGCTGACGCGGCCGGAGGAGGCAGGCAGGGTGAGCGCGACACGAAAGATCGTGGTGCTGGTGCTGCTGCTGGCAGCGGCGCCGGCGTGGGCCGTCGGCAAGCGCGAGGCGCAGTTCACGGGCGGCACGACCCGGGGCGTGCCGTTGCAGTCCGAGGGCGTGCTGATCACCGACACCGACAAGGGCTTCGTGTTCCTGGCCGAGAAAGGCCAGGGCTCGCTGGAGATCGGCTGGGCGCGGATCCTCGACATCGACTACGGCCAGAAGAAGGGCAAGCTCGGCAGCCGTGCCCACTTCCTGACCCTGACGTACCGCGACCCGAAGGGCAGCGAACGCACGGCCAGCTTCGAGCTGGGCAAGGACCTGGTCTACCCGACCCTCGACCTGCTGGAGCAGAAGACGAAACGCAAGGTCACCTACCTCGACGACGAAGCCGCGCAGGCCCGGCAGAAGGAGCGCGCGGAGAAGGGGCGCGGCAAGTGAGCGCGAACCAGGGTTCGAGCCGCTGGTTGTGGGTGGTCGCGCTGGGCCTGCTCGGGCTCGGCGCGATGACGGTGGCAGGAGCGGTCGCGGGCTACTTCCTGTGGTGGAAGCCGCGCCAGGAGCAGGTCGCGCTGGCACCGACACCCGAGCCCGCTCCCGAGCCGACGGCGGCGCCGGTGCCGGAGCCGTCCCAGACCGAGCCCGTCACGACGGAAGCCGAGCCGGTGGTCTCCGCGGAGCCGAAGCCCGTCGAACCCGCGCCGGACGCCGCCGCCCAACGGTCGACGCCGCGCACCGCGCCGTCGAAGCGGCCGCCGGCCACGGCCAGGCCCAGCGCTGCGCCGGAGCGGGCCGCAGCTCCCGGGAGCCCGCGCAACGGCAAGCTGTCGCTCGAGGTCGACGCCGTGCAGGACCACCTCGCGCCCGACACGGTGGACGTGATGAAGTTCGAGATCCGCGTCGGCAACGAGGTCGTCGGCAGCGTGGACGTGCGGTTCGGGGCCCGCGGCGTCGCGCGCCAGAACGGCAAGGGCCAGGCCGATCTCTCGAAGCTGCCGACGGGCGCCCACGAGCTGACCCTGGCCGGCGGGCCCGCCGGCGGGGGGGTCTTGCGCGGCTCGATCAAGGTCCACCTCGAGGACGGCGCGCGCCTGAAGCTGATGGCGCGGGTGCGCTACATGTCGCCGACGGACCGCGAGCTTCGCTTCCGCTAGAGCGCGCCCGGCCGCGCTCAGGGCTGGACCAGCACCTTGAGCGCGCCCGGCCGCGCCGCCGCATCGAACGCATCCACGGTCAGCGGCAGCACCGCGTCGACCAGCGGCAGGGGATCGACGCGACCGCTGGCGAGCCACATCAGCGCCGTGTCCACCGGGCCGCAGCGCGAGCCGACCAGCGAGACCTCGTCCACCATCAGCGCCGCGAGGTCGACGGCCAGCGGCGCGCCGTGGCTGGTCTTCAGTACCAGCGTGCCACGCGGACGCACGGCCGCGCGCGCCACGGCGAAGCCCTCGGCCCGGCCCGTGGCCTCCACCACCAGCTCGTAGCTCTGCGGCTCCAGCTCGGGCCGGACCCGGGCGTCGACGCCCACCGCCCGCAGCAGCGCGCACTTGCGCTCGTGATGGCCGGCCACGAGCACCTCGGCGCCGTGCGCGCGCAACACGCGGGCGACGAGCTGGCCGAGCCGGCCGTCGCCG